>NZ_JBEXMD010000023.1:0-154988 GCF_040610315.1 Amycolatopsis sp. NPDC004169
TGTCCAGCTGTCGGCGGGCGGTTTCGTGCTTTTCTCTGGGGGACAACCCCCCAGCCCCCCAGCCGGGGGCGAGCCCCCGGACCCCCCGCGGCTTCCGCTGTGGTCGGGTTGTCGAGGGCGTGTTGCTTGCTCGGCGGCCTTCGGCCTTCTCGCTGGTGGGGTTCGGGGCTGGGTCTGGGTTGGTGTGGGGGTGGGTGTTGGTCGATAGGGTGCCTCTATGAGTGAAACTGAGGCCGACACCCTCTTCGAACGGATCATCGGTGGGGAGATCCCCGCTGACGTCGTCTTTCAGGATGAAACCACCTTTGCCTTTCGGGATATTCGGCCGCAGGCTCGCGTGCACGTTCTCGTCGTTCCTCGGAAGCGGTACCGGAACGTTGCGGAGCTTGCTGCCGGGGATCCGCAGCTGCTGAGTGATGTCGTTGCCACCGCTCGCAAGGTTGCCGAGCTCGAGGGGATCGTCGAGAGCGGGTACCGGGTTGTCTTCAACACCGACTCCGATGCCGGGCAGACCGTCTTCCACGTTCACGCCCACGTCCTGGGCGGGGAGCCCCTGGGGCTGTTCGGGGCTCCGGAGCAGGACTAGGGAAACCGGCCTGCGTCTTGTCGGTGGGTGCCAGTAGCATCGGTGGGGTCCGAGCTCCCTCACCGAGAAAGCAGGCCTGAGGCCACGTGGCCGGAACCGTACCGGGTGGTGCCGCCCGACCCGACGTCCCCGGGGACGTCGCCAAGACCGAGGATGCCTCCGTCCAGGCCGCGCAGTCCCGTTTTCCCATCCCCGACGCCGCCGCGCTGAGCCTGCTCGGCTCGCGCGACGAGAACCTGCGGGTCGCCGAGGAGCTCCTCGCCGCCGACGTGCACGTCCGCGGCAACGAAGTCACCCTGACCGGCACACCGGCCGACGTCGCGTTCGCCGAACGCGTCTTCGCCGAGCTCGTGCAGCTCGCCACCGGTGGCCAGCAGGTCGGACCCGACACCGTCCGGCGCACCGTCGGCATGCTCTCCACCGGGGACGCCTCGCCCGCCGAGGTGCTCAGCCTCAACATCGTCTCGCGGCGCGGCAAGACCATCCGGCCCAAGACGCTGAACCAGAAGCGGTACGTCGACGCCATCGACAAGCACACCGTCGTCTTCGGCATCGGCCCCGCCGGCACCGGCAAGACCTACCTCGCCATGGCGAAGGCCGTCCAGGCCCTCCAGGCCAAGCAGGTCACCCGGATCGTGCTGACCCGCCCGGCCGTCGAAGCCGGCGAGCGCCTCGGCTACCTGCCCGGCACCCTCAACGAAAAGATCGACCCCTACCTGCGGCCGCTCTACGACGCGCTGCACGACATGGTCGAGCCCGAGTCGATCCCGCGGCTCATGCAGGCGGGCACCATCGAGATCGCGCCGCTGGCCTACATGCGCGGCCGCACGCTGAACGACGCCTTCATCATCCTCGACGAGGCCCAGAACACCACGCCCGAGCAGATGAAGATGTTCCTCACCCGGCTCGGCTTCGGCTCCAAGATCGTCGTCACCGGCGACATCACCCAGGTCGACCTGCCCAGCGGGCAGCGCAGCGGCCTGCGCGTCGTGCGGGACATCCTCACCGGCGTCGACGACCTCCACTTCGCCGAACTGACCAGCCAGGACGTCGTCCGGCACCGGCTCGTCGCGAGCATCGTCGACGCCTACGAGAAGTGGCAGGCCGTGCAGGACGCCCAGCAGAACGACGGCTGGAAGGGCAACCGGCGTTGAGCATCGAGATCGCCAACGAATCCGGCGTCAACGTCGACGAGACGTCCATCGTCTCCGCCGCGCGCTACGCCCTCGACAAGATGGAAGTCAGCCCGCTCGCCGAGCTGTCCATCCTGCTCGTCACCCTCGAAGTCATGGAAGACCTGCACGAACGCTGGATGGACCTCCCGGGCCCCACCGACGTGATGGCCTTCCCGATGGACGAGCTCGACTCCTCCCGCCGCCCCGACGCGCCCGACGCGTCACCGGCACTGCTCGGGGACATCGTGCTCTGCCCGGCGTTCGCCAAGGACCAGGCCAAGACCGCGGGCCACGCCCTGATCGACGAGCTGCACCTGCTCACCGTGCACGGCGTGCTCCACCTCCTCGGCTACGACCACGCCGAACCCGCCGAGGAACGCGAGATGTTCGGCCTCCAGAAGCGCATCCTCGGCGAATACCAGGAGGCCGTCGCCGCCCTGGACAAGCGGGACGCCCAGCGCAGCACCGACGACCGCGTGCTCGGCATCGCCGGCCTCGAGGCCCCCGCCGCCGAACCCCCCGCCGGGGAAACGCCCTAGGCACCAGCCATGGAACAGCTCTTCTTCGCGATCGCGCTCGTCCTCCTGGCGGGCGTGTTCGCGGCGGCGGACGCCGCGATCAGCACCGTCTCGCAAGCCCGGGCCGAAGGCCTCGCCCGGCTCGGGCTGCCCGGCGCCAGCCAGCTCGCCGCCGTCGTCGCCGAGCGGCGACGGCACATCAACCTGCTGCTCCTGCTCCGCCTCGGCTGCGAGCTGACGGCGACCGTGCTGGTCACGGTGTTCGTCGGCACCCGCCTGGCGCCGCTCGGGCTCGCCGTGCTGGTCACCGCGGTCGTGATGGTCGTCGTCAGCTACGTCCTCATCGGCGTCGGGCCCCGCACCCTCGGCCGCCAGCACCCCTACCGGATCGGCCGCTACGTCGCCGGGCCCGTCCGGGTCCTCGGCTCCGTCCTCGGCCCGCTGTCCCGGCTGCTCATCCTCATCGGTAACGCCATCACCCCCGGCCAGGGCTTCCGCGAAGGCCCGTTCACCTCCGAAGTCGAGCTGCGCGAGCTCGTCGACATGGCCCAGGAACGCGGCGTCGTCGAGGACTCCGAGCGCGAGATGATCCACTCGGTGTTCGAGCTCGGCGACACCGTGGCCCGCGAGGTGATGGTGCCGCGCACCGAGATCGTCTGGATCGAGCGCACCAAGACCGTCCGGCAGGCCCTCGCCCTCGCCCTGCGCACCGGGTTCACCCGGCTGCCGGTGATCGACGAGTCCGTCGACGACATCGTCGGCGTCGTCAACATCAAGGACCTGATGACCGGCTACCTCGACCCCGACGGGCCGAGCACGGTCGTCGACTCGGTGATGAACCCGGCGTCCTTCGTCCCCGACTCGAAACGCCTGGACGAGCTGCTCAAGGAAATGCAGCGGTCGCACAACCACATGGCGATCGCCGTCGACGAGTACGGCGGCACGGCGGGCCTGCTGACCATCGAGGACGTCCTCGAGGAGATCGTCGGCGAGATCACCGACGAGTCCGACGCCGACGAACGCCCCGAGGTCGAGGAACTGGACGGCGGGGCGGTGCGCGTGTCGTCCCGGATGACCGTCGACGACCTGGGCGAACTGTTCGGCATCGACCTCGAAGACCACGACGTGGAGACCGTGGGCGGGCTGCTCGCGGAACGACTGGGTAGGGTCCCGCTGCCGGGGGCCGAAGCCGAGGTCGCCGGCCTTCGGCTGTTCGCCGAAGGGGGCAAGGACCGCCGTGGCCGGATGCGGATCACCTCCGTGGTCGTGCACCCGGCCGACGCCGAGGCGATGACGGACCCCGTCGACCGGACGCGCCGCCGCACGCGCCTGCCCCACCCCGACGAACGCGACAGGAGCGTCGAACATGCCTGACCTCGAGGCCGAGGACCAGAAACTCGTCGTGCTGGCCCGGTCCTCGCGCGCCCGCATCCAGGCCCCCGAGGGCGCCGCGGTCCGCGACACCGACGGCCGCACGTACGCCGCGGGCACGGTCGACCAGCCGTCGTTCAAGCTCACCGCGCTCCAGGCCGCGGTCGCCGCCGCGCTCTCCAGCGGCGCCGAAGGCATCGAGGCCGCCGCCGTCGTCAGCGAAGAGGGGCTGCTCAAGGGCGCGTCCGTGCACGCGGTCCGCGACATCGCGAAGTACGCGCCGATCATCCTGGCCGCTCCGGACGGCACGGTCCTCGAGGTGCTCGAGCGATGACCGAGCACCGTTCCGGCTTCGCCTGCTTCGTCGGCCGGCCCAACGCCGGCAAGTCCACGCTGACCAACGCCCTCGTCGGCACCAAGGTCGCGATCACCTCCAGCAAGCCGCAGACCACCCGGCACGCGATCCGCGGCATCGTCCACCGCGAGGACGCCCAGCTCGTCCTGATCGACACGCCGGGCCTGCACCGCCCGCGCACCCTGCTCGGCGAGCGGCTCAACGACATCGTGCACACCACGTGGTCCGAAGTGGACGTCGTCGGCTTCTGCGTGCCGGCGAACGAGAAGATCGGGCCCGGCGACAAGTTCATCGCCAACGAGCTGCAGAAGATCGCCAAGCGGACCCCGGTCATCGGGATCGTCACCAAGACCGACCTCGTCCAGCCGCAGCAGGTCGCCGAACAGTTGCTGGCGCTGCAGCAAGTGATGGACTTCGCCGAGCTCGTGCCGGTGTCCGCAGTGGACGGCTTCCAGGTCTCCACCCTGGCCGACCTGCTGGTCCAGCGGCTGCCCGAGGGCCCGCAGCTGTACCCGGGCGGCGAGCTCACCGACGAGCCCGAGCAGACGCTGGTCGCCGAGCTGATCCGCGAGGCGGCGCTGGAAGGCGTCCGCGACGAGCTGCCGCACTCGATCGCCGTCACCGTCGAGGAGATGCTGCCCCGCGAAGGCCGCGACGACCTCATCGACGTGCACGCGTTCCTCTTCGTGGAACGGCCCAGCCAGAAGGGGATCATCCTGGGGCACAAGGGCGAACGGCTGCGCGAGGTCGGAGCCACCGCCCGCCGGAACATCGAACGGCTGCTCGGCTCGAAGGTCTACCTCGACCTGCACATCAAGGTGGCCAAAGAGTGGCAGCGCGACCCCCGTCAGTTACGCCGGCTCGGCTTCTGACCTGGTTTTTTGCCGCCCGGGGGAGCGGTGGCCGAATTCCTGGTCTCGATTCGGTCGCGGCGGGACGAAACGCGGGGCGCGCAATGATCTCTCCCCCTACAGTCGCGGCTTCGACCACACCGCGGCCCGTCGGGGCGGCCCGCGGACCCGGTGGTCGTCCGTGGAGCTCGACGAAGGGGAACGACCGAAGATGACCGACAGCCAGGGCATGCCCAACTACCCCGGCGACCAGCCGAACCAGCCCGGCGGCCAGCCGAACTACCCCGGTGGGCAGCCGAACTACCCCGGTGGGCAGCCGGGTGGCTACCAGCCCGGCCCGCCTCCGAGCAACAACCTCGTGTGGGCCATCCTGACCACGATCCTGTGCTGCCTCCCGTTCGGCATCGTGTCGATCGTGCAGGCCGCGAAGGTGAACGGCCTGTGGGCGCAGGGCCAGACGGCCGCCGCGCAGGAAGCCGCCGACGCCGCGAAGAAGTGGGCGATCATCGCCGCCATCGCCGGTGTCGTGGTCAACGTGCTGTGGATCATCCTGCTCATCGCGGGTGCCTTCACCTTCGGCACCAGCACGCCGTCATACTGACGTAGCCGAGCAGCAGGAGGATCCCGGTGACCGACCAGTACCCGCCGCCCTACCCGCCCCCGGGCGGGCCGGGCTACGGCTACCAGCAGCCGAACTACGGGCCGCCGCCGGAGAACAACCTCGTGTGGGCCATCCTGAGCACCGTGCTGTGCTGCCTGCCCCTGGGGATCGTCGCGATCGTCAAGGCCAACCAGGTGCACACGCTGTGGTACCAGGGCTTCCCCGCCGAGGCGCAGAAGGCCGCGGACGACGCCCGCAAGTGGGCGATGTGGTCGGCCATCTCGACCGGGGTCATCCTGCTGCTCTACGTGCTCTTCTTCGTCGTGCTGGCGGGGATCGGCATCTTCTCGGTCGGCCGGTCATGACCGCGACGACCGTCTACACGGGATACCCGGCCCGCGGCGCCAAGGCCAAGCTGCGGGCGCTCAGCGCGCCGATGGCCGTCGTCGCCGGGCTCGGCGCGTGCTGCGTGGCCGTCTGGATCGGCGACCCGACGACCCCGGGCGGGTTCCTGCCCGTCTGCCCGACGAAGGCCCTGCTCGGCATCGACTGCCCCGGCTGCGGCGGCATGCGGATGGCGTACAGCCTGATGCACGGCGACATCCCCGCGGCCCTGCACTACAACGCCGTGTCGTTCGTGACCGTGCTGCTGCTGGTGTGGAGCATCATCGCGTGGACGGTCGGCCGGCTGCGCGGGCGCTTCGTGGACAGCTGGCTGCACTGGCGCTGGACGCCACTGGCGTTTTCCGTCGTGTTCGTCGTCTGGTTCGTCATCCGCAACCTGCCGTTCGCGCCGTTCACCGGCTTGCACGTCTGAATCGCGGCCGCCGGGAACCGGGCGGGTACGCACCGCGTCGGAGGGGTCGCGCGGTTCACCCGGACAGCTGAAGCCTGGGCGGCGCGGCGTGAGGTGAACCGAGTACGCTCCCGCGGACCGGACCGACGAGGGCGGATCCGTTCCGCGTGTCGGGGAAGTGACCAGCGAGGGGAAGACACCGATGACCGATCCCTACGGTCAGCAGTCGTTCGGGCAGCCGTCCGGTGGCCAGCAGCCGTTCGGGCAGCCGCAGCCGGGGCAAGCGCCTTACGGCCAGCAGGCGCCGTTCGGCCAGCCCGCACCGTTCGGCCAGCAGGGCAACCCCTTCGGTCCGCCGCGCAACTACGCGAGCTGGGGTCAGCGCGCCCTCGGCTGGCTGGTCGACATGGGACCGGTCGTCCTGCTCTACCTGATCCTCATCCCCGTCGCCATCATCGGGAGCAACGCCTTCTCGGTGCTGGCGCTGGTCGGCTCGCTCGCCTGGATCGGCTGGTGCGTCTACAACCGGTGGATCCAGCAGGGCAACACCGGCCAGTCGCTCGGCAAGCGCATCGCGAAGATCAAGCTCGTCCGCGAGGACACCGGGCAGCCGATCGGCCCCGGCATGGCGTTCGTGCGCGACCTCGCCCACTTCGTCGACAACGTCATCTGCTACGTCGGCTGGCTGTGGCCGCTGTGGGACGACAAGAGCCAGACGCTGGCCGACAAGATCATCGGCACCGTCGTGGTCAACGCCGACGACACGGCCGCGCCGCTCGGCCAGCAGGGCGCGCAGGCGTTCGGCGGCTACCCGCCCGCGGGCCAGCCCGGCCAGTTCGGCCAGCCGCCGTCCGCCGGCTTCCCGCAGCAGCCCGCTTCCGGTGGTTTCCCGCAGCAGCCGCAGTCCGGCGGCTTCGAGCCGCAGCCGGCCCCGGGCGGGTTCGGCCAGCCGCAGCCGGGTGGGTTCGGCCAGCCGCCGTCCCCCGGCGGGTTCGGCGCCCAGCCGCCGCAGCCGGGCGGCTTCGCGCAGCAGCCGCTCGCGCCGCCGCCGGGTGGCAGCGCCTTCGACGAGCAGGCGGAGCGGACCCAGATGCTCCGCCCGGGCACCGGAAGTTCTTTCGACGAGCAGGCCGAGCGCACCCAGATGCTGCGGCCGGACGCCACCCCGGGTGAGCCCGAGGCGACCCAGAAGATCCAGCCGGGCCAGTTCGGCCAGCCGCCGAACGAGCAGCGCTGACCCCGTTCCTCCCGCACCACCACCGCCGGAGTCACCCGGCGGAAGTTCACGAATAGTTGGGGTACCACGTCATGACCAATCCCTACGGCCAGCAGCAGCCCTACGGCCAGCAGCCGCAGCAGCCGGGCTACGGCCCGCCGTCCGGCGGCATGCCCGCGCCCTACGGCCAGCAGCCGGCGCCGTACGGGCAGCCGGCGCCGTACGGCCAGCCGCCGTTCGGCGCGCCCGGCTACGGCATGCCCGGCGGCGGTGACATCAACGCCATCAAGGACTACAAGGGCTGGGCGATCGCCTCGCTCTTCCTGGGCGGCCTGATCCTCGGCATCTTCGCGATCATGAAGTCCAACGAGGTCGGCACGTACAAGATGCAGGGCAACTACCAGATGGCCGAACAGGCCTCCCGCACCACCAAGACGCTCTGCCTGATTTCCACCATCCTGGGCGGCCTCGGCTGCGTCGTGGCGATCATCGTGATCATCGCCTCGGCGGTGGCCGTCAGCACCTGCTACGGCTACTACTGCTGATTCCGCGGGGCGCTCCACCCCGGCATCACCCCGAAGTGGGACGATGTCGGGGTGGTGAACCTCTACCGCGACACCGGGGTGGTGTTGCGCACGCACAAGCTGGGTGAGGCCGACCGGATCGTCACCCTGCTGACCCGGCGGCACGGCAAGGTCCGTGCGGTCGCGAAGGGCGTGCGGCGCACCTCGTCGCGCTTCGGGGCCCGGCTGGAGCCGTTCGGCCACGTCGACGTGCAGTTCTACACCGGGCGCACGCTCGACGTCATCACCCAGGTCGAGACCGTCGACGCGTTCCAGCTGCCGCTGGTCGCCGACTACCAGGCCTACACCGCGGCCAGCGCGATCGCCGAAACCGCCGACCGGCTCTCGGCCGAAGAGGGCGAGCCGGTGCTCAAGCTGTACCTGCTCGTCGTCGGGGCGTTGCGGGCGCTGGCCGACGGGCAGCGCGACTCCTCCCTGGTGCTCGACGCGTTCCTGCTGCGCGCGATGTCCTACGCCGGCTGGGCCCCCGCGCTCACCGAATGCGCCCGCTGCGGCCTGCCCGGCCCGCACACCGCGTTCAGCATCGCCGCCGGCGGCTCGATGTGCGCCGACTGCCGGATCGCCGGGTGCGTGCACCCGGCCCCCGAGGTCCTCGACCTGCTCACCGCCCTGCTGCACGGCGAATGGCCACTGGCCGAGGCCACCCTGCCCGGCACCCGCCGCGACGCGAGCGGCCTGGTCGCGGCGCACCTGCAGTGGCACCTGGAGCGGCAGCTGCGGTCCCTTCCCCTGGTCGAGCGACGCGCCCGTGAAGCGGCAGTGTCATCCGGGGCTTCGCCCCCCGAAAGACAGGGGTCACCCGGGCAGTAGGGTCGGGCTGACCGGTTTCACCCATCCAGGGAGGCTCGCAGTGCTGCGCAGGGGACGCGAGAACAAGGCGTCGCGGTTCGAGCTGCGAGCCCCGGATCCGCACCCGTCGGGCGCGAAGCCGCCGGAAATCCCGCGTGAGCTGGTGCCCAAGCACGTCGCGCTGGTCATGGACGGCAACGGCCGCTGGGCCAACCAGCGCGGCCTGCCGCGGATCGAGGGTCACAAGCGCGGCGAAGCGGTGATGATCGACGTCGCCAGCGGCGCGGTCGAGCTGGGCGTCAAGTGGCTGTCGGTGTACGCGTTCTCGACGGAGAACTGGAAGCGCAGCCCCGAAGAGGTCCGCTTCCTGATGGGCTTCAACCGCGACACCATCCGCCGCCAGGTCGACTACCTCGGCTCGATCGGCGTGCGCATCCGCTGGGCGGGGCGGCGGCCGAAGCTGTGGGCGTCGGTGATCAAGGAACTGCAGGCGGCCGAGGAAAAGACCAAGCACAACACCGCGCTGAACATGACCATGTGCGTCAACTACGGCGGCCGCGCGGAGCTGGGTGACGCGATGCAGCGGATCGCGCAGGACGTCGCCGCCGGGAAGCTCGATCCGGGCAAGGTGAACGAGAAGACCATCGGGAAGTACCTGTACCAGCCCGAAATGCCGGACGTGGACCTGTTCCTGCGGCCCTCGGGCGAGCAGCGGACGTCGAACTTCCTGCTGTGGCAATCGGCCTACGCGGAGATGGTCTACCAGGACACGCTGTTCCCCGACTTCGACCGGACCCACCTGTGGCGGGCCTGCCTGGAATTCGCGAAGCGGGATCGCCGCTTCGGCGGCGCCGTCGACCAGGCGGCTTCTTCGTGAGCGCGACCGAAGCGGTCGAAACGGCGGAGCTGCTGACGCGGGCCCGGGAGGCATTGGAGCGGTACCTCGAGGTCCACGTCGACGACGACGGCGCGCTGACGTTCTCCCACGGCGGCGTCCCGTGCGTCATCCAGGCGACCCGGCTCGGCGAAGGCCTCACGGTGCTCACGCTGACCTGCGTGGTCGGCTGGGACCTCGCGGACGAGCCCGCGCTTTCGATCGCCGTCGCCGAGCGGGCCGGGCAGGGGCTGTTCGGGACGCTCGGGGTCGGGCATTCGGACAACGGGGCCGACGTGACGCTGCGGTACGCGTTCCCGGCGGCCGGATTGGACGCGGCGGCGCTCGGGACGTTGCTCATGCTCGTCGTGTCGACGGCTTCGCAGCTGCGGACCGATCTGCCCGGAATCGTGCCCGGCGACTGACCCGTCCGGGGTGGACTTTCCGCCGCGAACGGAGGATTCCGTACCGAAACGGACCGTGATCTTCCGTTCGCGGCCCGTGCGGGTCCGGTCTTGTCGGACGGCCCTGGCATCATCGCGGTCGTGAACATCGTTTCCGACACCGAGGCCGAGCCCGGCCGGCGCACGCGCCGGTTCCGGATCAGCTCGGTCGAAGTGCTGTGCGCGATCCTGCTGATCGCGATCCTCGCCCAGAGCCGGCTGCAGCAGGTGTTCGACGTGCCCGCGTTGCGCACCGGCTCGACCGTGTTCGTCGCCGTGTGCGTGCAGGCGCTGCCGTTCCTGGTGCTGGGCGTGCTGATCAGCGGGGCCATCGCCGCGTTCGTGCCCGCGCGGGTGCTGGAGAAGGTGCTGCCCAGGCGGGCCGGGGCGGCGGTCGGCGTCGCCGGGCTGGCCGGGGTCGCGCTGCCGGGGTGCGAGTGCGCCTCGGTGCCGGTGGCCCGCCGGCTGATGGGGCAAGGGGTGGCGCCGGCCGCGGCGCTGACGTTCCTGCTCGCGGCGCCGGCGGTGAACCCGGTGGTGCTGGTGGCGACCGCGGTCGCGTTCCCCGGCAAGCCGGAGATGGTGCTGGCGCGCTTCGCGGGCTCGCTGGCGACGGCGATGGTGATGGGCTGGCTGTGGGCCCGCTGGGGCAAGCTCGAATGGATCACCGCGCGGGCGCTGCAGCGCCTCCCGGACGTGGCGGGCGGCCGGCGGTGGCGGGTGTTCGCCGAGACCGCGCGCACGGATCTGGTGGAGGCGGGCGGTTTCCTGGTGCTGGGGGCGCTGATTTCGTCGGCGCTGAACGTGCTGGTGCCGGCCCGCTGGTTCGGCGTGCTGGGCGGCCAGCTGGTGCTGGGCGTGGTGGTGATGGCGGTACTGGCGGTGGTGCTGGCCCTGTGCAGCGAGGCGGACGCGTTCGTCGCGGCGTCCCTGACGGCGTTGCCGCTGCTGCCGAAGCTGGTGTTCCTGGTGGTGGGCCCGGCGATCGATGTCAAGCTGTTCGCGTTGCAGGCGGGCACATTCGGCCGGTCGTTCGCGGTGCGGTTCGCGCCGGTGACGTTCGTGGTGGCGGTGGCCTGCGCGCTGGGGGCCGGATTCGTGGTGGGGGTCGCGTGAAGCGGGAAACCCAGAACATCCTCCTGATCCTGCTCGGCGGGGCGCTGGTCAAGATCGCGGCGAACGGCGACTACCTGCGGTACGTCAAGCCCGCGCAGCAGCCGTGGATCATCGCCGGTGGTGGGGTCATGGTGCTGCTGGGTGCCGTGGCGATCGTCCGCGACCTGGTTGCCTCGCGGAAGGCCGCCGCGCACGAGCACGATGGTCACGCACACTCCGCGCGTCCCGCCTGGCTGCTGCTGGTGCCCGTGCTGGCCGTGTTCCTGGTCGCCCCGCCGGCTCTGGGCGCGGACTCGGTGATCCGCACCGAGGCCCGCGCCCCGTCGAGCGCGGCGGTGGCCAACGCGGCCGCCTTCCCGCCACTGCCCGCGGGGGACGTGGTTCCGTTGTCCGTCAACGACTTCGTCACCCGCGCCGGCTGGGATGCGGCAGGCACGCTGAACGGCCGCACCGTTTCGCTGACCGGGTTCGTCGTCCACACGGGAGGCAGCACCCTGCTGGCCCGCCTGGTGATCAGCTGCTGCGCGGCGGACGCGTTCCCGGTGACGGTCCGCCTCCGCGGCGCCGCCGCCGACCACCTGGCCAGCGACGCCTGGATCCAGGTGACCGGCCAGGTCGTCCCGGGCACGGCCACGAAGGACAACAGCTACACGCCGGACTTCACCCCCGCCTCGCTGACGTCCGTCCCGACCCCGAAGGACCCTTACGAATACTGAAATCCGCGTACCCGGCCGGTCGGCCCGCGTACCCAGCCGGTCGGTTCGCGTATCCAGGCGGTCGGATGGCCCGCCCGGCGCCCAGCGGCCGGGCCGACCCCCCGGGTACGCGGGCCGACCCTCCGGGTACGCGAGTCGGCTGTCCGGGTACGCGGGGTCAGTGCTCGGCGCACGTGCCGGTGATCTCCACCGTGTGGGAGATCTCCGAAAAGCCGTGCTCGGCCGCGATCTTCTCCGCCCAGCGCTCCACCGCCGGCCCCTCGACCTCGACCGTGCGGCCGCACAGGCGGCAGACCAGGTGATGGTGGTGGTGCGCGGAACACCGGCGGTAGATCGCCTCGCCCGAATCGGTGCGCAGCACGTCGATCTCGCCCGCTTCCGACAGCGACTGCAGGGTGCGGTACACCGTCGTCAGGCCGATGCCGTCGCCGCGCTTGCGGAGCTCGTCGTGCAGTTCCTGGGCCGAGCGGAAGTCGTCGATCGTGCTCAGCAGCTCGACGACCGCGGCCCGCTGCCGGGTGGACCGGCGCCCGGGGACCGGGGCCTGGCTGCGCGACGGGGCCGTGTTCATCACTTTCCTTCCTGCACGTGGGCGACGGCGTCGACCACGATGTGGGCCAGGTGGTCGTCGGCGAGGCGGTAGACGACCTCGCGGCCGCGGCGCTCGCCCTGCACCACCCCGGCCGTCTTCAGCACCCGCAGGTGCTGGCTGATCAGCGGCTGCGCGACGTCGAGGGCGTCCACCAGCTCGTGCACGCACCGGTCGGCCACGCGCAGCTGCAGCACGATCGCGATCCGGACCGGCGCCGCCAGCGCGCGCAGCAGGTCGCCCGCGTCCGTCAGCACCGACTGGGCGGGGTGCGCCGGCACCGGGGACCCGTCGGCCGCCGGGGCGCAGTCCGCGAGCCCCGGCTGGGCGCCACTGCCGGTGACCGTCGCCATTCCCGCCTCCACACTGCCCGCGACCATGAATTCCGTAGTCATTGCCGATAACGGCTGCCGCCATCCTAGTGTTCCCCCGTCCGGGACCCCCGCCTCGGCGCCGACTGCGGGTTACGGCCGGTCGTATTACCCCGAACGGGTGAGTTCGTGGGATATTGGCCCTGCGGCTTCGCATGTTGTCGCGGACGGTGCAAGGTTGTCGCGGAGCGTTTCGCCGTTTCCCGGACGCCGGCGACCCGTCCCGAGCAGAGCAGTGGGGAGACATGACGCGTTTGGTGACGAAGGCAGCCGCACTGGCCGTCGCGGTGTTCCCGCTGGTCAGCGTGGGTGTCGCCGGGGCGCAGACCCAGGCGGTCGACGAGAAGACCGGGCCCGTTTCGTTCGCGAACATCGCTTCCGTGCGCATCGGGGACGAAGGCCAGCGCGGCGGCGCCCTGATCACCGAAACGCAACGGTCCCCGCTGCTGCCCGGCCAGTCGAAGCTCGGCGCGGACCGCGTCTCGGTCCCCAAGGACGACGGCGAGCGCGCCACCTTCGGCGGGCACTACCGGATCGACCTCGGCCGCTACAGCGCGTCACAGAACCCCTACCCGCCGGGTGTGCCCAGCCGGGACCACAACGTCTACGCCGCCCTGCAGGCCACCACCGTGCCCACCGCCGTCGCGGAGACGAACTACGCGCTGCGGGACACCTGGCAGGGCGGCACCAAACCGGCCGACGACACCGTGCTCGTCCTGGAAGGCGCCAAGACGTCGGTGGACTGCACCGGCCCGGCGAAGCTCTCGGCCGCCTCGACGGTGACCCGGCTGTGGGTGCGCCAGGCCGGCGGCGGGCTCGGCATCGTCCCGATGCCCGGCGGCACCGCGGGCCTGCAGCTGAAGAACCTGCGGCTCGGCCCGCCGGGGGACATCACCAACGCCGACCGGGCGACCACCGTCTCCGACCTGAAGCTGACCCGCGTCGCCGCGTTCGACCAGCTGATCCGCCAGGACGGCTGGCGCGGGGGCGACTTCACCGCCGCCGCCGGCTGGCGGGTCGAGATCACCACCCACGTGAAGGACGCCCAGGGCGCCGCGCTGCAGGACGTGAAGACGACCATCGTGCTCGGCGGGGTCAGCTGCTCGATCCCGAAGGGCTTCGTCGCGAAGGCCGGCGGCCCGGCCGGTGGCACGACCGCCACCCAGCCCGCCGTCCCGACCCAGGTCCCGGCCGGCTACCTGGGCGCGGCCGCGCCCGCCACCGACGGTGACAGTTCGCGCATCCCGTTCGGCATCGGCCTGCTCTTCGGCGGGGTGTTCTTCGCCGCGGTCGCCCTGCTGCTCGGCCGGCGGCGCAAAACCGGGTCGGACTAGGTGCTGCGCACCGCGCTGGCCGCCGTCTCGGCGGCACTGGCCGTGGCCGCCTTCGCGGCCGGGATCGTCGTGCTGACCTGGCTGCCGCCGTCGGCGACGCCGGTGGCGGCAGCCCCCGCGCCCGGCACGCTGCCGGGCGAGAACGCGGCCCCGGCCGTGCTCCCCGCCGACAGCGAGTCCGCCGCGCAGCAGCGGCCGGGCACGGTCCGGCTGCCCGGTGGGGCCACCGCCCGCCTGGTCCGCACCGAGCTGACCGACACCGGCGTGCTGCCGATCCCGCGCGGCCTCGGCGACGCGGCCTGGTGGGGCGCGAAGCTGGGCGCGGCCCAGGGCGCGGCGCTGCTGTCCGGGCACGTGAACTGGGAGGGCAAGCGGGGGCCGTTCGACGAGCTGTGGCGCATGCGGGCCGGTGACCGGGTCAGCGTCGTCGACGCCCGCGGTGGCCGGTGGGTCTACCGCGTCGACGACGTCGTCACGCTGCCGAAGGAAGCGCTGCCCGCCCAGGCCGCCCGGTGGTTCGGGCAGGACGGCCCGCACCGGCTGGTGCTGGTGACCTGCGGCGGCGACTACGTCGGCGGCACCGAGGGCTACGACGAAAACCGCCTGGTCACGGCCGAGCTGGTGACGCGCCCCGCCGGCTGATCGAATCCGGTGCAACCTCCGCTGCTCCTCGCGGCATGCCTGTCCGTGCACTGGCCACGACAGCGAAGGAGCGCAAGCCCATGCAGGAGCAGAACCCGGAGCCGAAGAAGGGCTCCGGCCGCTGGTGGATCGTCGGCGTCGCCGGGGCGTTCGTGGTCGCGGCGCTCGTCGCGACCCTGCTGGTGTTCACCGGAAAGGATGAACCCGCGGTCGCGAACGGCGTCGGGGGGACCGTGCCGGCCGCGAACCAGCCCGCCCCGGCGGGCACCCCGCAGGACACCGGCAAGGCACCGGCGCAGCTGTCCCTGCCCGGCGGCGGCACCGCGAAGCTGGTCCAGGAGGACCTCGACGCCGCGGGGGCGCTGAAGATCCCGGAGGGGCTCGACGAGGCCGCCTGGTGGGGCGCCGGGCTCGGCGCCGACCACGGTGTCGCGCTGCTGTCCGGGCACGTGAACTGGAAGGGCAAGAAGGGGCCGTTCACCGAGCTCTGGCAGGTCAAGCCGGGGCAGGAGGTCAAGCTGACCGACGCCGCCGGCGGCGCGTGGGTGTACAAGATCGACGCCACCGAGACCGTGCACAAGTCGGACCTGGCCGGCCGGTCGGAGCAGCTGTTCGACCCCGACGGCCCGCACAAGCTGCTGCTCGTCACCTGCGGCGGCGAGTACGTCGGCGGCAGCGAGGGGTACGAGGACAACCGCGTCGTGACGGCGTCGCTGGTGACGCGGCCGTAGGCTCACCTGCGCGAAAAGCGGTGGGCCCCGGCGGATACCCTGGACGTTCCAGTCCTGAACCGTCCCCGCAAGCTTTTTCGGAGCGTGGAGTGCCCACGAACACCATTGAGAAGATCATCAGCCTGTGCAAACGCCGTGGTTTCGTCTTCGCCAGCGGAGAGATCTACGGCGGCACCCGCTCGGCGTGGGACTACGGGCCGCTCGGGGTCGAGCTCAAGGACAACATCAAGCGCCAGTGGTGGAAGACCGTCGTCCAGGGCCGCGACGACGTCGTCGGCCTCGACTCCTCGGTGATCCTGCCGCGTGAGGTCTGGGTCGCGTCCGGGCACGTGAACGTGTTCACCGACCCGCTGATCGAGTGCCTGTCGTGCCACAAGCGGTTCCGCGCCGACCAGCTCGCCGAGGAGTTCGCGGCGCGCACCGGCAAGGAGACCAGCGAGGACGACCTGTCCGAGGTGCCGTGCCCGAACTGCGGCACGCGCGGCAAGTACACCGCGCCGCGGGACTTCAACATGATGCTGAAGACCTACCTCGGCCCGGTGGAGTCCGAAGAAGGCCTGCACTACCTCCGCCCGGAGACCGCGCAGGGCATCTTCGTGAACTTCTCCAACGTCCAGACGACGTCGCGGAAGAAGCCGCCGTTCGGTATCGGCCAGATCGGCAAGTCCTTCCGCAACGAGATCACGCCGGGCAACTTCATCTTCCGGACGCGCGAGTTCGAGCAGATGGAGATGGAGTTCTTCGTCGAGCCGGGCGAAGACGAGCGCTGGCACCAGTACTGGATCGACGAGCGCACGAAGTGGTACACCGACCTCGGCATCAAGGCCGACAACCTGCGCCACTACGAGCACCCGAAGGAAAAGCTCTCGCACTACGCGAAGCGCACCGTCGACATCGAGTACCGGTTCTCGTTCAACGCGGGGCAGGAGTGGGGTGAGCTCGAGGGCATCGCCAACCGCACCGACTTCGACCTGACGACGCACTCGAACCACTCGGGCCAGGACCTGTCGTTCTTCGACCAGGCCTCGGGCCAGCGGTACCGGCCGTTCGTCATCGAGCCGGCCGCGGGTGTCGGGCGTTCGATGATGGCGTTCCTGATCGACTCCTACGTCGAGGAAGAGGTGCCGAACGCCAAGGGCGGCACCGACACCCGCGTGGTGCTCAAGCTCGACCCGCGGCTGTCGCCGTTCAAGGTCGCGGTACTGCCGCTCTCGCGCAACGCCGACCTGACCCCGAAGGCGAAGGAGGTCGCGGCCACCCTGCGCAAGCACTGGAACGTCGACTTCGACGACGCCCAGGCGATCGGCCGCCGCTACCGCCGCCAGGACGAGATCGGCACGCCGTACTGCGTCACGGTCGACTTCGATTCGCTCGAGGACCAGGCCGTGACCGTGCGCGAGCGCGACACGATGTCGCAGGAGCGGATCGCGATCGACAAGCTCGAGTCCTACCTGGCGGCCCGCCTCATCGGCTGCTGACCCACCCCGGAGCCCGGGTACCCCTGACACCTGTCACGGCCGAGTCGTGACGCACGGTCTGGGGACCCGGGCCCTCCGGGCGGCAGCCTGGGGGCATGCGAGAAACAGACACCCAGGCGGTGGCGGCGGGGGCCGCGATCCACCTCACCGGCCTGCGCAAGCACTACGGCGAAGTCCACGCGGTCGACGGCGTCGACCTGACCATCGCCCCGGGCGAGATGGTCGCCCTGCTCGGCCCCAACGGCGCCGGCAAGTCCACCACCGTCGACATGATCCTCGGCCTGACCAGCCCCGGCGCCGGTGACGTGCGCGTGTTCGGGCGCAAGCCGATCGACGCCGTCCGCGCCGGGCTGATCGGCGCGATGCTGCAGGGCGGCGCCCTGATGGACGACCTGACCGTCGCCGAGACCGTCGGCATGGTCGCCGCACTGCACCGCGACCCGATGCCGGTGGCCGAAGCCCTGCGCGCCGCCGGCGTCGAGGAGCTGGCCGGCCGCCGCGCCAACAAGCTCTCCGGCGGGCAGAAGCAGCGGGTGCGGTTCGCCGTCGCCCTGGTCAGCCGGCCCGACCTGCTGATCCTCGACGAGCCGACCGCGGCGATGGACGTCGGCACGCGGCGCGAGTTCTGGCAGTCGATGTACTCCTTCACCGAGTCCGGCCGCACGGTCCTGTTCGCCACGCACTACCTCGAAGAAGCCGAGGAGTTCGCCGACCGGGTGGTGCTGATGCGCCGCGGCCGGATCGTCGCCGACGGGTCCGTCGCCGAGGTCCGCGCGCTGGCCGGCGGCCGCACCCTGCGCGCCGCGGTGCCGGGGGCCACCGAAGCCGCCATCGCCGCGCTGCCCGGGGTCAAGGAGTTCGAACTGCGCGGCGACCGCGTGGCGATCTCCAGCGCCGACTCCGACGCGACGCTCTGGGCGCTCAAGGCCGTGGTCCCGGCCGTGCACGACGTCGAAATCAGCGCCGTCGGCCTCGAAGGCGCCTTCCTGTCCCTGACCGCCGACGACACCGCGGAGCCCGTCCGATGAACGCCACCTACCTGCTCACCGAAATCCGCCGGAACTTCCGGGCGCCGCGCTTCCTGATCTTCGTCGTGGCCTTCCCGGTGCTGATGTTCCTGTTGCAGGCCAACGTCTTCACCAAGACTTCCGATCCGGACCACGCGCAGATCGCGGCCGTGATCATGATCAACATGATGACGTTCGGCGTCTTCGCGGCGGCGACCAACAGCGGCGCCCGGCTCGCACTGGAACGGGCCGTCGGCTGGCAGCGCCAGCTGCGCCTGACCCCGCTGACCGGCACCGGCTACCTGGCGGGCAAGGGGATCTCCGGGATGCTCGTCGGGCTGCCCGCGCTGGTCCTCGTGCCGCTGCTCGGCGTGCTGGCCGAGGGCGTGCACGTCGACGCGAGCGGCTGGGTGCGCATCTTCGCCGGCATCTGGCTCGGCACGATCCCGCTGGTGCTGCTGGGCCTGCTGCTCGGGCAGTTCGGCACGCCGGACTCGATGCAGCCGATCACCATGCTCGTCACGCTCGGCATGGGCTTCCTGGGCGGGCTCTGGATCCCGATCGAATCGATGCCGGGCTGGATGCACGACGTCGCCCGGATCATGCCGACGTACTGGGTGCTGCAGGTGGCGCGACCCGCGGTGACCAGCGACATGGTGGTCTCGCTGCCGACGGCGGCCGGCGTGCTCGGCGCGTGGACGGCAGTGCTCGGGGCACTGGTGATCGGGCGTTACCGTAAGGACAGCGCCCGCGTCTGAGGGCCGGAGGGGAACGGCGATGGCGGAGACCGGGAAACGCAGCTTCGGGCTGGACAGCAAGGAATCGTGGTGGGTGGACCCGCTGCCCGACGCCCGCAACAACGGGCCGGGCGGCTGGCGCTGGCCGTTCATGGCGGTGGTCTTCCTGCTGCCGTTCCTGCTCCCGGTCACGCGCTCGCTGCTGGCCCAGCCCGTGGTCACCCCGGGGCTCGTGCTCACCGCCGTCGTCGTCTACACCTACTCCGCGTGCTACGTGGTGTTCCCGTACTTCTTCGAGCGGGAACGCCGGGTGAAGCTGGCCTTCTGCACCACGATGAACGTCTTGGGGCTCGCCTCGCTCGCCACGGCCGCCGGGAGCGGGTTCGTCCTGCTCTACGGCACCGCGGTGACCGTGTTCCTGGTGCCCGCCGCCTGGTCGGTGCTCATCGACCTGCCCACACTGGCCCTCGGTGCGGTGATCCTGCTGGCCCAGGGCCGGTTCCTGGACGACTACGGCAACCTGATCACGGTCGCCTCGATCACGCTGGCCATGTTCTTCATGGCCAACCTCGTGCGCGCGGTCCGGCGGCTGGAACAGGCCAACCGGGAGATCGCCACGCTCGCCGTGGCGAACGAGCGGGAGCGGCTGGCCCGCGACCTGCACGACCTGCTCGGGCACAGCCTCACCACGATCACCGTCAAGGCGGGGCTGGCCCGCCGGGTGCTGGAGAGCGCCGGCGACATCCCGCGCGCGGTCGAGGAGATCCGCGAGGTGGAAAGCCTGACCCGCAGCGCGCTCTCCGACGTCCGCGCGACCGTGTCGGCCAACCGCGAGGTGTCGCTGTCGGTGGAGCTGGTCGGGGCGCGGGCGGCGCTGCGGGCCGCGGAAATCGACGCCGACCTCCCGCACGCGGTCGACAACGTCCGGCCGGAGTTCCAGAACCCCTTCGGGTACGTGCTGCGCGAGGCCGTCACGAACGTGCTGCGGCACTCCGGGGCGAAGCGGGTGAAGGTGAAGCTGGGGGACAACTGGCTGGAGATCGAGGACGACGGCACCGCCACCGGCGTCGTCGCGGGCAACGGCCTGCGGGGGCTCACCGAGCGGCTCGCCGCGGTCGGGGGGACGCTGCGGACGTCCGCGCGGCCCGGGGGAGGATTGCTGGTGCGGGCCGAAATCCCGCTGCCCGACCCGAGCCCGGCCACCCCGGCCGTGCGCGCCGAACCCGCGGGAGGACTCGCTTGATCCGGGTGCTGCTGGCCGACGACCAGGCCATGGTCCGCGGGGCACTGGCCACCGTGCTGGGCCTCGAGAACGACATCGAAGTGGTCGGGCAGGTCGGCTCCGGCGACGAGGTGGTGGCCGCCGCCCGCGAGGCCAAGCCGGACGTCGCCCTGCTGGACGTCCAGATGCCGGGCAAGGACGGCCTGGAGGCGGCGGCCGACCTGCGGGCCGCGCTGCCGTCCTGCCGGGTGATCATCTGCACGACGTTCGGCCGTCCCGGCTACCTCGCCCGCGCGATGGCGGCGGGCGCGGCCGGGTTCGTCGTCAAGGACGCGCCGCCGGAGCAGCTCGTCGAGGCCGTCCGCCGGGTCCACAGTGGACTGCGGGTGGTGGACCCGGCGCTGGCCGCGGAATCGCTCGCCACCGGCGCCAGCCCGCTCACCGCGCGGGAGCGGGACGTGCTGCGGGAAGCCGAGGACGGCAGCACGGTGGCCGACATCGCCCGGGCCCTGCACCTGTCGGAAGGCACGGTCCGCAACCACCTGTCCGCGGCCATCGGGAAGACCGGCGCCCGGACGCGCGCCGAAGCCGTGCGCGTCGCGGAGGAGCGTGGCTGGCTCTGAACCGGCTCTGAAAGAATGGGCCGGGTGGGTACCGCTGAACGCAGCAAACCGTCGCTCGCGAGCTGGGTGCGCCGGATCGTCCTCGGCACGGTCCTGGTGCTGGTGGCGCTGGTCGGCGGCACCGCGTTCCGGGTGTGGCAGGTGGCCCGCGAGAACGACCGGACGCCGGCCGACGTGATCGTCGTGCTGGGCGCGGCCCAGTACAACGGCCGGCCGTCGGACATCTACGCCGCCCGGCTGGTGAAGGCCAAGCAGCTCTACGACGCGGGTGTCGCCAAGACGATCGTCACCGCGGGCGGCAAGAAGGCCGAGGACAACTTCACCGAGGCCAGGGCCGGCCAGCTGTGGCTGACCCGGCGCGGCGTGCCGGCGGCGGCCACGCTGGCCGTCGGCGAGGGCAGCGACACGCTGCGCAGCCTGCGGGCGGTGGCGCTGCAGGTCGAGGCCCGCGGCTGGCGGACGGCGGTGCTGGTCAGCGATCCGTGGCACTCCTTCCGCGCCCGGACCATGGCCGACGACCTGGGCCTCGACGCCTGGACCGCGCCGACGCACAGCGGGCCGATCGTCCAGGAGCGCGTCACCCAGGTGCGGTACATCGTCCGCGAGACCGGCGCGCTGCTGTACTACCGGCTGACGAAGACCCCGGCCGACGACCTGTTCGCCACTTTCCTGGGCTGAGTTTTGTCGGTGACACCTGGGGCTTCGCCCCAGGTCGGGGGCTCCGCCACCCGAACCCCCGAAAGATGTCGGTGGTCGCGTTTACGCTGGCCGGGTGAACTACACCGAGCACGACACCGCCCGCCTGCTGCCCGAGCCGGCGAAGGGCGCGGCGCTGCCCGGTGCCCTGGCGGACGGCCGCAGCGCGTTCTCCCGCGACCGGGCCCGGGTGCTGCACTCCGCGGCGCTGCGGCGGCTGGCCGGCAAGACCCAGGTGGTCGGGCCGGGGGAGGGCGCCGAGGTCACCGGCGTCCCGCGCACCCGGCTGACCCACTCGCTGGAGGTCGCCCAGATCGGCCGGGGCATCGCCGACGAGCTGGGCGCGGACCCGGACCTGGTGGACACGGCCGGGCTCGCGCACGACATCGGGCACCCGCCGTTCGGGCACAACGGCGAGCGCGCGCTCGACGAGGTCGCGGCGACGTGCGGCGGGTTCGAGGGCAACGCGCAGACGTTGCGCATCCTCACCCGGCTGGAGCCCAAGCTGCTCTCGCCCGAGGGTGACCCCGCCGGGCTCAACCTGACCCGGGCCTGCCTGGACGCGACCACGAAGTACCCGTGGCCGCGCCGGCCGGGGCAGGTGAAGTACGGCGTCTACGGCGACGACGTTCCGGTGTTCGAGTGGTTCCGGGAAGGCGCGCCGGCGGAGCGGCGGTGCCTGGAAGCGCAGATCATGGACTGGGCGGACGACGTCGCCTACTCGGTGCACGACGTCGAGGACGGGGTGCTGGCCGGCCGGATCAAGCTGCGCGTGCTCGCCCACCCGGACGAGCGCGCGGCCGTCGCCGAGGCCGCCGCCAAGCACTTCTCGACGCAGTCGGTGTCCACTTTGGAGGATGCGGCGGCGGAACTGCTGGCGCTGCCCGCGGTGGCGGCACTCGTGTCGGCCGAGCCCGACGGGTCACCGGGCGCCCAGGTCGCGTTGAAGAGGCTGACGAGCGAGCTGGTCGGCCGCTTCACGACGGCAGCGGTCACCGGCACGCGCGCGGAGTTCGGCGAGGGGCCGCTCGGGCGGTACCGGGCGGACCTGTGCGTCCCCGACCAGGTGGCGGCGGAGGTGGCCCTGCTGAAGGCGCTGGCCCTGCGGTACGTGATGAGCGACCGCCGGCGGCTCGCGATGCAGGAGGGCCAGCGTGAGCTGCTGATCGAGCTGGTCCACGCGCTGGCCCGCCGGGCCCCGGAATCCCTCGACCCGCTGTTCGCCCCGGCCTGGAACGCGGCCGCGGACGACGCCGGCCTGCTTCGCGTGGTCGTCGACCAGGTCGCTTCCCTCACCGACGCCCAGGCCCACGTCTGGTACTCCTGGCACGTAACCCGCCTCCACCGCTGACCCACCCGGGCATCGCCCGTGATTGAAGAGGCATCACGCGTGCTTGAAGGGGCATCACCCGTGATTGGAGGGGCGACACGCGGTGGTGCCCGGTCGGCGGCGTGTCGACCTGCTGATCACAGGTGATGCCCGCTCAATCACGGGTGATGCCTGCTGAATCACGCATGATGCCTTCCCGGTCACGGGAAATGGCTATTGGCGCACGGCCGAAACTTTCGGGGGAAATTGTCATCCTCGGGTGGACTTGCGCGTGGGCGGCCGGTGGGGGCGGGCGTTCCGGTAGTCTCGCCCGCATGGCCACGGACAGCCACCTCCGGTTCGCTCTCGCCGTCCACTCGGCCCTCGGCGCCGGGGGCGGGAACACCTGCTTTTCGCCGTATTCGGTGGCCAGTGCGCTGACCCTCGCCGCGCGGGCCGCCCGCGGGACGACGCAGGAGGAGCTCGTCGCCCTGCTCGGTGACCCGGACCGGCAGACCGCCCTGCTGCGGGAGGCCGCCCAGCTCGTCGAGGACGGTGCCGAGCTGGCCGTCGCGAACACGCTGTGGGCCGACGACCGGCTCCCGCTCGAAGACTCCTTCAAGGCCGAGCTCGCCGAGTGGCCGGGGGCCGCCGTCGCGAGCGCGCCCTTCGAGGAGGACCCCGAAGCCGCTCGCGCACTGATCAACGACGACGTCGGGCGCACCACGCGCGGGCTGATCCCGCAGCTGCTGCCGCCCGGCTCGATCGCCGCCGACGTCGCCGCGGTGCTCGTCAACGCCCTCTACCTCAAGGCCGCCTGGAAACTGCCCTTCCGCGAAGCCAACACCAGCGACGCGCCCTTCCACACCCCGTCCGGCACCCGGGACGTGCCGACCATGTGGCTCAGCGAAAACGTCGGCCACGCGCACGCCGCCGGCTGGCAGGCCGTGCAGCTGACCGCGGTCGGGGGCCTGCAGGCCGTGGTGCTGCTGCCCGACGGTGACCTCGCCGACGCGGAACCCGGGCTCGACCAGGAGGCATTGACCGGTCTGCTCGGTGAAATCCGCTTCAAGCCGGTGGAACTCGCCCTCCCGAAGATCTCGCTCGACGTGTCGAGCCCGCTGACCGGCGTGCTGCGCGGGCTCGGTGTGCGCACGCTGTTCACCGGCAAAGCCGACCTCAGCGGGCTTTCGCCCGATCCGCGGCTGTTCGTGTCCGAGGTGCTGCACCAGGCCGTCCTGCGCGTCGACGAACAGGGCTTCGAGGGGGCCGCGGCCACCGCGCTGGTCATGCGCCTGACCTCGATGATGATCGCCGACCCGGTCGCCGTCACGGTGGACCGGCCGTTCCTGCTGCTGGTCCGGCACGCCGCGACCGGCGCGCTCTACTTCCTCGCCAGGGTGGTCGAACCGTGAGCCTGAAGTCCGAAGCCGTTCCCGAGCTGGTCCCGCCCGCTCCCGAACCGCCCGAAGGGCCGAAGCGCTGGGCGTGGCAGGACTCCGCGATCGCCGGCGGGTTCCTGCTGTTCACCGTCCTGCTCTACAACGGGCTGTGGTTCGACCTCAAGCGCGGCTACCTCTGGAACGGCGGCGCCGACCAGAGCCAGTGGGAGTGGTACTCGACGGTCGTCGCGAAGGCCGTGCTGCACTTCCAGAACCCGTTCACCACGGACCTGCAGAACTACCCCCGCGGCGTCAACATGGCGGCGAACGCGGCGATGTTCGGCCTGAACATCCCGCTCGCGCCGCTGACGCTGACCTTCGGTGCCACGCTCACCTGGGCGATCGTGCTCACCGCCGGTCTGGCCGGCACCGCGACCGGCTGGTACTGGGTGTTCTCCCGGCATTTGGTGCCGAACCGGACCGCGGCCGCGATCGGCGGCGCGTTCTGCGGCTTCGCGCCGCCGATGATCTCGCACGGCAACGCGCACCCGAACTTCGTCGTGCTGTTCGTGCTGCCGTTCATCGCGCTCAAGACGATCCAGGTGGCGCGCGGCGTGCGCCCGGTGCGCAACGGCATCGTGCTCGGGCTGCTCGTCGCGTGGCAGATCCTGCTGGGCGAAGAGCCGCTGGCGATCTTCGCGCTCGCCTTCCTCGTGTTCGCGGTGGCGTGGCTGATCCCGCACCGCGCGGAGATCCGCGGCATGCTGGCCCCGCTGGGCAAGGGCATCGGGATCGGCGCGGTCGTCGCGCTGCTGATCGCCGGATTCCCGTTGTACTGGCAGTTCTTCGGCCCGCAGAGCTTCCACTCGCTGCTGCACGGTTCGGCGGGCAACGACACGGCGGCGTTCACCCGCTTCGCGACGCAGTCGGTCGCCGGCGCGCCGGAAGCGGCGGCGGACGTCTCGATGAACCGCACCGAGGAGAACGCGTTCTTCGGCTGGCCGCTGATCGTGCTCGTGGTGGTGCTGACGATCTGGCTGTGGCGTGACGTCGTTTCGCGGGCGCTCGCGATCACGGTGTACGTGATGGCCGTGCTTTCGCTGGGCGTCGAGATCACCGTGGCGCACGAGGACACCGGCGTCGCCGGCCCGTGGAAGTGGCTCGGCCAGCTGCCGCTGCTGGACTCCGTGCTCGAATCGCGGCTCGCGATGGGCTGCATCCCGGCGGTGGGCGCGCTGCTGGCGATCGCGACGCACCGCGTCTGGACGGCGGCGGCCCAGCTGACGGCGCCGTCCGACGGCAAGCCCGCGTTCCCGCTGCGGATGGTCTGGATCGGCGCGGTGGTGGCCGTGCTGCTGCCGATCGCGCCGACGGAACTGGTGACGCACCAGCGTCCCCTGTCGCCGCCGTTCTTCGCCGACGGGATCTGGCGCCAGTACGTCGCGCCCGGCGGTTCGCTGGTGCCGGTGCCGCTGCCGAGCACCGGGGAGGCCGAGCCGCTGCACTGGCAGGTCGACGCCGGTCTCGGCTACCCGATGCCGGAGGGCTACTTCGTCGGCCCGACGTCCCCGGACGACCGCCGCGGCCGCTACGGCGCCGTTCCGCTGCCGACGTCGGACCTGTTCGCGCAGGTCGAGCGGACCGGCCAGGCGGCGGAGGTGACCGAGGGCGACCGCACGCAGGCGCTCGCGGACCTGCGGGCCTGGAAGGCGAGCGTGCTCGTGGTCGGGCCGCGGCAGAACCAGGAAGCGCTGAAGTCCACTGTGGAGCTGCTGCTGCGCAAGCCGGCGGAGTTCGTCGGCGGGGTGTGGATCTGGGACGTCCGGCCGCTGACGGCGTCGGCCTCGTGACCACTGTGGACGATCAGGGCCGCCCCGAGCCGCCCTTCGACGGTGACGAAGCCGGCACGCTCCTCGGTTTCCTCGACTTCCACCGCGCGACGCTGGCCTGGAAGTGCGCGGGCCTGGACGAGGCGGGCCTGCGCGCGACGCACCCGCCGGCCACGATGACGCTCGGCGGGCTGCTCAAGCACCTGGCCTACGTGGAGGACCACTGGTTCTCCCACGTGCTGGCGGGCCGTGACCGGATGCCGCCGTTCGACGCGGTCGACTGGGCGGCCACGCCGGACTGGGACTGGGATTCGGCCGCGGAGGACACGCCGGAGCAGCTGCGCGCGCTCTGGGAGACCGCGGTCGAGCGCTCGCGGGCGGTGGTGACGGCGGCCCTGGCGAGCGGTGACCTCGCCCAGCCGGCGCAGCGCACCCGCCGCGACGGCAGCGCGCCGAGCCTGCGCTGGATCCTGGTCCACCTGGTCGAGGAGTACAGCCGGCACAACGGCCACGCCGACCTGATCCGCGAGGCGATCGACGGCAGCACGGGGGAGTAGCCGGGCGGTCAGAGCCGCAGGCCCACCAGCTTGACCAGGAACCGGTCGAGCTGCTCGACCGCGGGCGGCCACGGCAGGTCGGGCTCGTTGATCCGCTGGGCCAGCATGCCGTTGACGGCGGTCCGCAGGTCGATGGCGACCGTGGCGGCGTCGCCGGCCGGGGCCGCGCCCGCGTCCATGCAGCGCTGCACGCCCTCGATCGTGCGCGCGACCATGACCTCCTTGAACGGCATGCCGAGCCGCCGGTGGACCTTGCTCTCGTGGAGCACCTTGTAGAGCCCGGGATGCGCCTGCGCCCAGGTGGCCTGCGCCAGGATCCGGGCGCGCAGCGCGGCCGCGGGATCGGGGGCGGCCGCCGCGGCTTCGTCGCCGACGCCGACGAGCTCCTCGTGGCAGCGCTGCATCGCGGCCAGCACCAGGGCGTCGCGGTCCGGGAAGTGCAGGTAGACCGACGTCGCCGCGATCGACACCGCCCGCGCGACGGCCCGCAGGGACAGCGCTTCGTCGTCGGCGAGCTCGTCGAGCATGCGGACGGCGGCGGTGACGATCTCTTCGCGCAGCAACTCGCCTTTGCCGCGGGCGTTCGGGCGGCGTCTGGTCTCTTCCATCGGCACCCAGTGTAGCTGGACACCCATTGCGCTACAGGTGTAGCGTCATTTGCACTACAGCTGTAGCGCTACGCACGTTCGGCAAACTGAGGGAGCACGAACTTGACCACCACCGAAACACGGCCGGACCTCGCCGAGCTCGACCCGGTGTTCGCGCAGATGACCGAGGCGACCGCCGCGTACGTCCGGGCGATCCCCGAGCTGACCGATCGCGAGAAGACCTTCCTAAGCGTCACGGCCGATGTCTGCCAGGCGAGCCTGGGCTGCGCTTTCGAAGCTCACGTGCGAGCCGGGCTCGCGGCCGGGGTGTCCACAGGGGACATCCGCGAGCTGCTGCGGTTCGTCTCCTACGACTGCGGCTACCACGCCGCGGCCGCGGGGGTCGAGCGGATCGCCGAGCTGGAGACGGACCTCGGCCTGCCGCGCCCGGACGCCGAACCCCTGGCTCCGGAGCTGGTGTCGACCGGCCCGGACGCGGCACCCAGCCCGCTGCCACCCGCGGTACGGGCCCGGGCGGCGGAGCTGGACCCGCACTTCGCCGGCTTCTTCGACCTGCAGTCGCGGATGCGGACCGGCCACGGACCCGGCACGCTCAGCGAACGCGAGCGCGGCCTGGTCAGCCTCAGCGTCGACGTCCACTACCAGACGCTGGCCGACACGTTCCGCACGCACGTCGGGCGCGCGCTGCGCGGTGGCGCGTCACCCGAGGACGTCCGGGCGGCGCTGCGGTTCAACGCCCAGTTCGGTGTCACGCGGGCGTGGCACGCGTGGGAGGCGGTGAACGAGATCCTGGCTCAGCCGAGCACCTCGTCCGCGAGCCGGCCGAGGTAGCCGGCGAAGCGTTCGCGGTCCTCCTCCGCCCAGTGGCCCACCAGCGCGTCGAACGCCTGACGCTGGTGGGCTTGCGAAGCCTCGAGGAACTCTTTCGCCGCCTCGGTCAGCGTCAGTACCGCCCGGCGCGCGTCACGCGTCGACGTCGCGCGCACCACGAAACCCTCCCGGGCGGCCTCGCTCACCATCCGGCTGGCCACCGAGCGGTCGATGCCCAGCTGGCGGGCCACGTCCGCGACCGTCACTTCGTCGCCCGTCGCGCCGGCGATCGCCTGGATCACGAACAGGTTCGGCACGGTCCACGACGGCGGGGCGTCGGCGGCGAACCGCTCGACGACGTCCGGGGCCCACTGGCGCGCCCAGTGGCGGACCAGGCGGAAGAGGGCGGGACCGCCGTCGCTTGATGTGTGCATAAGACACGTTATAACGTGTGCTTTATGCACACATCTCGGAACCTCGCCTACGCCGGTCTGCTGCTCGGCATGGCCGTGGCCCAGCTGGACGGCCTGGTCCTCACCGCGGCCCTGCCCTCGATCGGCGCCGACCTCGGGGCACGCACCGGGCTGGTCGCGGTCACCGCCGCCGGCCTGCTGACCCTGACCGTCGCGACACCGCTGCACGGCCGGCTCGGTGACCTCCACGGCCGCCGGCTCTCCTTCGCGCTGTCGGTCGTCGTCTTCGCCGCCGCTTCCGCGTGGTGCGCCGCCGCGCCCGATCTCGGCTCGCTGGTCGCCGCCCGTGCGCTGCAGGGCCTGGGCGGCAGCGGGCTGGTCGTCGCGGCGATGAGCGCGCTCGGCGAGCTGTTCGACCGCGACGAACTGCTGCGCCGCCAGGGCCGGCAGACCGCCGTCTTCGCGGCCGCCACCCTCGGCGGTCCGTCGCTGGGCGGCCTGCTCGCCGCCGGGCCCGGCTGGCGGTGGATCTTCCTGGTCAACCTGCCGCTCTGCGGGGCCGCCCTGGTCCTCGGGCTGCGCGGGCTGCCCGCGAAACCGAAACGGGGCAAGGAAAAGTTCGACGTCCCGGGCAGCGTGCTGCTGGCGGTCGCGGGTGCGGCCGTCGTCGCGCTCGGCACGGTCGACGCACTCGCTCGGAGTCCACTGTGGACGCCGAGCCTGCTCGGGAGCGCCGTGGCCGCCGGGTTCCTGTTCGTCCGCCGCCAGCGCCGCACGCCGAGCCCGCTCATCTCGCCGAAGGTGTTCGCGGACGCCGTCCTCAAGCGCGCGGTGGTGGTCAACGGCCTGGCGGGCGCCGCGCTCTACGGCACCTTCACCTACGTCGCCCTGGTCGCCGCCTCGGGTGCGGGCGCGGCGGGCACCGGGCTGCTGCTCGTCGCCATGACCGCGGGCCAGCTCGTCCTGTCGACGTCCTTCGCCGCGCTGGCCCGGCGGCACCCGGACATGACGGCGTGGGGCCGGTTCGGCTGCCTGCTCGGCACGGCCGGGCTCGCCGCGATCGCCGTCGCGGCGGCCCTCGGCGGCACGCCGTGGCTGCTCGCGCCGGGCTTGTTCGCCATGGGGGCGGCCTTCGCCGTCTGCACGTCCGCATACACGGTCCTCGGCCAGACCCGGGCCGACCGGGCGCTGCTCGGCGTCACACTGGGGTCGCTGACCTTCGCCCGGCAGGCCGGCGGCCTGGCCGGGGCCGCGGTGTTCGGCTGGCTCGCGCTGGCCACCACCGGCGGGCTGGCCGCGCCGGGGCTCACGGTCGTCTTCGCGGTGGCGGCCGTGACGATGCTGGTGGCGTGGCTCACTTCGCCGGCTGTCACGTCCGCCGAGGCCGTCTCGTCCAGCTCGTAGACACACGGACGAAGGAGACCGAAATGCCGCGCATCCCCGCCAAGAAGACGTCCGAGGCCGGGCTCTTCCTCAAGCTCGCCTACCGGTTCGCCGGCCGCCGCTACGGCGCGGTGCCCGAGCCGATGGCCGTCGCCGCGCACCACCCCGGCCTGCTGCGGGCCTCCGTGGTGCACGAGCTGCTGGCCGAGCGGGCGTCGAAGAAGCTCCCCGCGAACGTGCGGGAGCTCGCCGTCTACCGGGTCGCGACCCGGATCGGCTGCTCGTGGTGCGTCGACTTCGGCACCATGCTGCAGAAGCACGACGGCCTCGACATCGAACGGCTCACGAAGATCGACGACTACGCCACCTCACCCGCGTTCAGCCACCAGGAGCGGCTCGCGATCGCCTACGCCGACGCGATGTCGGCCGACCAGGTGACGGTGACCGACGAGCAGGTCGCCGAGCTCGAGCGCGAGTTCGGCCGCGAGGGCGTCCTGGAGCTGACCTACCAGATCGCGCTGGAGAACTCGCGGGCCCGGATGAACAGCGCGCTCGGCCTCGTCGACCAGGGCTTCACCTCCGGCGACGCGTGCCGGGTCCCGCTCCCGTAGGAGGCCGCGAACCCGACCCCGGTGGGACGCGCCGCCGGGGTCCGCCGCGAGACCGTGCTGCGCATGCACCTCGTCGCCAGTGAACGGATCAAGCTCTTCAGCATCGCCACGCCCTGGGTGTGCGGCACCTTCACCGTGGTCGCGCTCGTCATGCCGGCCGCGATCGCCGCGCTCAGCGCCGGTGAAGCCCACCTGCCGCCCACCGTCGCCAGCACCCAGTTCGGCGCCCAGCTCGCCTTGGTCGCCGTGCTGGTCCTGGCCGCGCTGGCGGTGACCAGCGAATACCACTCCGGCACGATCCACGGCACCTTCCAGGCCGTGCCGAGCCGGACGCCGGTGGTGCTGGCCAAGGCCGCGCTCGTCGCCGGGTACGCCTTCCTGCTCGGCGAAGCCGCCGCGTTCACCGCCTGGCTGGTGGCGCGGGTGCTCGCCCCGGACGCCGACCTGGCCCTGGACAGCGCCGCCGACTGGCGGATCGTCGCCGGGACCGGCCCGGTGTTCGCGCTGGCCGCCGTCTGCGGGGTCGGCGTCGGCCTGCTCCTGCGGCACACCGCCGGCGCGGTCGCGCTGCTCGTCGCCTACCCGCTGATGGCCGAGAACGTCGTCCTGCTCATCCCGCGGGCCGGGCAGGCGATCCACCGGTGGCTGCCGCTGAACGCCGTCGCGAAGTTCCTCGGCGGGAACGGGGAGGCGAACGCGGGCCGGGACGGCGGCAATGCCGCGGTCCTCTCCGACTCGCCGCTGAGCCCGGGCCGGGCCCTGGCCTACTTCGGGGCCTTCGCCGCCGTCCTGCTGGCCGCCGGGATCGTTGCGGTCAAGCGCCGGGACGCGTGATCCGGGCCAGCTTGTCGGGGTTGACCACGTCGTAGATCGCCACGATCTTCCCGTCGCGGATGCTGACCGCCTGGACGTGCTCGTCGAGGTCGAAGAAGCCGTCCGGGCCGAGCTGCGGGGCCAGGTGCACGCCCAGGTCGCCGTTGACGAGCACCGGCGTGCCGCCGGTGAGGACACCGGGCGCGTACTTGCCCGTAAGGCCGATGAAGAACCGGGCGATCTTGTCCGCGCCGACGATGAGCTGGCGCGTGGTCCGGCCCTTGCCGTTCGAGTCGCCGATGAGCACGACGTCCGGGGCCAGCAGCTCGGTCATCGCCCGGATGTCGCCCTGCTGCAGGGCGGCGACGAACTTCTCGAGGAGCTTCGCCTGGTCCTCGAGGGGGACGCGCGGCGCGGGGTCGGCGTCGGCGAGGGCCTTGCGGCCGCGGGAGGCGTGCTGGCGGGCGGCGTCGACGGAGACGCCGAGCGCGTCCGCGATCTCGGCGAAGGGCACCGAGAAGGCGTCGTGCAGCACGAACGCGACGCGCTGCTCCGGCGTCAGCTTGTCGAGCACGACCAGCGCGGCCATCCGCAGGCCGTCGTCGCGGACGGCGATGTCCAGGGGGTCTTCGCTCACCGGCCGCCCGAACGGCGTCACGACCGGCTCCGGCAGCCAGTTGCCCACGTACTTCTCGCGCTGCGCGGCGGCCGACTTCAGCCGGTCGAGGCAGATCCGGCCGACCACCGTGGTCAGCCAGCCGCGCAGGTCGCGGATCGCCGCCCGGCCGGCGTCGTCCAGGCCGGCCAGCCGGAACCAGGACTCCTGGACCGCGTCCTCGGCGTCGGCGCGGGTGCCGGTCAGCCGGTAGGCGACGCCGATCAGGTGGGACCGGTGCGCGGCGAACTCCGCGGCGAGCGTGTCCTGGGCGGTGGGCGTGGAGGCCATGCCCCGAGTGTGCCGCAACCGGCAAAGCTAGAGTGGTTGACGTGGCAGGACGGATTCGGGAGAGCGACATCGCCGAGGTGCGCGAGCGGAACCGGATCGACGAGGTCGTCGGGGAGTACGTGGCGCTGCGCCGCGCCGGTGGGGGCAGCCTGAAGGGCCTCTGCCCGTTCCACAACGAGAAGACCCCGTCGTTCAACGTCCGGCCGACGCACGGCACCTTCCACTGCTTCGGCTGTGGCGAGGGCGGTGACGTGATCAAGTTCATCCAGAAGATCGACCTGATCTCGTTCGTGGAAGCCGTCGAGCGGCTGGCCGACCGGGTCGGCATCCGGCTCACCTACGAGGGCGGCGGCGCGACGATCCAGCGCGACCGCGGCAGCCGCACCCGGCTGGTCGAGGCCCACCGGCTGGCCCAGGAGTTCTACGCCGAGCAGCTGGTCACCGACGAGGCGCGCCCGGCGCGGGACTTCCTGTCCGAGCGCGGGTTCGACGCGTCGATGGCGAAGACGTTCGGCTGCGGGTACGCACCCGGCGGCTGGGACAAGCTGACGAAGTTCCTGCTCAACCGCGGGTTCGAGGTCAAGGAGCTGCTCACGGCGGGGCTGTCCAAGGAGGGCCAGCGCGGCCCGATGGACCGGTTCCACCGGCGGCTGGTCTGGCCGATCCGCGACGTCGGCAACGACGTCGTCGGCTTCGGCGCGCGGCGGCTGTTCGACGACGACCGGATCTCGGCGAAGTACCTCAACACCGCCGAGTCGCCGATCTACAAGAAGTCCCAGGTCATGTTCGGCCTCGACCTGGCCAAGCGCGAGATCGCGAAGCGGCACCAGGTGGTCGTGGTCGAGGGCTACACCGACGTCATGGCGATGCACGCTTCCGGTGTGCCGACAGCCGTGGCGTCGTCCGGCACCGCGTTCGGCGAAGACCACATGAAGGTGCTTCGCCGGCTGATGATGGACGACGACGCCTTCCGCGGCGAAGTCATCTTCACCTTCGACGGTGACGAAGCAGGTCAGAAGGCCGCGCTGAAGGCGTTCGAGGGCGACCAGACGTTCGCGGGCCAGACGTACATCGCGGTCGCGCCGGACGGCATGGACCCGTGCGAGCTGCGCCTGGCCAAGGGCGACAGCGCGGTGAAGGACCTGGTCGCGCGGCGCACCCCGCTGTTCGAGTTCGTCATCCGCAGCACGCTCAAGAACTACGACCTCGACTCGGTCGACGGCCAGGTCGCGGCGCTGCAGAAGACCGTGCCGCTGGTGGCGTCGATCAAGGACCGCGCGGCCCGCGACGGCTACGCCTCGAAGCTCGCCTGGTGGGTCGGCTGGCAGGACGTCGCCCAGGTCGTCAACCGCGTCCGCGGGGCCGCGGGCGCGACCGACAAGCGGGGCGGGGCACCCGCCCGCCAGCCCGGGCGCGCCCAGCAGGCGGCGCCGGCCGCGCCGACGCAGGACGTCGCCCGCCCGGCCCCGAAGGATCCCCGGTTCGCCGTGCAGCGCGAGGCGTTGAAGGCCGCGCTGCAGCAGCCCGCGATCGCCGGGCCGGAGTACGACGCGCTGCCGCTGGAGGCCTTCACCCACCCGGTGTACGTGGCCGTCCACGAGGCCGTCCTGAAGGCCGGCGGCGCGGGCTCGGGCCTGACCGGGCCGGCGCTGCTGGACGCCGCGGCCCCGCACTGTCCGGAAGGGACGGTCCGGCGCGTGCTGTCCGAGCTGGCGGTGGAACCGTTGCAGGCCAAGGACGAAGTCGACTCCCGGTACATCTCGTCGATCCTCGCGCGACTGCAGGAGGGGCTCGTCGGACGGCAGATCGCGGAAATCAAGGGCAAGCTGCAGCGGCTGTCGCCGGTCGAGGCGCCGGACGACTACCGAGCGCTGTTCGGCGACCTCGTCGCGCTGGAGCAGTACAAGAAGTCGCTGGGCGAGCAGGCGGCCGCCGGCGCGTGGAGCTGAGATGAGTTTCCTGCGCCGTCTCCTCGGCGACCGCACGCCCGAAGGGTTCACCGGATCGCTCGCGCCGGGCGAAGAAGTCGTGGAGAGCGCCCCGGTCGAGGGCGGCGGCCACCTGGTCGTGACGGCCCTGGGCCTGTGGATCCCGGCCGAAGGCGGAGAACGCCGGGTCGGCTGGCACCTCATCGGCAAGGCGGCCTGGGCGGACGGCGTCTTCACGCTGACCGAGTCGGCGGAGGTGGGCACGGCCGGAGCGGCGGTCGTCCTGGCCGACCTCCCGCCGGTGCGCTTCCGGCTGCCGGCGCCGGGCAAGCTGCCGCGCGAGGCCTACCAGCGCGTCGAGGGCTCGATCCGCTCGCGGCACCGGCAGGAGATCGGGGCCGGGGGAGCGTGGTTCGTCCAGCGCAAGGTGCCCGGGCGCGACGGCACCGTGCTGCAGGTCCGGCCGGACCCCGGCACCGACGTCGAGCTGGTCGAGGCCATCGCCGAGCAGGCCGCCGCGAAGCTGGTCAACCCGGCGGAATAGCAGTACGCTCGTACTCAGTACAGGCGTACTGTTATCCGGGAGGCTCTCGTGTGGGATCCGGGCAAGTACCTCGACTACGCCGACCTGCGCGCCCGGCCGTTCTACGACCTGGTGTCCCGCATCGGAGCTGCGGCCCCCCGTCGCGTCGTCGACCTGGGCTGCGGCCCGGGCAACCTGACGGTTTCCCTCCGTGACCGCTGGCCGTCGGCAGCGCTGGAGTGCAGCGACAGCTCACCCGAAATGGTGGCGGCAGCCCGCGCCCGAGGCTTGGACGCGGAGCTGCTCGACGTCCGCGACTGGAAGCCGGCGCCCGACACCGACGTCGTGGTGTCGAACGCCGTCCTGCAGTGGGTCCCCGACCACGCGGCGTTGCTGCGGCGATGGGCGTCGACGCTGCCTGAGGGGGCGTACCTGGCGGTGCAGGTGCCGGGCAACTTCAACGCGCCTTCGCACGCGCTGACACGCTCGCTGGCGGCGTCCCCGGCGTGGGCGTCCCGCTTGGCGGAGGTGGCCCTGCGCGAGGACGACGCGGTGTCGACCCCGGTGGAGTACGCGAACCTCCTGGCCGACGCGGGCTGCGACGTCGACGCCTGGGAGACGACGTACGTCCAGCCCCTGACCGGGCCGTCACCGGTGCTGGAGTGGATCACCGGGACGGCGTTGCGCCCGATCCATGCAGCCCTGACCGACGCGGAGTGGGAGCAGTTCCGCGCCTCGCTGGCCCCGCTGTTGCGCGAGGCCTACCCACCCCGGCCGGACGGCGTCACGTGGTTCGAGTTCCGCCGCGTGTTCTTCGTGGCTCGGGTCAGCGCTTGATCTTCTCCCCGATCTTCGCGCGGGCCACCCCGGCAGCGCCTTGGACCATCGGGTGGTCGACGACCCGGCGGTAGGTGCGCACGAGCTGCTCGTACCGCCCCCGGCCTGCCTTGGCGCCCAGTACGTACCCCAGGCCTGCCCCCAGCAGGAACTTCTTCATCCGCGTCCACGCCTTCCGTCGTTAGGTCGTCCGACTGTCCATTGTCCAGGAAAACCGCGCGAGCGGGGGCGGTTGCGCTAAGTGGGGGGTGGTGCACGGGGCTTCGGGGGCATGGTCTAAAGTTCTTCTCGTCGGTCGGAGACCGGCACCGGAAGTGAGCAACATTCCCCTGTAGCTCAACTGGCAGAGCATTCGGCTGTTAACCGGAGGGTTCTTGGTTCGAGTCCAAGCGGGGGAGCGCAAGACCCAGGTCATCGACCTGGGTCTTTTTGCTATCCGGGAGCAGGGGCGATCCCGTGGCTGCTCTGACGATCGTCCGGCCACGGCACCCATCCCCACCGCCCGCAGGCAAACGGCTTCAACCGCGCCGCGTCCCCGACCTCACACGTCCGCCCTGCTAGGTGTACTTGGCCAGGACGTTGGTGGCGGTGGGTCGTGGTTGACGTGGGGAGGGCCTCCGGTTGAGGTGTGGCTTGTCTAGGACCCACGCCAACCGGAGGCTCTCGTGTCTCACCGTAACGCCCGGACCACTTTCTGGGCCGGTTGCTGATCGTCCAGCGTCACCAGGCCGGATGGCCGCAAGCGCACATCGCATCTGCGATGGGGATTTCCCGCAAATGCGTGAAGACCTGGCTGGACCGCTACGCCAGCGAGGGCGAGCCCGGTCTGCGGGACCGGTCCTCGCGCCCGCATACCTCACCACGACGGACCAGCGACGAGCTCGAAGCGCGGATCGTCGCGTTGCGGCAGCGTGAACGCCGCGGACCGGCCTGGCTGGGCTGCGAGCTGGGTGTCCCGGCACGGACGGTGTCACGGGTACTGGCCCGCCACCAGATCCCGCGGCTGGCTGCGCTGGACCCGATCACCGGGCAGGTGATCCGGGCCAGCCGACTGCCACCAACCTAATGGCCACATACAGCTAGGGCATGTGCACCGTGCGGAGGAACTCCGGCAGCCTCCACGGGCGGCGGCCGCCCACGCGGACCTTGCCCGTCCCGACCGCTCTCAGGGGGGAGATGCGGCCGAACATCATCGGGACCAGCACGGCCGGGTCGAAGGTGAGGCGGACGTCGGCTGTGCCGTCGGGTTCCTCCGCCCGGAGGCCTCCGTTCTGCAGCACCATCACCACCGGCGTCGTGTACGCCGAGCGGAACTCGACGGCGATCCGGCGCGGCGACGGCTTGGCGTAGTCCAGCAGGCTTCCGATGTCGTTGCGGACCATGCCGACGAAGAACAGCTCGAGGAACGACGCTTCGTTCGCCGGGTCGATCCGCCACGGCGCGCCGCTCGCGCGGGCGATGTCCCAGCCGTGGATCTCGAGCTCGTTGATCAGGTGCGCAAGCAGGCCGGCCACCGGCACGCGGCTGCCGCCCAGCCACCAGACCGGCTTGTCCGGGTCGAAGTCACGGGTGACCCGCAGGACCTCCGCGACGTCCGCGCGCAGGCGCTCGGCGAGCCGCCGCGGGTCGCGCTCGGGGTAGGCGGTCATCGCGATCTCGTTCATCTCCGAGACCGTCTCGATGTTCGCCGACGCCATCGGCGCTTCCAGCTCCGGCAGCGGCAGCGGGCCGCCGTCACCCCCGGCCATCACGGTGTAGACGAGGGCGATCCAGCCGACGTGCGCGGCGGTCTCGGCCACCGACCACTTGCCGACGGCCTTCGCGTGCGGGTCCGGCGCGTTCTCCACGGCCGCCGCGAACCGCTCGCCCGTCGCGGCGAAGGCCGCGCGCACCGCTTGCCACTGCGCGAGGGGGATCGTCATGGTCCGACGGTAACTCCCGCGGTGCCGGAGCCGGCTCTCCCAGACTGCGGTTTTCCGCGCCAGGCGGGGAAACTCGCGGCCGTACCCCCTCACACGATCGGGGCTACCCCGGGCGCCACGACTCCCTTCCACGCAGTTGCCCACAGTGCGCAAACCCACCGTCCGTGCTGTCTGCGTCCGGACCTGCGAGCCTCGACCGGGTGATCACCCCGGCGGCGGGGGAACGAAGCGCGGCGCGGGAATGGCATCATGGACGCGCTCAGCGTCGAGCGCACGGTCTCCCACGGACACACCGAGAGGCTATCGCCGAGTGATCAAGATTTGCCGAGGCCGCGACGGGAACGGCGCGAAACGCATCGTCTTCAGCCTGCCTGCCGACGAGCCTCCCGGCCGCGTCAGCGTGGTCGGCTCGTTCAACAACTGGACCCAGGCCAGCACCGCCTGCAGTCGCACACCACCGGGCGCCGTTCGGCCACCGTGGAGGTCGCCGCCGGTGTCGCTGTGCAGTTCCGCTACCTCGGGGAGAACGGCTACTGGTTCGACGACCCCGACGATCCGGACGTGCTCGACCCGGTCGACGGCGCACCGGTCCGGCGCTGCTCGGCAGAGACGGGAGCAGAAGCCTCGCGCTGATCGGGCCCGTCGTCCGCGGTGGCCGGATGCCGGCCGGCGCTGCGGTGGAGGTCCTCGAGCGCGTCGAGCCGCGCGGTCCGCCGCTGCCAGGCGAGCCAAGTGCCCGTCTGGGTTGCGATTCGTGTCAGCTCGTCCCGGGTCGCCTGGCCGGGTTCCTGCCTCGCCCGTGAGCGGTGGGTGGAGAGCACGCCGACACAGCTGTCCCGGTCGGTCAGCATCGGGGTGCTGTGCACCGTGCGGACCTGTTCGGCGTCCAGCGCGGCGCGCCCCATCGGGTCGAAGATCTCACTTCGGGTGATGTCGGGGATCGACACGGGTTCCCGCGTCGACAGTGCGAGGGCGCACGCGGTGTTGTCGCCTTCGACGTGGGCGAAATGCTTCACGAACGCCTGGGTGAATCCCCGGGAGACCACGATGTCGAGGCCACGGCCGCTGGCCGGGACGAGCTGCAGGTCCCCTTGCCGGGTACCGGCGCGCTCGGCCGACGCGTCGAGCGCCGCCGTCAGCACCTGCGCCAGGTTCGAAGGCCGCTCGGGCAGGAAAGTCAGTTCCGGGCCACGCCGCCAGTCGCGGCGCGGGAACCAGCGGCCGTCGCCGTCGGGGCGGGCGAGGGCGAGGAGCGCGGCGGCGAGATCCGCCGCTCCGAGCCCGTGGCGCTGGGCCACCTGGCGCAGCAGCCGCGACGCCACCGTGAGGCTCGGCAGCCGGTAGCGTTCGTAGAGGACGCCGGACGCCTGGTCCAGGGCCTTGAGCGCGCGGGCCGCCGCCGTGGACTGGTGCAGCTGCGCGCGCAGCCGGATGAGCTCTCGCCACAGCACCCCGTCGGCCTGCGCGGGAGCGTCGTGAGGTGAGTCCGCCAGGTCCCGGACGGCCAGCGCGGCAAGGTCCGCTCGCTCCTGCACGCCGAATTTCGCGGACAGGGCCGCGACATGACTCGCCACGGTGCGTCTGGGGACGTTCAGGGCGTCGGCGATCTCGCCGTCGGTCAGCTGTTGCGCGACCCCGAGCAGGACGGTGCGCTCGCGCGCGGTGAGCGATGATCGCGCGAACCCGTCTGCGGGTGGAGGCATCTTTCCCACTATCGTCGGGTGGCTGCGGAGGGGCAAGGTGCGGTACTCGGTTGCCGCGTCGGCAGATCGCCCGCGACTCGCCGCCCGGCGGCCTCGGAGGCAGGAAGCCATACTGGCGGCATGCGGGTCTTGATCACCGGGGGCACCAGCGGTCTCGGGTGGGCGATGGCGAAGGCGCTCCACGCCGACGGGCATCACGTCGTGCTCACCGGTCGCGACGCGGATCGCGCGGCGGCGACCGCCGCCGAAATCGGGGCGAACGGGATCGCGATGGATGTGCGCGACCCGGACTCGGTGCGGGCCGGGCGCGACCGGGTGCTTGACCTGTTCGGCGGGCTGGACGTGCTGATCAACAACGCCGGCATCGGGATGCGCACGGTCAACCCGCGGTTCCTGACGGAGCCGCAGCCGTTCTGGGAGGTGTCCGAGGCCGGGTTCGACGACGTGGTCAGGACGAACCTGACCGGCTACTTCCTCGTCGCGAAGGCCTTCGTGCCCGACCTGCTCGCTTCGCCGAGCGGCCGGATCATCAACGTCACGATGAATCACGAGACCATGCGCCGCGCCGGTTTCGTCCCTTACGGCCCGTCTCGTGCCGGTGCCGAATCCCTCTCCCGGATCATGGCCGCCGATCTCGCGGGCACTTCCGTCCGGGTGAACCTCCTGCTCCCCGGCGGCGCCACGGTCACCGGGATGATCCCGGACGGTGCGGTCGACACCTCGAGGCTGCTCCCGGCGGACGTGATGGCCGCTCCGGTGCGCTGGCTGTGCTCGCCCGCGGCCGACCAAGTGCACGATGAACGCATCGTCGCCACCGAGTTCGACGAGTGGCTCCGCCACCGGCGGAGCTGACGCCTTCCACGGTCGGGTGACTCGCCGAACGCGTGTCATCGCCATTGCTGCCGCGCCGGAACCAGGAATCAGAAAAAGCGCGCCGTCGCGTGTACCCGTGACGGCAGCGGGAATCTGAGCGCGGTCAAGGGCACTCGCCGGCTGAGCGTCCGGGACGTGCAGATGCGGATCACCGGCCTGGGGCGAGGAGACCAGAAATGACGGCGAAAATGCGGTTCGCGGAACTGGCGACCGTGGCGGGAATAGGAGTTGCGGGCATCAGCGCGGTGCGGCGCGCGATGTCCGGGCAGCGGAGTGAGGACGACGAAGCCCTGAACAGGTGGCTGGTCGTCACCGTCCTCCGATCGCCGGACGAAGTCGTCGCCGACGGGGCATTGCCCGCACCGCTCCGGGAACTGGGCGACCTCGTGGAGGTCCAGGTCCGGCCCGCGCCTGGTGACAAGGGCACCGAGCTCGCGGCCCGGCTCACCCGCCACGAACCGGCCTCGGCGTTCGCCCGCTTGGAGGGCAAGGACCCGCGCCAGCGGGTGCGTGTCGCGTTGCGCGAGGCCAAATCCCTTCTCGAGGTGGGCGAAATCGTCCACCCCGACGCGCCCGCGACCACCCATCCGGGCCCGCTCGGCCGTCTGCTGAGCCGGGCCACCCACATCGCACAAGGAGAGGGTCGGCTGTGAAGGCGCTGTGCTGGGAAGGAGTCAACGAGGTCCGGGTCGAGCAGGTGCCCGATCCGGAGATCCGCAACAACGGCGACGTGATCGTCAAGGTACGGGCCAGTGCGGCCTGCGGTTCGGACCTGCACCTGCTCGGCGGGTACATCCCGGCCATGCAGGCCGGCGACGTGCTCGGGCACGAGTTCCTCGGCGAGATCGTCGAGGTCGGCCCGGGCGTGCGGAACCGCAAGGTCGGCGACCGGGTCGTCGTGTGCTCGTTCGCCGGCTGCGGCAGCTGCTGGTACTGCACCCACGACCTGTGGTCCCTGTGCGACAACGCCAACACCAACTCGGGCATCACCCAGGCCCTGTGGGGCGCGGACGTGGGCGCCTGCTTCGGCTACTCCCACGCCCTCGGCGGCCTGGCGGGCAGCCACGCCGAGTACATCCGGGTGCCCTTCGCCGACCACGGCAGCTTCCCGGTGCCGGAGGGCCTGGACGACGACCTGGCCGCCGTGTTCGCCTCCGACGCCGGCCCGACCGGGTGGATGGGCGCCGACCTCGGCGGGGTGAAGCCGGGTGACGTCGTCGCGGTGTGGGGTGCGGGGGCGGTCGGGCAGGTCGCCGCTCGCGCCTCGGTGCTGCTCGGCGCCGAGCGGGTGATCGTCATCGATCGCATCCCCGAACGGCTGCGCCAGGCCCGCGAGCACATGGGCGCGGAAACCCTCGACTACACCCGGACCGACGTCGGCGCCGAGCTGCGTGAGCTCAGCGGCGGTCGCGGACCCGACGTGTGCATCGAGGCCGTGGGGATGGAGGCCCACAGCCCCGGCCCCGAGTACGCCTACGACCAGATCAAGCAGCAGCTGCGGCTGCAGAGCGACCGGCCCACCGCGCTGCGCGAGGCCATCCACGCGTGCCGCAAGGGCGGATCGGTGTTCTGCCTGGGCGTGTTCGCCGGCGTGGTGGACAAGTTCCCGCTCGGGGCGCTGATGAACAAGGGTCTGGTCTTCCGCGGCGCCCAGCAGCACGGGCAGCGCTACATCCCCGAACTGCTCGACCGCATCGCCCGCGGCGAGCTGCCGACCCGGCACTTCGCCACCCACCCGATGACCCTCGACGAGGGACCGAAGGGCTACGAGATGTTCAAGCACAAGCAGGACGGCTGCGTGCGACCGGTCTTCCAGTTCTGAGCGGACACCCGGGCCTCATCGGCAGTCACCGGCGCCATTCCTTGAGGCTCCGGGTTCGGCGGAAAACCGTTCTGCGCTTCGGCTCGCTCTCGATAGCCTGGCACCCATGCCGACCTATCGCGTCCTCGTCCGGGGCAAGTTCGACCGGCCGGCCGGCGCCGTCCGTGAGAAGCTCCTCGCCCGCGCGAGTGACGGGGATCTTTCCGAGCTGTCGTTCAGCGAAACCGGGTCGCTCACCTTCCCCCGGCACCTCGGCGGCTTCACCTTCCGGGTGCTGGTCACGGCGGAAGACGCGCAGCGGGCGCACGAGCACGCCCAGCTGGTCACCATGGAGCTGCTCGATCGCGAGGGCTACCCGTACCGCGACCTCACCGTCAGCTCGACCTGCCTCGACGACGTCCGGACCGCGCGCCGCTGACGGGCGACACTGCGCCCGTGTTCGAGTTCGCGGACCGGATCGCCGAAGTTGCCGATGGATCGCGGTTTCACGGGTACCTCCACGTCACCGTTCCGGAGATGCTCACCCGCGGTGGCACCACCTACGTCGACATGGTGTTCGCGCGCCCGGACCGTGACCTCCAGTGGCGGTACGAAGACCGCGCGGACCCCGGGACCGCCAGCGCGCAGGAGGAGCTGGCAGCCGCCGAGCTCGACTGGTACGGCGAGCGGTTCAGCCTGCGCTGGCTGGACGGCGAGGCCGCCGTGCGGGTTCGGCGCGGTGTGTTCCACCATGGTGACGAACGCGTGTGAAACCGGCCGAGGGGAGCTGACGAGTGGCACGTCTGCACGTCGGGTGTGCGATGTGGACCCACAAAGCCTGGCCCGGGCGGTTCCTCGCGCCCTCTCTGCCCGCCAAGGAACGGCTGCGGGCCTACGCCGGCTGGTGCAACGCCGTCGAAGGGAACACCACCTTCTACGCCACCCCCGCGCGGGCCACCGTCGAGACCTGGGCCGAGCAGACCGGCCCGGACTTCCGGTTCGTGGTCAAGATCCCCAAGGCCGTCACGCACGAGCGCCGGTTCCAGGGGGTCGAGGCCGAGATGCGGGCCTTCCTCGACGCCGTCGAACCGCTCGGTGCGCGGGCCGTCCTGTGGACGCAGGTGCCCGGCTCCTTCGGGCCCGGCGACGTCGACGTTCTCCGCCGCTTCCTGCGGCGGCTTCCCACCGGGCTCCGGCGGGCCGTGGAAGTGCGGCACCCGGACTTCTTCACCGACCCCCGCTCGGCGTCGCTGCTCGAAGACGCTCTTGCCGGTGCCGAGGCCGAATGGGTGCCGTTCGACACCACCGTCTTCTTCGCCCGGCCTCCGGTCAGCGCCGCGGAACAGGAGGCCTGGACCCGGAAACCCCGGCTGCCGCGGCGGACGCGGGCGCTGACCGATCGGCCCGTGGTGCGGTACCTGGGGCGGGACTCCGCCGAGGAGACGGCCGCGGGGTGGGAGCCCTGGGCCGAGGTGGTCGCCGGCTGGCTGCGGGAAGGCCGGTCGCCGACGGTCTTCCTCCACACTCCGGACAACGACGACGCCCCGGCGCTCGCCCGCCGGTTCCACGACGACGTGCGGGCGCTCGTGCCCGGGCTCGACCCGCTGCCCGAACCGGAGCCGGTCGAGCCCGCGACCCTCTTCTGAACCAGGGACCCGGGCGGGGACCAGGGTGTCTCCCTGGGGCGAAGGGCACCCCTGGCGGACCACTCTGAACGTCGAGCGGCGCACCCGCCGCGAAGACACGAGGAGTTGCCGATCATGGACATGAAGCTCGAGGTCGTGGTCCTGCCCGTCACCGACGTCGACCGGACCAAGCACTTCTACAAGACACTCGGCTGGCGCGAAGACGCCGACATCGCCTTCGGGACCTCGCGGGTGGTCCAGCTGACCCCGCCGGGGTCGGCCGCGTCGGTGCACTTCGGCACCGGCATCACCGACGCCGCCCCGGGCTCGGTGCGCGGGACCTACCTGGTCGTCAGCGACATCGAGGCCGCGCGCAAGGAGCTCGCCGGGCTGGGCGTCGCCGTCAGCGAGGTGTTCCACCGGGACGAGACCGGCGCCTTCGCCCCCGGCGTGCACCCCGACCACGGCACGTACGGCTCGTTCGCCTCCTTCAGCGACCCCGACGGCAACACCTGGCTGATCCAGGAGATCACCACCCGGTTCCCGGGCCGCACCTCCGGCGTGACCTACGGCTCCGCCGAGGAGCTGGAGCACGCGCTGAAGCAGGCCGCGGCCGCCCACGGCGAGCACGAGAAGGAGACCGGGCAGTACGACGAACAGTGGCCGGCCTGGTACTCCCGCTACATGGCCGAGCACCAGGACGCCTGACCACTTCCAGGAGAAACGCGATGTCCACGATCCACCTGCGCCAGCTGACCACCGCCTCGCCCGAGCAGTTCCTCGCCGGGCTGACCGACTTCGGGCCGGAGCGCGCGAAGCTGTTCGGGCGCAGCGCGAACGAGTACCTCCGGGTGCACGACCAGGGCCCCGGCCACGCCGACGTCACCGAAGGGTCGGGCGGCATCTGGGAACGCCTGCGCTACGACTGGTCCGACCCCGCCCGGGTCGTCATGACGACCACCGACTCCAACACCTGGGGCGGCGCGTCCGGGCACACCTACACCTTCACCCGGCTGGCGGACGGGACGACGCAGGTCGACGCCGTGGTGGTGCGGGAGGGCAAGAACCTCAAGGGACGGCTGCTCGGGGCCCTGCTCGGCGTCCTGGGCAAGCGGGTCCTCGGCGGGGAGCTGGCGAAGACGGCGCGGGCCATCGAGGCGCGCATCGCCGACAACGCGTGACGCGCCGGCGCGCTGCGCTAGGGTTCGGCTCACCCGGCACGGTCGTCCCGCCGTTGCCGGCGGGCCGTGGGAGGTTGGCATGCCGGGGCGTGCGCCCGCGCTGATCGGCAGGCACGGCGAACGGGCCACGCTCGATCGCCTCCTGGCCGATGCCCGTGCGGAGCGCGGCCGGGTGCTGGTCCTGCGCGGCGAGGCCGGCATCGGCAAGACCGCGCTGCTGGAGTACGCGCACGAGCGGGCGAGCGGCTTCCGCGTCGCGCGCGCCGCCGGCGTCGAGGCCGAGCAGGTGATGGCCTACGCGGGACTGCACCAGCTCTGCGCGCCCTTCCTCGACCGGCTGGACCGGCTCCCCGCACCCCAGCGGGACGCGCTCGGCACGGCGTTCGGGCTGAGCGCCGGCGCCCGGCCGACCCGGTTCCTCGTCGGGCTGGCCGTGCTCACCCTGCTCGCCGAGGTGGCCGAGGACCAGCCGCTGCTCTGCCTGGTCGACGACGTCCAGTGGCTCGACCGGATGTCCGAGGTGGTCCTCACCTTCGTCGCCCGGCGGCTGCTCGCCGAGCGCATCGCGGTCGTCTTCGCGGTGCGCGAGGGCGGCCGCGAGCCCGATCTCGCCGGGCTGCCGGAGCTGCCGATCGGCGGCCTGGAGGAGGCCGACGCGGACGCGCTGCTGGCCTCGGTGCTCAAGGGGCCGCTGGACACCCGCGTCCGCGACCGGATCATCGCCGAAACCCACGGCAACCCGCTGGCGCTGCTGGAACTGCCCCGCACGTGGACCGCGGCCGACGGCGTCGGGGCGCCCGGGCACCTCGCCTCGCGGATCGAACACTGCTTCGTCCAGCAGCTCGAGCCGTTGCCCGCCGACACGCGGCGGCTCTTGCTCGTCGCCGCCGCCGAGCCGCTCGGCGACGCCACGCTGCTCTGGGGTGCGGCGGGCCGGCTGGGGCTCGGTGCCGACCCCGCCGCCGCGGCCGAGGCGACCGGGCTGATCGAGTTCGGCCGCCGGATCCGGTTCCGGCACCCGCTGGTGCGGTCGGCCGTCTACCGGTCGGCGCCGCCGCGGGACCGGCAGGACGTGCACCGGGCCCTGGCCGACGTCACCGACCCGGACCGCGACCCCGACCGCCGGGCGTGGCACCGGGCCCAGGCGACCGTCGCGCCGGACGAAGAGGTCGCGGCCGACCTCGAACGCTCGGCGGGCCGCGCCCAGGCCCGTGGCGGGCTGGTCGCCGCGGCCGCGTTCTTCGAACAAGCGGCGCTGCTGACCCCCGAACCAGCCCGGCGCGCGGACCGCGAACTCGCGGCGGCCACGGTCAAGCGGGACGCCGGCGCGCTCGAAGAGGCGCTCGGCCTGCTGGACTCGGTGGCGGCCGGGCCGCCGGACGCCGGGCGCGCGGCCGAAGTCGAGCGCCTGCGCGGGCAGCTCGCGTTCGACGACCGACGCGGCGGCGACGCGGCCCGCCTCCTGCTGCACGCGGCCGAACGGCTGATCCCGCTCGACGCCGGCCGGGCGCGGGAAACGTACCTGGAGGCGCTGGCGGCGGCGCTGTGGGCGGGCTCGGACCGCAGTGGTCTCGTCGCGGTCGCGGAAGCCACCCGGGCCGCCCCGCCGGCGCCGGTGCCGCCCCGCGCGGTCGACCTCCTGCTGGACGCCCTGGTCACCCGGTTCACCGACGGCTACCGGACCGCGGCGCCGCTGCTGGCCACGGCGGTGGCGGCGGTCGGCCGCCTGGACGTCGGCGCGGAGGACGCCGGGCGGGTGCTGTGGCTGCTGGGCAACCGGGCCGGCGGCCTGGCCGCCACCGAGGCGGCGGACTTCGCGGCGGCACGGTCGTTCGCCGCGCGTCAGGTGCAGCTGGCGCGGGACGCGGGCGCCTTGGTGCAGCTGCAGTTCGCGCTCAACTTCCTCGCCGTGAACGAGCTGTTGGCGGGCGAGCTCACCGCGGCGGCGGCCTCGGTCGAAGAGGACCGCGCGATCGCCGACGTCACCGGGAACGCGCCGGTCGGCTACGCCACGATGCTGCTCGAGGCGTTCCGCGGCCGGGAAGCCCAGGCGGCCGAGCTGCTCGACGAGACCGCGCGCCAGGCGTCGGCGCGCGGCCAGCTCCGGCTGGTGACCTTCGCCGACTACGGGCGGGCGGTCCTGTACAACGGCCTCGGCCGGCACGACGCCGCGCTGGACGCGGCCCGCCGGGTGTTCGAGCACGACGTGCTGGGGTTCCAGAGCCTGGTCACCGCCGAACTGGCCGAGGCGGCCTCCCGGACCGGCGACGAGGAGTGGCTGGCGGCCGCGGCGGTCCGAGCCGCGGAGCGCGCCGAAGGCGCCGGGACGGCGGAAGCGCGGGGGATCGACGCCCGCGTGCGCGCGCTGGGCAGTGCGGAGGCCGACGCCCTGTACCGCGAGTCGATCGCGTGCCTGGAGGGGACGACGCTGCGCGTGGACCTCGCCCGCAGCCACCTGCTGTACGGCGAATGGCTGCGCCGCGAAGGCCGCCGCGTCGACGCCCGGGCGCACCTGCACACGGCCCACGAACAGCTGGCCGCGATGGGGCTGGCGGCGTTCGCCGACCGGGCCCGGCGCGAACTGCAGGCCACCGGCGAGACGGCGCGGAAGCGCACGGCGGAACCGACCGGCGAGCTGACCGCGCAGGAGTTCCAGATCGCCCGGCTGGCGGCGGAGGGGTATTCGAACCCGGAGATCGGCACCCGGCTGTTCCTCAGCCCGCGCACGGTCGAATGGCACCTGCGCAAGATCTTCGGCAAGCTCGGAATCAGTTCACGCCGTCAGCTGCGGGACGCGGCTCTCGTGGGCGCATGAGCCCGGACCGGGCCGCGATGCTGGAGACCGCCGAAGAGAGCTCCGGAGCGTTGCGCGGCCACGGCGTGGTCGGCCACGGGGTGATGGCTATCGCTGACGGGAGTCATTCCTCCGGCTCGTAGCGGAATTCGCGCAGGGTCACCGTTCCGGCGAGTGCCTCCACGCCGATCATGCGGCCGGTGAAGCCCGCCGCGACCTCCGTCGACAGGTAGCGGCCGTCGAACGCGCCGAGGACGTGGTCCTGCTCGCCGAGCACGGACAGCTCGACCAGGTCCGGCTCGGTGACTTCCCGCAGCGGGCCCGAAGGGTCCGGCCGGAGCGCCCGGATCCTCAGTGACACCACCGATCCGGCCGCGACTTCGGTGATCGCCTGCACGACCGGGCCGATGGCGAGCGTGGCCGTCACCTTCGTGCCGTCCGCGGTGAGGCCGTACCAGTGCCGGTCGTCGATGCGGACCACGAACACGGCCGTGCCGCGGGAAACGTCCAGGTCGGCCACGGCCGTCCAGTACTCGTCGAGGGCCCGGGTCAGCAGCGGGCGGCCCGGGGTGAGGGCCAGCTCGCCCCGGCGGACCGGGCGCGCGAACGTCCCGGGCCCGGCGCCCGGGGCCACCCAGCGCGGGTGGAGCTCGGCGAAGTCGTCGATGAAACCGTTGTCCGCCTTCGGGACCGGGAACCGGTCCTCGGCCACCACCGGCCAGCCGGCCACCCAGTCCACGCCGGCCAGGAACGTCTCGCGGCCGTTGACGTGGAACTGCGGTGTCTTGCCGCGCGGCCGGACGCCCAGGTACACCATCGCCCAGCTGCCGTCGGCGCACTCGACCAGGTCGGCGTGCCCGGTGTTCTGCACCGGGTGGGTGGTGCTGCGGTGGGTCAGGACCGGGTTCGCGGGCGCGGGCTCGTACGGGCCTTCCAGCGTGCGGGCGCGGGCGATGGTGACGGCGTGCCCGCGTTCGGTGCCGCCCTCGGCGAGCAGGAGGTACCACCAGCCGTCGACGCGGTACAGGTGCGGGCCCTCGGGTGCGGCCAGCCCGGTGCCGTTCCACAGCAGCCGTGGCTCGGCCAGCACCGCGCCCGTGGCCGGGTCGATCGGGACGCTCGCGATGCCCGGCAGGTCCGGCCGGAACGACGCCCAGGTGAGGTGGCAGCCGCCGGCCTCGTCCCAGCACAGGTCCGGGTCGATGCCGGTGGTGCCGGGCACGTGGACCGGGTCGGACCACGGACCGGCCGGGTCCTCGGCCGTCACGATCAGCTGCCCGCGGTCGTCGAGGACGTTCGTGGTGACCAGGTAAAACCGGCCGTCGTGGTGCCGCAGCGTCGGCGCGAAGACTCCGGTGTTCGCGGCGCCCTCGTTCGGCGGCAGCTGGCTCGGCCGGGTCAGCGCGTGCCCGACGAGCTCCCAGGAGACGAGGTCGGTGCTGCGCCGGATCGGGACGCCCGGCACGTATTCGAAACTCGAGTTCGCCAGGTAGTACGTGCCGCCGACCCGGCAGATCGACGGGTCGGGGTGGAAACCCGGGACGATCGGGACCGTCATCGCTGTCTCCTCACGGGTGCCCGCCGCCGTCCGCGGCGGGCACCCGCGGGGAGGTCAGGCGTTGCAGTTCTTGTTGCGGTTGATGCAGTTGACGACCTGGTTCATGATGCTCTGCGACATCACGTTCGCGAAATCGTCGTGGTCGGACAGCGGATTGTGCTTTTCGGACGGGAACGAGTCCACTTTGTACTGCTTCTTGACCTGGATGTCGTGCGGGATGTCGTAGACCAGCGTGGTCCGCAGCTGCGGCACCGCCTTGAACCCGGCGGCGCAGCGGCCGCTGCCGTCGGGGAACACGATGTGCGTGCGGTGGTTGGCACTGTCGGTGTTCTGGCCGTCCCAGCAGCTCGGGAAGTCGTGGATCCGCTCCACCTTGCTGCCTTCGGGGCAGATCGGGTACTTGTCGGTCAGCCGGTTCTCGAAGCCGGTGCAGGTCCACGCGGCGCGGGTGTTCTTGGTGCCGTTGATGGACGGCTTGGCGTCACCGCTGAGCGCGCGCAGGAACTTCGGCATCGCGACGACCTTGCCCGCCGCGCTGCCGCGGAAGGTGATGCCCACCTTCACCGGGCGCTGGATCACCCCGTCGTTGTCCGGCAGCTCGTTGTTGGCGTCCGGGCCGGGCAGCGGCGGTGTCGCCGTCGCACCACCGTTGTTGTCGGCCTGGCCGAGACTGCACGGCGCGAGGGCGTCGAGGCCTTGGGGTTTGGCGGCGGTGCGGCCGATGGCGATGGCCATGCGGTCGATGGTGGCGACGCGCTTGTCCTTGAGCGGGCCGAGGATGGCGTTCTGGACGAAGTTGGGGCCGCCCTGGCCCTGCGTGCTGACCAGCCGCTGGTTGGCTTCCTGGATCTGCGTGGTGAGCAGTTGCAGGTTGCGGTCCACTTCGGCCTTGGCCGACGCCGGGATCGCGGGCAGCTTGCTCGCCACGTCCGGGCAGGTGATCTGCGGTACCACCCCGCCGGGGGCGCCGCCGCCGTTGCTCGCCGGGTTGCCGCCGGTACCGGCCTGTTCCTTGAGCTTGCAGGGAGCGAGGACGCCGAGGCCCTGGGGTTTGGCGGCGGTGCGGCCGATGGCGATCGCGATGCGGTCGATGGTGGCGACGCGCTTGTCCTTGAGCGGGCCGAGGATGGCGTTCTGGACGAAGTTCGGGCCGCCCTGGCCGCGCGTGCTGACCAGCCGCTGGTTGGCCTCGTCGATCTGCGTGTCGAGCAGGTCGAGGTTGCGGTTGACCTCGGCCATCGCCGAGTCGGGCACGTCGGGCAGCCGGCTGGCGACGTCCGGGCAGGTGATCACCGGGGACGCGGCGGCCTGGGCCGCCTGGTCGCGGTCGCCGTCCGCGGACTTGGCGGGCGGATTCTTCTCGTCGTCTCCGGTGTCGATACGGACAACCGGCCAGAAATAGGCGGACTTGTCGCCGTTTTTGCACGTTGTGCCGGCGGCTTCGAGGCTCTTGTTGTTCGAGTCCGCGTTCGACGAGAGGTTGCCGACGTAGTCGTGCAGGTGCTGGGCGCCGTTGTGCACCCCGGGCTGCGCGACGAAGTTGTCCGGGTTGAAGTGCTGGTTCTCGTTGCGGCCGCAGTCCACGGTGAACGTGCCGGTGGACGCGCCGCGCGCGTTCGCGGGCGCGAAGTCGTTCGGCTTCACCTTCAGGATGTCGATGTAGAGCGACGGATCGGCCGGATCGGCGCTGGCCTGGTCGGACGCGCCGAAGGTGGTTGCCACCGCGATGCCGCCGGCGGCAAGGGCCAGTGCCGTGACGCCGGTGGCGATCTTGGTTCGTCGGGAGATGCGGTGCTTTCCCGCGTTTCCGGGCATGACGTGACTCCGTGGGGTTCAAGGGGAAGAGAATCCACTGGCCCGACACCAGTGGCGCGGTTCTCTGTTAGCGATAACAATGTCCGCCTTGTGAAAAGCTGACCGATTCTTTCCGGGAGCTCAACGAGGGGCGGGCACGGGCGTAATCGTGACCCGTGCCCGCCCCGTTGTCCAGTGCTTCGTCGCGTGAGGAAAGAGTTCGGAAATGTGGTGAACCGCAATGAACCGGGAGCCGTGTAGCTCGGTGAGGCGCGGAGTGCGCCGGTCAGCTGTCCAGCATGGTCAGGCTCGGCGTCTCGCCTGGTCCGACCGGGAAGTAGGCGAGGAAGGTGACGCCGTCGCCTTCGGGGTCGAACCGGGCGATCCGCGCCGATTCGGGCTCGTGGAAGACGTCTCCGGCGGTGAGCACGGTTTCGGGTTCGCCTTCGATCTGGTAGACGGCCGAACCCGTTTCGATGCTGCCGAACACCGGTCCGTTGTGGACGTGCAGGCCGAGGTGCTCACCCGGGGCGATGGTGATCCGGCGGATTTCGACGTGATCGATGACGCGCGGCGCCGGGAGCTGCTGGTCCAGCAGCAGGGTGCGGGTGAGGGCCGGGACGGCGGCGGGCTCGCCCTCGCCCGCCGGGTCACCGAGCTCGGTCGGCGTGCCGTCGGCGGGCAGCTCCTCGATGGCCAGGTGGGTCAGCGAAGTCGTGTCGGTGGCGCCGTGCCAGTGCCACTCGCCGGCGGCGACGCGGACGGTGTCGCCCGGCCGGATCAGCTGGGCCGGGCCGCCGCGGCGCTGGACGTACCCGGTGCCTTCGGTGACGACCAGGACCTGGCCGAGCGGGTGCCGGTGCCAGCGGGTGCGCGCGCCGGGGGCGAACTGGACGCGGTCGACGCGGGTCCGCGACGGGCCTTCGGGGACGGCGAGCGAGGTGACCCAGGCGCTGCCGGTGACCGCGTCGGCGGGGGCGGCGGTACTGGTGGACGGGACGCGGCGGACGTGCACGGGGTTCTCCTGGGTCAGTGGGCGGCGAGCAGGGCGAGCACGCCGGAAACGGCCTGGTCGAACGGTTCGGGGGAGCCGGCGGCGCGAGCGAGCACGTACCCGCCCTGCAGGACGGCGACGATCGTGGCGGCCAGCGCCGCGGTGTCCAGGGAGGCGGGCAGCTCGCCCGCGTCCCGGCCTTCGCCGAGCACCTCGGCCAGCCGGGCGCGCAGCCGGGTGAGCGTCTCGTCGACCGGGGCGCGCAGGACCGGGTCGGCGACGATTTCGGGATCCTGGGTGAGCCGTCCGATGGGGCACCCCTTGAGCACCTCGCGCTCGCGCCGCAGGTAGGCGGTGATGCGCTCGACGGCGGTGCCGGGCGTGCGCAGCTGCGCCTCGGCGGCGGCCAGCAGTTCCTCGGCGCTGCGCTGCACGGCGGCCAGCGCGAGGTCCTTCTTGCCGGCGAAGTGGTGGTACATGCTGCCCTGGCCGGCGCCGGCCCGCTGCTGGATGGCCTTGGGGCTGGTGCCGACGTAGCCGCGTTCCCACAGCAGCTCGCGGGCGCTGTCGACGAGCTGGTCCCGGGTTCCCATGGGCCAGACTGTACATACTAGTAGGTACAGAATCAACGTTGTCACACCTTCCCGCCGGGCGGTGTCTTGAGGCCGGACACCGTTCGAGAGGAGACCGTCATGGACCTGGCCCTGTGGCTCGCGGCCGGCCTGCTCGCCGTCGTGGCGCTGACCGGGGGCGTCAGCAAGGCGTTCGTGCCCCGGGAGAAACTGGCGGCGGCGCCGGGTGGGGAATGGACCGCGGACGCGGCGCCCGGCTTCGTCAAGGGCCTCGGCGTGCTGGAGCTGCTCGCCGCGCTCGGCCTGATCCTGCCGGCGGCGACCGGGATCGCGCCGGTGCTGGTGCCGGTGACGGCCGGGTGCTGGGTGCTGCTGATGGTGGGTGCGATGATCACCCACGTCCGGCACGGCGGTGCCGGGTTCGCCGTGCTGAACCTGGCCTACCTGGCCGTCGCGGCGTTCGTCGCCTGGGGCCGGTTCGGACCGGTGCCGGCATGAGCGGGGGAGACGTCGTGACGGAAGCCTTCGTGGCCCACCGGAACCTGCTGTTCACGGTGGCGTACGAGATGCTCGGCTCGGCGGCCGACGCGGAGGACGTCCTCCAGGAGACGTGGCTGCGCTGGGCCGAAGCCGACCACGAGGCGGTGCGCGACGAGCGCGCGTACCTGGTCCGCATCACGACCCGGCTGGCGCTCAACCGGCTGCGCACGTTGAAGCGCCGCAAGGAGGCGTACGTCGGGCCGTGGCTGCCCGAGCCGCTGCTGACGGCGCCGGACGTGGCCGAGGACGTCGAGCTGGCGGAAAGCGTTTCGATGGCGTTGATGCTGGTCCTCGAAACGCTGGCGCCGACCGAGCGCGCGGTGTTCGTGCTGCGCGAGGTGTTCGACCTCGGCTACGACGAAATCGCCGAGGCGGTGGGGAAGACCCCGGCGGCGGTAAGGCAGATCGCGAGCCGGGCCCGCCGGCACGTGGACGCCCGCCGGCCGCGTGAGGTGGTGTCGGCGCGGGAGACCCGGGCGGTGCTGGAGTCGTTCCAGCGCGCGTTGGAGGGCCGCGACCTGCAGGGGCTGCTGGACTTGCTGGCACCGGACGTGGTCCTGCTGAGCGACGGAGGTGGAGTCAAGCAGGCCGCCCTGCGCCCGGTGTCCGGCGCGGACAAGGTGACCCGCTTCATCATCGGCGGCATCGGCAAGGCGGCGGTGGAGCTGACCGGAGCGCCGGTGGTGGTGAACGGGAAGCCGGCACTGGCGATGCACGTGGACGGCGCGTTCGACGGGATCATGGCGGTCCGGGTGGAAGGGGGGCGGATCAGCGGGCTGTACTTCGTGCGGAACCCGGAGAAGCTGACGCGGGTGGAGTCGGAGACGCCGCTGACCCTGCGGTGAGGGGGAAAGGCGCCGGTTCCCGTAACGCGGAACCGGCGCGGCGCGACCCTGGCTGCGCACCGCGAACCGCGGCGCACGACGGCTCGTCCCCGGCCTCGTCGGAATCCTGGCGTGCCAGGGGAAGGGTTGACACGATGCGAAGATTCTCCGGGGCGCTCCGCGTCCCGCTGGTGTTGTTCGCCGCTGTCGCGCTCGTCGTCTTCGGCTTCGCGCCGGTCGCCTCGGCGACGGTGCTCTGGCCCGACGAACAGGCCATGATCACCACCAGCACCTACCGATCCACCTACCTCTACGACGTCGGCGCGGGGAACTCGATCTCCTACGAGCAGTTCGCGCAGCCCGCGGTCACCGCGTTCTACGGAGCGCAGGGCGGCTTCGACCGCAACTTCATGGTCTGGGCGCCGATCGTGGCGATCGACCGGCCCCACGAATTCTGGAACGGGTGCGACGGCAACACCGGCGGCCTCTGCCCCCACGTCCGCGACGGCAACCAGCGGATCGACGCCGAGATCGGCACCGGCCCGATCCACGTCAAGTACTGGAACGGCGCGTTCATCGGCGTGGCCTGCGGAAACTTCAACCACGGCGGCGCCGGACCGGTCCCGGTGATCAGTGGCACGAAGTACGAGGACGTCAACGGTGACGGCGTCCGGCAGCCGGGGGAACCGGGCTTGCCCGGCTGGACGATCGACCTGTCCTACAACGGGACGGTGGTCGCGACGACCGGCACCGACGTCGGCGGCGGCTACGCGTTCTCCCTGAACGCCAACGCCATGCCGGTCGGTGCGGGGACGTACACCCTGACCGAACGCCCGCAGGCGGGCTGGGTCCAGTCGCAGGCGCCGGCCCCCGTCGCCGTCGGGTACGGCGCGGGTGAAACGCGCTTCGGCGGGAACGACTTCGGCAACTACCGGCCGGCGACCATCGGGGGGCGCAAGTTCGACGACCACGGGGCCGACGGCAGCGGCGCCGGCGATCCCGGCCTGGCGAACTGGACCTTCGACCTGGACAACGGCGCCACCGCGGTCACCGGGGCCGACGGCGGGTACGGGTTCTCCGGCCTGCGGCCGGGAACGTACACCGTCCGGGAGCAGGACCAGAGCGGCTGGTGCCGGACGACACCCGAGTCCGGGAGTACCACCGTGACCGTCACCAGCGGCCAGGTCGCCGGCGGCGTCGACTTCGGCAACGTCTGCCTCGGCGCGATCGCGGTGACCGCTCCGGACGGTGTCGCCGTGCGCGTCGACGAAGTGAGTGTTCCGGGCGTCCTCGCGAACGATCCGCCGGCCCCTCGCACGACCTCGGGGACTTCGACGGTCGGCGGGCTGCTGCCCGGCACGTACCGGGTCACGCTGACCCTGCCGGACGGCGTCTTCACCACCGATGCGGATCTCACCTCGCTGGACGGGAAGTTCGCCATCGTCAAGACGGTCACCGTCGGCGAGTGCGGGACCACCGCGGTCGCGCCGCCGTTCGTCACCTCGCAGCCCGGCAAGATCACCGGCGGGGTCCGGATCCTCGTGCCCGGGGGGATCGCCACCGCGGGGTTCGAGTTCATGCAGCGCAAGGAAGGCCCGCGCGGCACGCTCGAATACAACGACCACGGCAACGGGATCGACGTGCACACCTCGGACATCACCGGGATCTCGGTCTCCGGCCAGGACGCCTACGTGTTCGGCCACGCCGTGCTGAACGGGGTCACCACCGGCTTCCGGCTCCACCTCGTGGACGCGGGGGAACCCGGGCGGGCGGACCGGTTCGAGCTGTTGCTCGCCACGGGGTATTCGGCCGGGTACGGCCGGACGCTCGACGGTGGGAACGTCCAGATCCACTGAGCGGTGAGACCGGCGGTGTGCTTCCCCGCACGCCGCCGGTTCCCCGTCACCCCAAGCGCTTGTCCCAGTCCTCGAACGCGCTCACCAGCTCCTCCGGCGCCCCGGTCTCCCGCAGCCGGCCGGTCTCGGCCTCGATGTAGTGCCGGTACAACGGCACCAGCCCCGCCGCCAGCTCCGGCTCCACCTCGGCCGCCTCCAACGGGTGCCCCGCTCGGACCTGCTGTGCCAACCGGACCAACGATGTCCCCGGGGCGTCGGCCAGCCCCAGGTACCACTCGATCGCCTCGTCGTTGTTCGCCGCGCGGCCGGTCGGTGTCGTTCCCGAATACAGGAACCGGACCGGGAACAGCACCGCCTTCGTGAACCACACCTTGTCCACCAGCAGGCGCTTCGGCGTCCGGAACTCCGCCGTCACCTCGTCCGTCGCCAGGACCGCGATCGCGAAGCCCGCGCTCTCCAGCAGCAGCTCCCGCGCCTGCGGGCGGGCGATCTCCGCGCGGACGTCCGTGCCGGTCAGCACCCGGCCGTCGTCGGCGAGCTGGAGGCGGTCCAGTGCCGGGAAACGGCCGTCGTCGCGGCCCTCGCGCAACGCCGGCAACGAAGCCCAGAACACCGATAGCTTGCGGTACAACGGGCTTCGCTCCTGCAGGGCCGCCGTCGTGCTCTCGACCGACGAGCGCGTGTCGTCGCCCGTTTCGGTCAGGACCAGGGCCAGGTCGATGTCGCTCGCCGCCGCGGAGTAGCCGCCGTAGGAGAGGCTGCCCAGCAGGTACGCGCCGATCAGGCGCTCTCCCAACGCTTCCTGGTACGCGCCGGCGGCCTCGAGGGCGATTTCCCGGGCCGCGGCTTCCGGTTCGGTTGTCGTCACGCAGCCACCGTATCGCGGCGGGCGCACTCGGCGATGCGGTCGGACACCACGCCGATCACCTGCCACGCCCGGTCCAGCACCGTGATCGCCGCCTCCGGGGTCCAGTCCGTGCGCCGCCGCAGCACTTCGTAGCCCATCTCCAGGTGCTCGACGTCGGCTTCGTCGTGCAGCTCGAAGTACTCGTCGTCGGGGAACGCCTTCGTGCCGGCCTGGCTGAACACCAGGCTGCCCGCCTCCAGGGCCAGGTGCGCCAGCACCGCGCGCTGCACGCCGGGCAGGATCGCGAACTGGTCGACGAACCAGGACGCGCCCATCTCGATCACCGGGTCCCAGACCAGCTCCCGGTCCTCCGCGCGGCTGCGGGCCAGGATCTTGTCGTGGCCGACCTCTTCGGCCTGGTGCTCGCACGCGAGCGCGCGCAGCTCGGGGTCGCTCTCGAAGGTCACCCGCGCGCTGATCATCCGCTGGAACGCGTTCGACCACGGCTGCAGGTAGGTGAGCACCGCCTTCTTCGTCTCGGCGGTGGTGCTTTCGTCGGTCAGCAGCCGGATCAGGTCCGACCCCTCGTACTCCCGCTGCCGCTGCTCGTTGTGGCGGGCAACGCGCTCGACGTCCTGCTCGGTCACGATCTGCTCCTTCCGGTCGGGGTCATCCGAGATCGACGGGCGAGAGGGGGGACGGCGGCGGCCGGTCGTAGACGGGGAGGCGGAAGTAGGTGGTCACGTCGCCGGGCCGGCCCGCGGCGCGGAAGCTCACCAGTTCCAGGACGCCCTTGCCCTCGCTCAGCGGCCCGGGGGCCAGCGCGGCGGCGAGGGTGCGGAACCGGCCGGGGTCGACGCCCTGGCCGTGCAGCAGCGCGGCCGTGCGCTCCACGGCTTCGCCGTCGTCGGGCACCAGCGCGGGCATCCTCAAGTACGTCGTGGACTCGGCGGCCCGGTCCACGCCGGAGCGGAACGCCAGGCAGCTCAACGCCGCCTCGCCGGCGTCGGGACGTTCGCCGGTCAGCGTCCGGTACGCGGCCAGCGCCCGTTCGGAGTCGTGGTGCAGTGCCACCGCGGCAACGCGCTCGACCTGGGCCAGGCCGGCGTCGTGGTTGCGGTAGTAGATCTTCACCCGGGCCTGGGCTTCGTCGGTCAGGTCGACGGCGAAGAACTCGATCTCGCGCTCGCCTTCGACAGTTTCGACGCGACGGCGAGCGTCGGCCCACGCCCGGGCCAGGCCGAGCCGGGCCATCGCGTCGGTCACCGCGGCCTCGCGGTGGGTGTGCGGCCAGGAGTACAGCCCGAAGTACGTCTTGTGGACCACGCCGGACGGAGGCCGCCAGGCGATCGAATGCCACAGCGGCGCCGGGGTCGGCCGGCCCGCGCGCGGGGTGAACGTCTCGCGGACGTGGTCGAGCCGACGGCTGCGGAAAACGCTCTCACCAGGCCAAACCACGTCGTGGCCGAGGCTGTCGAACAGGATGCGCAGCTCCGGCTGCGCGCCCGACCAGTTGACCGACATCTCGGCCGGGAAGCCGTCGTCCGCCACATAGGACGGCTGGGCGGGTGCGGACCCGATCCGCTCGTGCGCCCACGGCGGCAGCAGGGACCGCAGCATCCGGGTGGTCCGGACGGACTGTTCCACCGGGACGTCGAGCGCCTCGCACGCGGTGGCCCACAGTCCACCCAGGAAGTCGCCGAAGAGACGACCCTGTGCCGGGTAGTTTTCCCTTATATATTCAGGGAATTCCGGCGCGCGACTCGTCACGAGCGGATGCTATCAGTTGGATGCTTGCTCAACTAAAAATCTGCACCCGGGTGGTCCAGTCAATTGCGCCATGTGGGTACGCCGGTGTCCGCCGCGGGCACGCAGGGCCACAGCGGACACCGGCGGTGTCCTGTCCGGACAAAACCGGACAACGCGCAGCTCAGACCCGGGCGGCCGGGACCACCGTCATGGCGTGCTTCACGAGCCGGATCAGAGCGAGCTTGCTGGAGTCGCGGTCGCGTGCGTCACACATGACGATCGGCACACGGTCCGGGACGACCAGCGCCTCGCGGATCTCCTCGGGGGTGTAGCGCGGCGCGTTGTCGAAGCAGTTCACCGCCACGACGAACGGGATCTTCCGGCGCTCGAAGAAGTCGATCGCGGCGAAGCTGGTCTCCAGCCGCCGGGTGTCGACCAGCACGACCGTCCCGATCGCGCCGCGGGCCAGGTCGTCCCACATGAACCAGAAGCGCGCCTGGCCCGGCGTCCCGAACAGGTACAGCACGTGCCGCGGCGAGATGGTGATCCGGCCGAAGTCCAGCGCGACCGTCGTGGTCGTCTTCCGCTCGACGCCGGAGAGGTCGTCGACGCCGGCGCTCGCCTCGGTGAGCACCTCTTCGGTGGTCAGCGGCGGGATCTCGCTGACCGAACCGACCATCGTGGTCTTCCCCGCGCCGAAACCGCCCGCGATGATGATCTTGACCGGCGTGGGGACCATGTCCGCCCCCGTGCCGTCAGTACTTGATGAGGCCATCGAGAACCGCCTGGAGTGTTTCGAGGTCCGGCGACTGCGCCGGGTGGTGGGCAGGGGACCGCGTGATGACGAGTCCGCGTTCGATCAGGTCGCCGACGAGCACCCGCACGACCCCCAGCGGGATCTTGATGTAGACGGCGATCTCGGCGATCGACACCGGGTGGCGGCACAGCTGCACGATCGCGTTGTGCTCCGGGCCCAGCCCGGCCGGCTCCTGCTCCGAGCGCAGGGTCATCACCTGCGTGGACAGGTCCAGCCGTGCGGTACCGGCCGGTGTCCGGCCGCTGGTGATCGTGTACGGCCGGACCAGCGGCCCGGCGGCCTCGTCGTACCAGCCGTCGTCGACACTCATGTGGCCTCCCGCAGCACCGACGCCGCTTCTCGCGGCGCGGACGCCATGTAGTCGCCGACGCGCTTGACGAGCCGGCTCATCTCGTAGGCGATCATTTCGACATCGACGTTGTCCGCGGCCAGCACGGCGAGGCAGGCACCCTGGCCGGCGGCGGAGACGAACAGGTAGCCGCGCTCCATCTCGATCATGTTCTGCAGCACCGGGCCGCGGTTGAACTGCTTGCTCACCCCCTTGGCGAGGCTCTGCAGGCTGGAGGCGATGGCCGAAAGCTGGTCCGAGTCGTCCTTGCTCATCCCGGCCGACTTGCCGATCAGCAGCCCGTCGGCGGACAGCACGATGGCGTTCTGCGCGCCGACCACGCGGTTCACCATGTCGTCGAGCAGCCAGTTGAGATCGGGTTTGGCGTTCCCGTACTCGTTCATTCGACTTCAGACCCTGACTTTCCTGTGTGGACTTTCCGTGTGTGTGGGGCCGGGGAACTACGAGTTGTCGTCCGGTCCGCCGCGGCCGCGGCGGGTGCCCTTGTGGAACGCCGCGAGCGTGCGCGCGGTGCCTTCACCCGGGGCCACGACGTCGTCGGCGCTGTCATCGGGTTCGTTCTCGAGCTGGGCGACGAGGTTCTGCTGCGGCTCCCGCCGGGGCAGCCGGGGCCGGTCGTCGGTCGGCTTGAGCTCCGCCGCCGGGCTCGCGGTCACCGGTTCCGGTTCCGCCGACGGCACCGACGGGAGGGCGTCGGGCGGGGTGAGGGCGCGTGCCGGGTACGGCCTCGGCTTGGTGTCTCGCTTCATCGGGATCTGACCGCTGAACGAGGAGGGCGTGTCCATCGTGCGGAGCGAGCTTTCTGCCGCCTGCGGCGCCGGGGCGCCCACCGGGGCGAGGACCGCGGTGGTCTCGGCCGGGCTGGACTCGGGGCCGTCGGCCCGGTCGGCGTCCTCGCCGGCCAGGTGCTGGGTGGGAATGAGGACGGTGGCGCGCAGGCCGCCGTAGCGGGACGGGTCGAAGGTGACGGTGATGCCGAGCCGGTCGGCCAGCCGCGCGACCACGAACAGGCCGAGGCTGGAGTCGGCGCGCAGCGCCATCGCGTCGAACTCGGGGGCCTCGGCCATCATCCCGTTCGCCCACTCGCGGACGCCGTCCTTCATGCCGAGCCCCTGGTCAGACACGTCGACGACGACCCCGCGCGCGACCATCCGGCTGGTCACCTCGACCGGCGAGCCGGGCGGCGAGAACGACGTCGCGTTGTCGACCAGCTCGGCGACCAGGTGGATCGTGTCGGCCACCGCGGCGCCGACGATCGCGACGTCGGGCACCTGCTCGACCTGGACCCGGGCGTACTGCTCGGTTTCCGAGACGGCCGCGCGCAGGACCTCCATCAGCGGCACCGGCTTGCGCCAGCGGCGGCCCGGCTGCTTGCCGCCGAGGATGATCAGGTTCTCGGTGGTGCGGCGGGCGCGGGCGGCGAGGTGGTCGAGCTGGAACAGTGCCGCCAGCTGCGTCGAGTCGTCCTCGCGCGCTTCCATCTCGTCGAGGATCTGCAGCTGCTGGTGGACGAGGACCTGGTTGCGGTGCGCGATGCCGAGGAACACGTTGTGCACACCGCTGCGGGCCTTGGCCTCGCTCGCCGCGGCGTTGACGGCGGTCAGCTGGGCGACGTTGAACGCCTCGGCCACCTGCCCGATCTCGTCGCGGCCGTGGTCGAGCCGGGGGAGTTCCTGCTGCAGGTCGACGGGTTCGCCGCTCTTGAGCCGCTCCACGATGTCCGGCAGGCGGTTGCGCGCGAGGTCGAGCGAGTCGTTGCGCAGCCGCGCGAGGCGCGTCATCAGCGCGCGGTCGACGAGCGAGCGCGACACCCGGACGGCGACGATGATCGCCGCCAGCGACGCGAGCAGGGCGACGATGCTGCCGATGATGACGTTGCGCAGCTGGGCGTCACCGGCGTCGATCGCGGCGGCGGAAACCTTGTCCGCCTGGGTGATCGCGAGGTCGTTGAGGCTCTGGGCGACCTGGGTCGTGGCGTTCTGCCAGTCCGTTTCGGACACCGGCACGGAGTTCTGCTCGCCCGTCGACCACGGACCGCGCTTGACGAGCGCTTCTTCGGCCGTCGCCAGCTGGCGCCAGGCCGTGCTGGTGGCCAGCGCCTGGTACTTCTGGCGGACGCCGGGGTCGAGGAACGGCTCGATCTGGGCCAGCTGCGTCCGGTAGAGCCCGGACAGCTGCGCGAACTGGGCGAAGTCGTCGGGCGCGAAGGTCCCGGCGGAGAAGGCGGTGGAGACCAGCGACGTCTCGCGCGACATCATGTCGCCGGCGCGGAACACCGACGTCGCCGTGATGCCGCCGGTTGCGGCCTCGGCGTCGGGGACGATCCGCGCCTGGGTGTCGAAGAGGTTGGACGCGGTGTCCATCACGCCGTTGTAGTAGGAGTTGACCTGGGCGCGGTCGATGCTGCGGAAGCTGATCTGCGAGCGCAGCACGGGCAGCTGGTCGAACTGGGCCTTCAGCGCGTTCACCTTGGACGCGATCTCGTCCGGCGCGTTCGAGATCGTCGCGGCGAAGGCGTCCTTCAGCGCGGCAAGCTTTTCGTCGGTGGCCCGCTGCTGCTGCTGGAGGCGGGCCGGGCCGAGCGCCGGGTCGTCGAGGTACTGCAGGGCAGACTGGCGTTCCTTCTGGAACTCGGCCAGCGCGGTGGCCGCCGGGATCGAGACCTCACGGACGGAAGCCGCGACCAGCCGGACGTAAACACCGTTGAAGAGGAAGTAGGACGAGACCGCGATCCACAGCACCAGCAACGTCACGCTGGGAATGAGAACGGTCCTGGTCAGCCTTTTGCGGATCGACTTGTCGTACGGCTTGTCCGACTCGTCCCTGGGGTCTTTGTTCAGCACGGCGGTTCACGAACTCCTGAGTGACGGTCGGCGAGGAAAGGGGACCCGGACGAGGAAGCGGACACGACGATGGGACACAGCGGCCGCCGTCACCCGTCTTCGCCTCACCCTCCGTGTTGCCGCGGAATCGATCAGGGTCCGTTTTTTACCACGAACCCCTGACCCCTGTTCGGTGCGACCCGGCTTGCGGACACTCGTCCGCCCTCCGGCGAACGGTGTTTACTCAGCGTTCGGAGACGATCACCGGCATTTCCTCAGGTACTGGCGTTGTCGGCTATTCGGGGATGCTGATCGCTGCGCTGAACGGGTGAAAGTGAATTCCGCCGGTTCGGCGCGTGCAGTGCTTCGCGGCGGAGGAAAAAGGGGAACGGAGGGTGCCTGGAAGTGCTCGCCGCGGCCGGATGTGCGCCACCGGGTGCCACGCTGCGTCGCTTTACATACGGCAAAGTATTGTCAATCAGGCTGGACGTCGGTTACCGTCTTGTCAACTCAACCGCCAAGGAGGGTGTGATGAGCGAAGCGACCGGGACCGTGCCCGCCGGCTCCACCGAACGGTGGCGCGATCGCAAGCGGTACCTCTGGCTGATCGGCCTGGTCGTGCCCTCACTGGCGTTCCTCGCCATCGGGCTGCACGCCGCCACCGGGTGGGGTGGCTGGTTCTGGATCGGGCCGGTCGTGATCCTCGTGATCGTGCCGCTCGTCGACCTGGTCGCCGGGCTGGACCGCAGCAACCCGCCCGATGACGTCATCGCGCGGCTGGAGAACGACCGCTACTACCGCTGGATCACCTTCGCCTTCCTGCCCGTCCAGTACCTCGGCTTCGCGGCGGCGTTCTGGCTGATCGCGCGGGGCGAGCTCACCGTCGTGGACAAGATCGGGCTCGCCGTCTCCATCGGGCGCGTCGGCGGGATCGGCATCAACACCGCGCACGAACTGGGCCACAAGAAGGAAAGCCACGAGCGCTGGCTGTCGAAGATCGCGCTGGCCCAGAGCTGGTACGGGCACTTCTACATCGAGCACAACCGCGGCCACCACGTCCGCGTCGCCACCCCGGAGGACCCGGCGAGCAGCCGCGTCGGGGAAAGCTTCTACCGCTTCTGGCCGCGGACGGTGGCCGGCTCGCTGAAGTCCGCGTGGCGGCTGGAGCGCAAGCGCTACGCCCGGCGCAACCGCCACCCGTACCGGCTCGGCAACGACGTCGTCAACGCCTGGCTGATGTCCGCGGTGCTGTGGGCGGCGATGGTCGCCTGGCTCGGCGCCGGCATCCTGCCCTACCTGGTGATCCAGGCCGTGGTCGGCTTTTCACTGCTGGAGGTGGTGAACTACATGGAGCACTACGGCATGCTGCGGCAGCGGGTCGGCGCGCCCGGGCGGCGCCGGTACGAGCGGGTCGATCCCAGTCACAGCTGGAACTCCAACAACATCGCCACCAACGTCCTGCTCTACCACCTGCAGCGGCACAGCGACCACCACGCCAACCCGACGCGGCGCTACCAGACGCTGCGCGACTTCGCCGAGTCGCCGGTGCTGCCCACCGGGTACGCCGGGATGATCCTGCTCGCGCTCGTCCCGCCGCTGTGGCGCCGGGTGATGGACCCGCGGGTGCTCGCCCACTACGACGGTGACATCTCGCGCGCCAACATCCAGCCCGGCAAGCGCGCGCAAGTGCTGGCCCGCTACGGAACCCGCGTCACGGCGGCCGCGCCGGAGCTCGCCGACACCCGCGGCGACGCCACCGAAGGCGGCATGTGCCCCGGCTGCGGCTACGTCTACGACGAGCGGCGCGGCGACCCGCGGGAGGGCTTCCCGGCCGGCACGCCGTGGGCGGCGATCCCGGACTCGTGGTGCTGCCCGGACTGCGGCGTGCGCGAGAAGATCGACTTCGTCGCGCCGGGGCGGGTGGGCCCGGCCGCGGCGGGCACGACCTAGAATGCCGATCATGAGCAGGGCGGTTCCGGTGCCGGCGGAAGGTGGTCAGCACCGGCAGCCGATCATCGCCGCGGCGATCGAGCTGACGGCGCGGTCCGGCTGGCCGGCCGTCACGATGGCGCGGCTGGCCGAGCTGGCCGGGGTCAGCCGTCAGACGGTGTACAACGAGATCGGGTCCAAGCCCGCGCTCGCCGACGCGATGGTGGCGCACGAGCTCGACCGGTTCCTCTCGGCGGTCGGCGCCGCGTTCGACCGCCACCCGGACGACCTGGTCGAGGCGATCTACGACGCGGTCCGCGCGGTCCTCGAGCTGGCCGACGACAACACGCTGCTGCGCGCGATCGCCTCCGCCACCCACGGCACGGCGCCGGAGCTGCTGCCGCTGCTGACGACCGACGCGAGTGCGCTGCTCGCCCGGGCGAAGGCGGTGCTGGCCGCCCGGGTGGCGGCGTACCGGCTTCCGCTGGCCGAGGACCAGGTCGAGGTGGTGATCGACCTGGTCGTCCGCGCGGTGCTCAGCCACGTGATGCAGCCGTCGGACACCCCGGCCCGGACGGCGGACGCCCTGGCGTGGGTCGTCGCCCGCGTCCTCGGCGTGACGGCGAACCCCCCGCTGCGGCACACGTAGGCGCCGATCTGGCGGGGTGCCTCACCCGCGATCGGCCAAGCCCTTCCCAGGCAAGGGACTCGATGCCTGCCGCGGTGGTCGGAGGCGGACAGGTCCGCCGCGGCGGCACACGTAGGCGGGAGCCCCTTCAGCGCACGAGCCTCAGCGCAGCCCGTGCCGGTCCAGCCAGGAGGCGATCTCCGCCGCGATCTCCTTCGGGCGGTCCTCCTGCGCGTGGTGCCCCGCTTCCCCACAGGCGACCACGTCGAGCGCGGCGATGTGCGCGGCGCACCACTGCGCCATCTTCTCGCCGATGAGCAGCGTCGGTGAGCCTTCGAACGTCATCAGCAGCTTCGGCGTGCTCGCGCTGCTGGCCAGCCACTCGTCGTAGGCCTCGATGCGCTCGATCAGCTCGGCCGGGTCGCCGCCCAGTGGCAGCTGGCGTGCCCACGCCAGCACCGGGCGGCGGCTCTCCGGCGTCGGGAACGGGGCGAGGTAGGCGGCCAGGTCCTCGGCCGCCACCGGGGTGCGGACGCCGCCGGTGAACGCCTGGCGGATGAACAGGTCCTGCGCCAGCACCATGTCCTCGCCGGCGCCGGGCGTGCGGATCTTCCGCGAGCGCTCGGCTGCCTGTGGCGTCAAGTCCTCCCAGGCCATCGGCTTCACGATGGTTTCGAAGAAGGCGAGCCCGCGGACGCGGCCGGGGTGGCGGGCGGCGAAGTCGAAGGCGAGCGCGCCGCCCCAGTCGTGCCCGACGAGGACGACGTCGTCCAGGCCGAGCGCGTCGAACCAGGCGTCCAGGTGGTGGGCGTGGTCGGCGAAGGTGTAGGCGATGTCCGGCTTCGGCGAGCGGCCCATGCCGATCAGGTCGGGGGCGAGCAGCTGTCCGCCGCCGACGTGCGGGAGGACGTTGCGCCAGCTGTGCGACGAGCTGGGATTGCCGTGCAGGAACACGATCGGGGTACCGGTGCCGGTTTCTTCGTGGTGCAGCATCGGGTCTGTCCTTTCAGGAATCCAGTGGGGTGTCGAGGAGGACGCCGAGTTCCCGGACCAGCGCCGCGGTGCGGTCGCCGTGCCGGCCGCCGAGCGGGGCGAGGAGCCGGTCGAGCAGCTCGGCCACGGTGGCGATCGCCGGCTCGGTCACCTCGCGCCCGCGGGCGGTCAGGCGCAGCCGGACGGTCCGGGTGTCGGCCGGGTCGCGGGTGCGTTCGACGAGCCCGTCGGCGTCGAGCGTGCGGGCGAGCTTGGAGACGTAGAGCGCTTCCAGGCCGGTGTGGTCGGCCAGTTCACGCTGGCTCGGGCTCGCGCCGGCGCGCTCCAGCCCGAAGAGCGAAGACAGGAAGACGTACTGCGCGTGCGTGAGCCCGGCGGGGGCCAGGGCGCGGTCGACGGCGACCCGCCACTTCGTGGAGAGCCGCCAGACGAGGTGACCGGGGGTGCTCATGCCAGATACTGTACATGGCTACTAAGTACATGGCTACTATCGTCGGCCGACGAGGGTTCGGCTCGGATCGGTGCCCGTCAGGCGAGCTCGCGGATGCGCTCCACGGCCCGCCGGACCTCGGCGAAGCCGGTGGTGAGCGGGCTCAGCCCGATGCGGATGCCGTCGGGGCGGCGGAAGTCGATGAGCACGCCGTGCTCGATCAGGACGCGCGAAAGCCGTTCGGCGTCCGGGTGGCGGAGGGTGACGTGGCCGCCCCGGCGGTCGTCTTCGCGCGGGGAGGCGACCGTGAACCCGAGCGGGACGAGCCACGCGTCGGCCAGCGCGATCACCCAGCGGCCCAGTGCCACGGCCTTGGCGCGCACCCGGTCGAGGCCCGCTTCCGCCAGCAGCGCCACCCCTTCACGGACACCCACCATGCCGAGCACCGGCGGCGTGCCGGAGAGCGCCCGCCGGATGCCCGGCGCGGGAACGTACTCCGCGGCCATCCCGAAGGTGTCCGCGGCGCCCATCCAGCCGGTGATGGGCTGGCCGAAGGTCTCGTGGTGGCGGGCGTTGACGTAGAGGAACGCGGGCGCGCCGGGCCCGGCGTTGAGGAACTTGTACGTGCAGCCGACGGCGAAGTCGGCTTCGGCGGCGTCCAGCGCGACGGGGATCGAGCCGACGCTGTGGCAGAGGTCCCAGACGACGAGCCCGCCGCGCTCGTGCACCAGCCGCGTGACGGCGGCCAGGTCCGTGATCGCCGCCGTCCGGTAGTCCACATGGGACAGGGTGACCACCGCGGTCCGCGGCCCGACGGCCGCGGCGACGTCGTCGCTCCCGGCCCACCGCACGGTGAGGCCGAGCTCGGCGGCGACGCTCTCGACCAGGAACCGGTCGGTGGGGAAGTTCGCGGTGTCGGTGACGATCTCGTCGCGGCCCGGCCGCAGCGCGACGGCGGCCCGGAGCGCCTTGTAGAGGCACACGGACGTCGAGTCGGCGACGATGGTCTGCCCCGGCGCGGCCCCGAGGGCGACGCGGCCGAGCTCGTCCCCGATCTCTTCGGGCAGGGTCAGCCAGCGCTCGTCCCAGGACCGGATCAGCCGGGCACCCCACTCGTGCGCGACGAGCTCCTGCAGCCGTTCGGCGGTGGCGCGCAGCGGACGGCCGAGCGAGTTGCCGTCGAGGTAGGCGACGACGCCGGGATCGGTGATCGGGACGAACCGCTCGCGGAAGGCGGCGAGCTCGTCCGCGGCGTCGAGGCGGTCCGCGGCTTCCGGGGACAGGTCGGTGGCGCTCAGCGGTTCTTTTCCTTGACCCGTACGGTTTCCTTCCGCACCTCCGCCTGGGTCGCGCGCTCCCGGACCAGCCACTCGGGGCTCTCCTCCTTCAGCGCCTCGATCTGCTCGGTGGTCAGCGGCTCGGTGATGCCGCCGCGGGTGAGGCCGCCGATGGAAACGCCCAGCTTCGCCGCGACCACCGGCCGCGGGTGCGGGCCGGTGCGGCGCAGTTCGCGCAGCCACTCCGGCGGGTCGGCCTGCAGGGCGTTCAGCTCGTCGCGCGTCACGACGCCCTCGCGGAACTCCGCGGGGGTGGCTTCGAGGTACACACCCAGCTTCTTCGCCGCCGTCGCCGGCTTCATCGTCTGGGTGGTCTTGTGCGACGTCATGCCGTCCAGGGTAGCCAGCGTCACTCCCGGTAACCTGACCCGGTGACCACTTTCAAGCTCGCGTACGTCCCGGGAGCGACGCCCGCCAAGTGGGTGCGGACCTGGGGCGAGCGGGTGCCGGAGGTGCCGCTGGCCCTCGTCCCGGTCGCCGCCGCCGACGCCACCGGGCTGCTGCGCACCCGGGAGGCCGACGCCGCGTTGCTGCGCTCGCCGATCGACCGGGACGGCCTGCACGCGATCCCGCTCTACACCGAGACGACGGTCGTCGTGGTGCCCAAGGACCACCTGATCGCGGCGGCGGACGAAGTGTCCACCGTGGACCTGGCGGACGAGGTCGTGCTGCACCCGCTGGACGACACGCTGGAGTGGCCGGAGCCGCCCGGCCGCCCGGCGGTTTCGCGGCCGGAGACGACGGCGGACGCGGTCGAGCTGGTCGCGGCCGGGGTCGGGGTGCTCGTCGTCCCGCAGTCGCTCGCCCGGCTGCACCACCGCCGTGACCTGACCTACCGGCCGGTCGGGGACGCGCCGCAGTCGAGCGTCGCGCTGTCGTGGCTGGAGGAGGAGACGACGGACCTGATGGAGCAGTTCATCGGGATCGTCCGCGGCCGGACGGTGAACAGCACCCGCGGGCGGCAGCAGGCGCCGTCGGAGCGCAAGCGCCCGGAACGCAAGCCCGCGGCGGCGGCGAAACCGGCGCGGCGCGGCGGCGGCCCCGGCAAGCGGCGACGGCGGGGCTGAGCCGCTACGACGTCGTGCAGACGCAGTTGCCGTCCGCGCGGTCGGCCAGGTCGGGGTCGTCGAACCAGTGGCCGTTCTCGCCGAGGTAGCGGAACTGCAGGACGGTGCCCGGCGCGACGTCGACCGACGCCGAACGGCGGCCGTTGGACCGCGGGGTCAGGTGGTGCCTGCCGGGGGTCCAGTCGTTGAACGAGCCCACGACGCTCACCCGGCCGGCCGGCGCGCCGATCGGGAGGCTGAAGGTGACGCGCTGGGTGCCGGCCCGGCTCTTGCTGATCTTGATCACTGGTGGGGCCTTTCGCGGGGAACGGTTCAACGGGTGCTCGGCACTGAGCGCGCACATGATCGCACAGCTGTGACGATTTGGTCACGCCCAGTGCCCGATCGGGTTACGGCGCCGCTCAACGGGTCGCCACCGACCGGGTGGTCCTCGGGTGAACGATGATCATCTCGGGGTTGTCGGCGGATACCGGTGGGAAACTGACTGCCGTGACCGTCGTCGCTGATCGTCAAGTCAAGGACCCGTGTGCCTGGCTCAGCGCCGTCACCCACGAGCTCGCCGACGCCCCTCCGGCCGACACGCGAGCGGTGCTCCTGACGGTGTGGGACGGGCTCGCCGCCGCCCGTCTGGCCGGGCTGTACGCCGCGGCCGCTTCGCCCCGATGGCGGGCGAGACAGCGTCACGCCGAAGCGGTCGAGTTCGATCTCGCCCTGCAGCTGGCGCGGAACTGCACCATCGGCACCGGCCTGGCCATCCCGGCCCGGCTCCCGGGCGCCGCCGTCGCCTGGCCCGCCGAACGGGCCGACGGAGCGATCGCGCGGGTGGTCCGCTTCTGCCGCACGGCGGAATCGATGCTGCGCCGGGCGGGCGAGCTGACCCCCGTATGGGAGGACAGCCTCCTCGGGCCGGTGGCGCTGACCCGCTGGCTCGCGGACTGCTGGACGGGCGCGCATTCGGGCTGCCCGCTGCGGCTCCCGGTGCCCCCGCCGCCGTGGTGGCGGTGACGGGCGTGTCCGTCAGGGGAAGGCTGGTGCCGGTCGAGAGGAGGCCGAGGGTGACCGACCCGTGTTCGAGACTCCCGGAGCCGACCCGCGCGGCGGTCCGCGCGCTCCTGCTGGCCGAGCTGACGGCCGCGGGCCGCCGGGCGCGGGCGGCGGGCTGCCCGCCCGAGGTGTTGACGGCGGTCTTCGAGGCCCGCCGCCGCTCGATCGAGGACGGCTGACCGGGCGCTGCGGAGGCGGTCGAAGGTCGCGCGCACTGCTTCTCCTCGGTCGAGCCGGGGTTGGGCGGTGGGGGATCGCCGGCACCGCTGCGGCCGCAGCCCGAGTTCGCCGGTGGTGAAAAGCCGTCGCGGCTGCCGCTTGTCCTCCGCCGAGCCGGGAGCAGGCCGCGGTTCAGCGGTGCAGGATCGCCAGCGCCGCCGCCACGATCTCGTCCAGCCGGCCGCGATCCGCCAGCGCCGTCGTCAGCCAGTCCGCGTCGACCGAACTCGACGGTGCCTCGCCGAACACCGTCCGGACCACCGAGGCCACCGCCGCCGCGGCCGCCTCCCCGCGGTTCAGCCGCAGCTCGATCGCCCGCAGCGCCTGCTCGGCCAGACCCGCCAACCGGGCGTCCGCGCGCTCGTGCGACGCCACCAGCTCCAGGGCGGGCAGCTCCGCCGGCATCGGGGCGACCGGGGCCTGCTTGTGCCCCAGCGGGCGCTCGACGTGCTCGGCGTACCAGGCCGGGCGGGTGCGCATCGCCGCCAGGACACGCTCGACCTCGCGGTCGAGCGTGTCGCGGGTGGGTGGCGGCTCGCCCGTCAGCTCGGTGCGCCGCGCCGCCCAGCCGTCCAGGGGCCACAGCTCGGCTCCCGCCGTGGCCGGGACGCCCACCCAGACCAGGAGCTGCACCGCCAGGTCGCACAACCACCCGTCCCCGTCGAGGGCGCCGGACAGCCAGGCCGGCAGGCGGGGGCGCTGCAGTGCGCCGATCTCCCCGCGGCGGCGCCGGTGCGCGTCGACCGTCGCCGGGGTGAGGCGGGTCGCCAGCCAGCCCTCGAGGTTGCCGATCGGGCCCGTCGCGCGCCGCAGCGTGTGGTCCACCACCGCCTCGACGTCGTCGTGGAAGCGGTCGAGGCAGTCGGGCCGCAGCCACTCGAGCCCGCGGGCGCAGTCCGCGTGGCGGCGCCGGTGCTCCAGCGGCTTGGTGATCCGCGTGAAGACCAGCGGCCACGCCACCGTGTAGACCCCGCCGCGCAACCGGGCGAGGGCGCGGGGCCGCGCCGCCGCCGCGGAGCCGGCGAGCAGGCCGTCGCGGGCCAGCCGCCGGACGCCGGCGACGTCGGCCGGGCCGGTAGTGTCGAGCACCCTTCCTCCCCGAATGCCGACGGAAACTCGACGGGGAAAATCGTCGGGCAGCCGGCGAAGCGGAAAAGGCCGCGCACTGGCCGAAATCGCGCGGAACTGGCCAATGGCTGGCCACCGCGGAATCACCTGATCGGCGCACCCGGTTCCGCCGAGCGCAGTGAAGTGCGCGTGTCACAATGAAAAACCCATGGCACAGGACGATGGGCTGCTCCGGGAACTCACCACCCTGCGGCGCGGCTGGGGATTGGAAGCCGACCGGTTGCGCAGCCGGCTCGGGCCGCTCGTTTCCGGCTGGTGCGCCATCCACCGGACGACGAGCGATCGTGACGCGCGCCGCGTCCTGCGGGCGGCGATTTCCGCCGCGATCGCGGAATTCCCGGCCGACGACCGGCTGGCGGTGAACATCGCGCTGGGCATCGCCCCGGGCGCGCAGCACGCGCTGCTGAGCGACCGGATCGGCGTCCTCGCGGATCGGCTGCGCGTCTCCGAACGCACGGCCCGGCGCCGCGTCGACCGGTCGTTCGCCCGGCTCGCCGCGGAGATCGAGGCTGGCGTGCGGCCGGGCAACGGGCTGCCGAACCCGGACGAGGGCTGGTTCGTCAAGCGGCTCAACGTGCTCGTCCGGCTCGACACCGGCGAACCGGAGGTGACCGAGGAACGGCTGATCGTCGCCACCCGCGACGCCCTCGACCGGATCGCCGCGCAGTTCACCGTGCCGCGCACCGAGGACGGCCACGACGGCGAACGCGACGTCGCCGTGGACGCCCGGCACGGCGTGCGGATCAGCGCGGGCACCCGCGACGGACAGCGCCACTTCCGCTGGCTGCTCGACCTGCCGCGCGCTCTCGACCGCGGCGACACCCACACGTACTCGCTGGTCTACCGCATCCGGGACGGCCAGCCGATCCGGCCGTCGTACGTGTTCGTGCCGCTGGTGACGTGCGAGTCGTTCGAGGTCCGCGTCCGGTTCGACCCGCGGCGGCCGCCGCGCGTGGTGTGGCGGCTGGACCGCGTGCCGCCCTCGGTGCTCGCCGACCCGCCCCAGCCGGGCGAGCCGCTGCCGCTCGACGGCGCCTGCGAGGTGGCGCAGGAGTTCGCCGGGCCGCAGCTGGGGTACGCCTACGGGCTGCGCTGGCTGCCCGGCCAAGATATTCCATGACGTGAATATTTTCCGGGGTGAACACCTGCGGCCACCGAGGCGCACGCGGACGAGCCCGCGAACCGGGAACACGGCGGTGACCCACGATCGCCTGCGCTGACCTGCGCGGCAGCCGGGATCGGTTGACGACATCGGGTGGCTGGCCGATACTTGCTCACCGGGGGCGGAGCGCGAAAGGTGTCCACAATGGACGCCGAGCCTGTATTCAGCCTAGCTGACTGGGGAATTCATGACGATCCTGGTGACCGGCGCGACCGGAAACGTCGGCCGCAACGTCGTAGACCTGTTGCTGCGGGCGGGCGCCGACGTCCGCGCGACCTCGCGCAACCCGGACGCACTCGACCTGCCGGCCGCGGTCGACGTCCGCCGGGCGGACCTCGCCGAGCCGGAGACGTTCCGGCAAGCCCTGCAGGGCGTGGAAAAGCTCTTCCTGTACACCCAGCCGTCCGGCGTCGAAGGGGTGCTGGAGGTCGCGAAGGCCGCCGGTGTCCGGCACGTCGTCCTGCTGTCGTCGCTGGCCGCCGCCGGGCGCGACCCGGACCACTGGATCGCGCGGTGGCACCTGGCCGAAGAGGCGGCGATCGAGCGGTCCGGCCTGGCGTGGACGTTCGTGCGGCCGGGGGCGTTCGCGGTGAACTCGTTGCAGTGGGCCGAGTTCGTCAAGCGAGGCGAGCCGGTGCCGATCCTCTACGCGCACTCGTACCTGTCCTCGATCCACGAACGCGACATCGCCGAGGTGAGCACGACGGCGATGCTCCAGGACGGCCACGCGAGCGCGAAATACCACATCACCGGCGGCGAAAGCATCACCCAAGCCGAGCAGCTCGCCCTGATCGGCCGCGCGATCGGCCGTGAACTGCCGTACGTCGACCTCACCGGCGACGCCGCCCGCGCCGACTTCCGGGCCCGGATCGGTGGTCGGTTCGAGGAACTGGTCGAGGAGGGGACGGTCGGCCGCGAGGACGCGTCGAGCATCATCGAGACGCGGATCCGGTACTACGAGGAAGCGCTCGACGGGCCCGAGGAGATCGACCGGACGGTGGAGAAGGTCCTGGGCAAGCCGGCGCGCACCTTCGCCGAGTGGGCCGAGGACCACAAGGCGGACTTCACGAACTAGCGCACCCCACTACCACCCCGTCGCCCGCACGGCAATTCCGCGCGCGGACCCGGTCGTCCGGGTCCGCGCCGTTCTCCGAGTGTCCACTAAGGACTCCAGAGAGCGGTTTCCGCTGGAAGTGACCCTGTGGCGGCGGGGTTTTCGCTGCGCGGACGCCGCCGGTCCCGGCCGCCGGGCCGCGCGAGGAATACCAAGTGAGGGGATGCGCGGCCGGTCGCCGCTTCACTAACGTTCCGAATCCGAGCCGCACCGATCATGCTCTTCGTGCCGTGCGGGTCGTCGGTATTCCCCGTGCCCCGGAGGGTCCCCGCATGACCGAAACCGTTGTGTTCCCGCAGGACCGCACGTGCCCCTACCAGCCGGCCCCGGCCTACCTCCCGCTGGCCGACCAGAAGCCGCTCGCCCAGGTCGCGCTCTACGACGGGCGGCGCGTCTGGGCGATCACCGGCCGGGACGTCGCCCGCCGCCTGCTGATCGACCCGCGGATCTCCAGTGACCGCACCAATCCCGCGTGGCCGATGATGTTCGCGAGCATCGCCGCCACCGTCAGCGACGTCCAGCAGAAGGTGATGAAGATCGTCACCGCGCTGGTCGGGGTCGACGGCGCGGTGCACAACGCCCGGCGCAAGCTGCTCATCCCCAGCTTCACGACCCGGCGGGTCAACGCGCTGCGCCCGCAGATCCAGGCGATCGTCGACCGGCAGCTGGCCGAGCTGCTCGCGGCCGGTCCGCCCGCGGACCTGATCCCGGTGTTCGCCGGGCCGGTGCCGGTGACCATCCTCTACCGGCTGATGGGCATCCCGGACAGCGACCACGAGTACTTCGAGAAGACGTCGCAGCAGCTCGCGGGCGGCCCGGACGCCAACTCGGCCTACGACGAGCTGATGGCCTACATGACCGAGCTGATCGCCGAGAAACGGCGCAACCCCGGCGACAGTGTCCTCGACGACCTCCTCTCCGAGCGCACCAAGGGCGAGGCGGACGAAGAACTGGTGTCGACGCTCGTGCTGCAGGTGGCCGGCGGCCACGGCACCACCGGCACGATGATCTCGCTCAGCACGTTCGTCCTGCTGCAGAACCCCGAGCGGCTCGCCGAGCTGCGCGCCGACCCGTCGCTGCTGCCCACCGCCGTGGACGAGCTGCTACGGGTGCTGTCCATCCCGGACGGGGTGTCCCGGCTGGCCATCGACGACATCGAGGTCGAGGGCACCACCATCCGCAAGGGCGACGGCGTCTTCTTCATCACGTCGCTGATCAACCGCGACGAGAACGTCCACGAGGAGCCGGACGCCCTCGGCTGGCACCGGAGCACCGCCCGGGACCACGTGTCGTTCGGCTTCGGTGCCCACCAGTGCCTCGGGCAGAACCTCGCGCGCGTCACCATGGAGATCGCCATCGGCACGCTGCTCGAACGCCTGCCCGGCCTGCGGCTGGCGGTGCCCGCGGAGGAGATCCCGTTCAACCCCACCGCGGGGTTCCAGGTGCTCACCGAGCTTCCGGTTACCTGGTAGGGAAAAGTGGACGACTCCGTCGACCGGCGTACCTTCCTCACCGCCGCGGCGCTCGGTTCCGCGGGCGTCGCGGCGGGGGTGCTGCTCGGTCCGAGTGCCCCGCGGACGGCGTCGGCGGCGACCGGTGCGCCGGCGGCGCCGACCTTCGGGCTCACCAAGTTCCTCGACCCGCTGCGGATCCCGCCGGTGCTCCAGGCGCATTCGCGGCAGTACGGGGGCGAGCTCACCGTCACGATGACCACCGCGCGGGCGCGGCTGCACTCGCAGCTGCCGGAAACCACGCTGTGGACCTACGACGGCCACTTCCCGGGCCCGACCATCGAGGTGCGCGGCGGCCGGCGGCTGCGGGTGGCGTGGGCCAACGAGCTGACGGGCACGGTCCCGCTGGTGGCGGTGCGGGCGCCGTACGAGGTGCCGACGCCGGCGAACCGGCCCGGCTACCGCGCCGCCGACGGCAGCCTGCCCGCCGGGGTGGAGCTGGTCGAAGGCGTCGCCGAGCTGCCGCCGTGGAACGTCGTGCACCTGCACGGCGCGCTGACGAACGCCGGCAACGACGGCTGGGCGCACAACGGGATCTCACCGGGGCACACGCAGCTCACCGAGTACCCGAACCGCCAGGCGGCCACCGCGCTCTGGTACCACGACCACGCGATGGCCGTGACGCGCTTCACCGTCCACTCCGGACTCGCGGGGCTGTACCTGATCCGCGACGAGGAGGAGGACCGGCTGCGCCTGCCCGGCGGCGACCACGAGATCCCGCTGGTGCTGGCCGACCGCAACCTCGACACCGACCCGGCGACCGGCGCGCTCACCGGCCGGGTGCTGTTCAAGTTCCAGTACCTGCCCGCGTCCGGCACGACGGCGCCGGTCACCGGCCCGTTCACGCTCGTCAACGGCGGCATCTGGCCGCACCTGGACGTGGACGCGCGCTGGTACCGCTTCCGGGTGCTCAACACGGCCAACGGCCGGTTCTTCCGCCTCGACCTGGTCGACGAGGCGGGCACCGTGCACAACGACGCGGTGCGGATCGCCGGCACGGACGCGGGCCTGCTGCCTGCCCCGGCGGCGGTACCGGCCGGCGGCCTGACCCTGGCCCCGGCCGAGCGCGCCGACCTGCTGATCGACTTCAGCCGGTTCCCGGGGCAGCGGCTGCGGCTGGTCAACACCGGGGCGTCGATCGAGCCGGACATCATGCAGTTCCGCGTCGAGAGCCGCCGTCGCCCCGAACCGTTCCGCCTGCCGGCGCGGCTGTCGCCGTCGTACGCGCGCCTGGAGCGGGTTCCGGAGGACCACGACGAGGTGTTCGTCGTGTCGACCCCGCCGGGGGTGGCGGGCCGGCCGCACCCGGAGATGTGGGAGCTGAAGGAGATCACCGACCCGGCCGAGCTGCCCGCCCGCTTCCCGGAGGAGGGTGTCCTCCAGCTCACCGACCCGGCGACGGGACAGGTGCGGACGTTCCGCAGGGTGGCCAGCCTGTTCGACGACACGACGACGATCTTCATCGACCGCGGCCGCTGGGTGGTGTGGAACCTGCTCCAGCTCGGCGGGGCACCGCACCCGATGCACATCCACATGGCCCGGTTCCAGCTGCTGACCAGGAACAAGTTCGCCGACCTGACGGCGTTCGACCTCGCGGCGGGCGGCACGACCCGGCCTCTGCCCGCCCCAGCAGCCGGCGCGGCGATCGAGAAGCACGAGGAAGGCTGGAAGGACACGTTCACCACCTGGGCGGGGGAGTGGATCCGCGTCGCCGGCCGCTTCGAGGACGCGACCGGCGAGTTCATGTACCACTGCCACATCCTCGACCACGAGGACGAGGGCATGATGCGCCCGTTCGTGGTGCACCCGCCGGAGGTCAGCCGGTTCCACCGGCACGCGGGGAGCACGGGGCACCACCCGGGCATGCCCGGCCACGGCGGGCACTAGGCCGGCCGTCGGCTCAGCTTCGCCTGCGGCTCGCGATCTCCTCGGAGAGCTGCCGAACACGGGCGGGGTCCGCGTCCCGGGCGAGCGCGACGTAGTGGTCCATGACGGCCGGCCGGTAGCGCACGGGCAGCGTCTGTCCCGGAGCGAGCCGGGTGAGCTCCGTGATCGTGAGGTCTTCGTCCGCGATGCCGCGGAACGCGACGCCTTCGGCGGTCTCCACGTCGAACATCAGGACCACGCGCGGATTGCTGTTCACTTCCCGCCAGTCGACGAGCACGCCGAGCGCCAGCGCCCCCGTACGCAGTTCCGCGGTGCGCTTCCGGGCGTCACTGCTCAGGAGCGGGTTCGCGGCGACGCCCGGGAAGGCGGGCCCGACACCGAGCGACTCCGGACTCAGGTCGGGCCTGAGCTGCCCCGCCAGATCGTTCAGAGCGTTCAGCTTCTTCTTCCACCCGAACATCCTGCTCCCTCCCGCACGCCGGTGCCGGAATCCCGGCCTGGCCGCACCCTCGCCGTGATCGTACGGCGCCGGGTCACCGCGCCAGCGCGGCGTGCCGTTCCAGGAACCGGGCGACCTCCGCGGGATCCTCCAGCGGCAGCGGGTAGACCACGAGCCGGTCCACGCCCAGTGCGGCGTACTGCTCGGCGGCGCGCGCGCCCACCTCCACCGGGTCGAGCGGCAGGTAGCTGATCTCCAGCTGGCCCAACCGGGCCGGGCGGTCCACCTCCTCGGCGGCCCGGCGCAGCCCGGCCAGGTGGCGGGGCAGGTCGGCGAGCCCGCCGTTGCCGAACCAGCCGTGGCCGCGGGACACCGCGCGGCGGAACGCGGCCGGGCTGTGGCCGCCGACCACGATGCGGACACCCGCCGGGCGCGGGTGGGCGTCGACGTTGCGGAACTCGACGTATTCCCCCTGGTACGCGGGCGCCGGATCGGTCCACAGCGCGGTCATCGCGTCGAGGTACTCGTCGGTGCGCCGTCCGCGCCCGGCCATCGGCACCCCGAGTGCGCGCAGCTCGGGCTCGAGGTAGCCGGCGCCGACGCCGAGCAGCAGGCGGCCGCCGCTGAGCACGTCGAGGCTCGCCGCCTGCTTGGCGAGGACCAGCGGGTTGCGCTGCGGCAGGATCACCACGCCGGTGCCGAGGTCCAGCCGCTCGGTGACGGCCGCGACGTAGGCCAGGTGCACCAGCGGGTCGAGGATCGGGTCGGTCGGTTCCATCGGCGCCGCCGGCACCCGCGGGCTCGGCAGCACCACGTGCTCGCCCGCCCACCACGACCGGTAGCCGAGGTCCTCGGCCAGCCGCGCCAGCCGGACCGTCTCGGCCGGTGCCAGCGTCGCCTTGGCGTTCAGTCCCGACACGCCCAGTTCCATGTCCTTCTGCCCTTCGCCGCCGTCGATGATCACGGTCATCGTCGGGCCGCGCGGCCCCCGGCGTCCAAGATCGGGCGCTATAGCCTGTGGCTATGGATGTCCACGTCCGGGACCTGCGGTACTTCGTCGCGGTGGCGGAGGAGCTGAGCTTCACCAGGGCCGCGGGGCGGCTGTTCATCGCGCAGCCGTCGCTGAGCAAGCAGATCCGCCGCCTGGAGACGTCGCTGCGGGTCGCGCTGTTCGAGCGTGACCACCGCACGGTGACCCTGACCGCGGCGGGGGCGGCGCTGCTGCCGGAGGCGCAGCGGATCATCCGGCAGTGGGAGACCGCGCAGCACGCGCTCGCCGAGGTGGCCGCGGCGCAGCGGGCGACCCTGACGGTCGGGTTCCACACCAGGATCGGCCGCGGGCTCATCCCGAACGTCACGGCGAAGATGGCGACGGCGCTGCCGGAGTGGAAGCTGTTGTTCAAACAGGTCGCCTGGAGCGATCCGACGGCCGGGCTCGGCGGCGGTGAGGTGGACGTGGCCGTCGCCTGGCTGCCGGTGCCGCCCGGGTTCGCGCGGAAGGTCGTCGCCACCGAGGACCGCTGGGTGGCGCTGCCGGCCGGGCACCGGCTGGCCGCGCGGGAAGCGGTGCCGTTGGGCGAGCTGGCGGAGGAGGCGTTCATCGCGCTGCCGCGGGCGGCCGGGCCGCTGCGCGAGTTCTGGCTGGGCAACGACCGGCGCGAGGTGCCGGCGCGGGTGGTCGCCGAGGCGGAGACGGCCGAAGAGTCGCTGGAGGCGGTGGGTGCCGGGCTGGGTGCGGTGCTGGTTTCCGAGGGCAACGCGCAGATCTACCAGCGCGACGACATCGTGTACCGCCGGGTCACGGGGTTGCCGCCGAGCGAACTCGCCGTCGTCTGGCGGGCGGAGGACGGACGCCGGGCGGTGCGGGTCTTCGTCGAGGCGTGCGAGCGCTGCCTCTGCGCCGGGTGAGGTTTCGACGGCGAACGGCGTCGCGCCGGGGGTTGTCCTCCGGATGGAGAGTGCGGGCACCGGCGAAGGTGCGTCAGCACCGGGTAGCCGGAGCCGCCTCGTGGGGCGGGCGGGGCTCGAACCCGCGGCCAAGGGATTATGAGTCCCCTGCTCTAACCAACTGAGCTACCGCCCCCTCACTCGGGCGTGCGCAAGCGGCCCGAGGTTTGCATGTGCACAGAACACTCAGTTCGCTTCAAGTTATCACAGCGGCCATCCGGGCAGATCCGGTAGGCCAAACAGGTTGAACTGACCGCCGAGCGGCGCACGCTCGTCTAGGTTGCAAGGGCGCCACCGCTGACCGGAACGGCGGGAGTAAGACAATGGGCACTGCCACCTCGTCCCGTTCCCTGGCCACCCGGCTGGCGCTGCTGGACGCATTCGCCGCGGGGGCCGGGCTGGGGTACCTCGCACACGAGTACCGGGAGGTCATCGTGGCGAATCCCGGGCTGATCGGCTTGACACTGCTGTTCACGTTCGTTTCCGGCTACCTGATCCGCACCGCGGTCCGCGCTTTGCGGCGCGCGAGTTCACGCGTCGAGACGATTTTCGCGGAAGAGCTGGGAAAGAAGCCTTCGCCCCGCCCGCGATGACGGAAAATCCCGGCGGGCCGGGCGAAGGGTGCGGATTTCGTTCAGCGGTCGTCGGCTGACAGCGTCCAGGGCCTTGCCGGCGCGGTGTGGCGGCGGTCGTCGGTCACGCCGGTGGCCTGGCGCACCCGTACATCCGGCTTTGTACGGCGTCTGTACGCCCCGGCTGGACGCTCTCGCCGACATCCGAACCAGGAGGCGAGCCCGTGTCGCAGAATCCGTGTATCACGTCGAGAGCGCTTTCCCGGCGCTCCTTCCTCCGCGCCGGAGCCGCGACCGCCGTCGCGCTCGGTTCCGCCGCTCTGCTCCCCGGTGTCGCCTCCGCCGAGGGGGAGGGGATCCCCGCGTCGCCCCACATCGACATCACCCAGCCGTCCTCGGATCTCTTCCGCAGCAAGATGCTGCACGAATCGCACCACGTCATGCAGGGGTTCGCCTTCGACAACGTGAACCGGCGGCTGTTCGTCGTCCAGGCGCGGAACGGGACCTCCGGCGACGACCTGTGCATCAACCAGCTCAGCTTCAGCGGTGAGCTGCTCGGCTCGATGCACGTCGACCACGCCGGGCACGGCGTCTCGATCGGGGTGGAGCCGGTCGGCACCTCCTCCTACATCTGGATGGAGTGCGACGCCGACGGCACGACCACCGACGCCCGCGGCACCGCGCTGGCGCGCTTCAAGTTCGTCAACGGCGGCACGCCGTCGGTGAAGAAGTTCCTCACCGGCAGCAAGACGATCACCTGCGCGACCGACCCGGTGTACCAGCGGATCGCCGTGCGCCGCAGCGAAGGCGGCCGGATGTGGTACAGCGTCTTCCCGCTCGCCGGCGCGGCCGCCGGCGACTTCTCCAAGCCGCTGGTGCACTTCCCGCAGCCCGCGCTCAGCACGACGAGCGTGGTCTTCCAGGGCTACACGATCCTCGGCAGCAGCCTGTACACATTGGACGGATCGGGCCACGCCGACGCGGCCGACATCGACTCGTACGTGACGCGCATCGACATGAACACCGGCCTGGTGGCGGACCGCGACATCACCCGCGCCGGCTCGACGCTCGTCTACCGCGAACCCGAAGGCCTGGCCGTCTACCGCACGGCCGACGACGAGACGCGGCTGTTCCTCGGGTTCGGCTCGCGCAGCAGCATGGACAACGTCAACCGGTACGCCAACCTCTTCTACAAGAATGTCCTGGTGAACGCATGAAACTGGCAACCACGCTCTTCGCCGGCGCGCTCGCGGCGGCTTCCTTCGCCGGCGTCGCCGCGCAGGCGCTCCCGGCGTGCCCGGTGATCGTCAGCCACGGTGGCTACCCGACCGGTGCGAACCCGTGGGACCGCGACCAGCTGCGCGCCCCGAACAACCCCGAGGCCGTCGACGCCCTGATCGGCCAGGGCGCCGGCGGGTTCGAGGCCGACGTCCAGCTGACGAAGGTCGCGGTCGGCTCGGACGGGACGGTCAGCGGCAAGGCGGTGATGTGGCACAACACCTCGACGCACGGGCTGAACGGCGTCAAGAAGAACATCACCGACATCTACTGGTCCTCGGGCAGCGACAAGCTGGAAGGCCGGACGCTGCAGTGGGGCCCGTACCAGGGCGAGGGCGTTTATTCGCTGCGGCAGTGGCTGGACCACGTCGCCGCCAAGGGCGCGTTCGCCGAGCTGGAAATCAAGCCGGAGACGAAGGTGTTCCTCGTCGACGGATCCGCGGCGGTGAAGGCGAAGGCGTGGAGCGAGATCGCCGACCCGGTGCGCGAGCGCTACCGCAACCAGGCGATCACGGTGTACTCGCACGACCCGGACATCGCGGCGGCCCTGAAGTCCCGCGTGGCGGCCGGGACGTTCCCCGCGGTGCTCGGTGGTGGCCCGTCGTGGCCGGACACGGTGAAGTGGGAGGAGCCGCCGCCGTCGTGGAGCGGGAACGCGGCGAGCTGGCAGGCGAACCTGGCGACCGGCCCGGAACGGGTCGCGACCAGCTGGACGGCCGACTACCGGAAGTGGCTCGCCGGCCGGTGTTCCTGACCGTCCACAACGGAATCGACGAAAATCAGGCCGGCACGAGGTCCTGCTCGGCCGCGTACCGCCGGGCCAAGGTCGCGCAGACGATCAGCTGGAGCTGGTGGAACAGCATCAGCGGCAGCACGATCAGCCCGACCTGCGCGTGCCCGAACAGGACCGTCGCCATCGGCAGGCCGCTGGCCAGGCTCTTCTTCGACCCGCAGAACACGATCGTGATGCGGTCCGCGCGGGCGAAGCCCAGCAGGCGGGCGCCCCAGCCGGTGGCCGCCAGTACCGCCGCGAGCAGCGCGCCGCACACCGCCAGCAGCACCAGGAGGTGACCCGGGTCGAGCCGGTGCCAGATGCCTTCCGTCATGCCCGCGCTGAACGCCGTGTACACCACCAGCAGGATCGAGCCGCGGTCGACCAGCTTCAGCGGGGCCGCGTGCCGCGCGATCCAGCCGCCGATCCAGCGGCGGGCCAGCTGGCCGGCCACGAACGGCGCCAGCAGCTGCAGCACGATCCCGAGCACGGCCGACCCGTCGACGCCCGCGCCGTCCCCGGCGAGCAGCAGCGCCACCAGCAGCGGCGTGAGCACGATCCCGGCCAGGTTGGACAGCGACGCGCTGCAGATCGCCGCCGCGACGTTGCCGCGGGCGATCGAGGTGAACGCGATGGACGACTGGACCGTCGAGGGCAGCACCGCCAGGAACAGCACCCCCGCCGCCAGCTGCGGCGGCAGGACCGCGGCCGGGAGCAGGAACAGCGCCAGGCCGAGCAGCGGGAACAGGACGAAGGTGGCCGCGAGCACCACCGCGTGCAGCCGCCAGTGCCGCAGCCCTTCGACGGCTTCCTGCGTCGAGAGGCGGGCACCGTACAGGAAGAACAGCAGGCCGACGGCGATCGTGGTGGCGACGCCGAAGCCGTCCGCCACCGCGCCCGATGCGGGCAGCAGGGTGGCGACGCCGACGGTGGCGAGGATGGCGAGGACGAAGGGGTCTGGACGCAACCGGGACATGGCTCTCCTTCCACCGCCATTTTCGGCGACCCCACGCTCATTGTGAACCCCGATGACCGGACTGACTGTCATCACGATTCGCGATAAGCTGCGCCGGTGCTGGATCCCCGCCTCTGCCGTTCGTTCCTCGCCGTCGCCGAGACGCGCAGCTTCACCGCGGCCGCGCGGCGGCTCGGCGTCGGCCAGCCGACGGTCAGCCAGCACGTGCGACGGCTCGAGCGCGACGCCGGCGGCCTGCTGTTCGCCCGTGACACCCACACGGTGGAACTCACCGCGCGCGGGCAGGCGATGCTCGGGTTCGCGCAGACGGTCGTCGACACCGAAGAGCGGGCCGAGCGGCACTTCCGCGGCGCCGAGCTCCGCGGCCGAGTGCGCTTCGGCGTCTCGGAGGACTTCGCGCTCGGCGAGCTGCCGGAGATCCTGCACCGGCTGCGCCGCAGTCACCCGCTGGTGGACGTCGAGCTCACGGTCGAGCTGTCGGACGTCCTGGCGCAGCGGCTGCGCGCCGGGCAGCTGGACCTGGTGCTGGGCAAGCGCCGCCCGGGTGCGCACCACGGCCGGCTGCTGTGGCGGGAGCCGCTGGTCTGGATCGGGTCGGCCGCCACCGTGCTGGAGCCGGGCCAGCCGGTGCCGCTGGTGCAGTACCCGATGCCGTCGATCACCCGCCGGCTGGCGGTGGAGGTCCTCGAACGCGCCGGCCTGGAGTGGCGGGCGGCGTGCCAGACGTCGAGCCTCACCGGCCTGCGCGCCGCGGCGGCGGCCGGCCTGGGCGTGACCGTGCACGCCCGCAGCCTGGTCCCGGCCGACCTGATCGAGCTCGACGGCCTCCCGGACCCCGGCGACATCGAGTTCATGCTGCTGGCCAGGGAGTCGATGGAAGGCCCGGCGGCGGCGCTGGCGGAGTTCATCCTGGAGCGGGTCCGGCGTTAGTCCGCCGATACCCCCACCGCCACCCTCAACGGAGGAGCTGCGCTCCCGGTCACTCCGCCGGTGCCTCCGCCGCCCTCGACGGAGGAGCTACTCCTCTTCGCCGGTCAGCAGCCGCCGCAGCCGGCCGAGGGCCCGGTGCTGCGCCACCCGGACCGCCCCCGGCGTGGACCCCACCGCCGCGGCCGTCTCGTCCGCCGACAGCCCGACCACCACCCGCAGCACCACGATCTCCCGCTGCTTCGCCGGCAGCACGTCCAGCAGGCGGGCGAGCCGCTCGTTCAGCTCGAACCGCAGCGCCCGCTGCTCGGGGCCGGCCGTTTCGCTGACCCCGTCCGGGACTTCCGGGACCGGGTCGCTGCGGTTGCGGGCCGCGGCGCGGTGGGCGTCGGCCACCTTGTGCTGGGCGATCCCGTAGACGAACGCCAGGAACGGGCGGCCCTGGTCGTGGTAGGACGGCAGCGCCGTCAGCACCGCGAGGCAGACCTCTTGGGCGACGTCGTCCGCCGAAGCGAACGAGCGCTCGTGCCGGCCGACCCGGGCCCGGCAGTAGCGCACCACCAGGGGCCGGATGGTGGCGAGCAGGCGTGCGGTCGCCGCGTCGTCGCCCGCGATCGCGGCCGCGACCGGCTCGTCGTGACGCCGCCAGTGCGGCGGGAACGCTTCGGCGGGCTGCGCGGCGGCGATCTCGCGGACGAGGGCCCGGCTGCGCACCCGCAGCAGCGTGCCCTCGACGTCGAGCCCGGCGCGCAGCGAGTCGTGCAGCGCGGCGTTGGACTCCCGCAGCTGCTCGGTGATCGCCCGATCCCCGTACTCGGTTGCCGGCATTTCGCTCACCTTTCCCTGTCCCGCTGGTCGCCGGGCCGGGCGGCCCGGAGTCGCCGGAGGCGTTCCCGCACGTGGCGGAGGGTGGACCGGACGGTCGCCGGCGCGATCCGCAGCGCCTCCGCGATCTGCGACGGCGTGAACCCGTCGAGCGACCACGCCAGCACCATCCGCTGCTTGCCCGGCAGGGCGGCGAGCAGCTCGAGCAGGCCCGCGTGCTGCTCGACCAGCCCGGCGAGCTCGTCGTCGTCCTGCGGGTTGCCCGCCACGGTCCAGTCCGCCCGCGCGCCGCCCCCGGCGTCGAGCAGGCGCCCGGCGACCCGGCGCACCCAGGCCCGCGGGTCCTCGGCGATCGGCCACGCTTCGAGCGCGTGCAGCATCGCCTCGGCGGCGACGTCGCGGGCCGTCTCGAGCTCGAACCCGGCCTTGCAGAGGAACGCCACCAGGGCCGGGAAGTCCGCGCGGAAGAACGCGTCGAACTCGTCGTGACCGCACACCGGACCCCACCACCCCTCGCCTCACTAGGACAGGTGCAGTGAAGTGACCGCTACGTGTAACGATTCGATCAAGACTGCCCGGTAGGAGTAATGGAATGCGTTGCCTCGGTGACGGCTGGTGACGACCGGTTCCGGCCGGGTGCCGCGCCGGTCCGCGAACGGCGGGTTCCGGACGGGCTCCCACTCGGGCCTGACGGACGTGTTTACCCGCCCGAAGAGCCGGAAACCCCTCCCGGACAACGCAAGCGGATGGTGGAGGACTGTCCGTCCGCCGGTCGGTGCTGCGCGGAGTTCGCCGATCGGGTGACGTGATCGACATCGAAATCCCCGGAAGAAAGGCGTACTCTCATGTGTTGCAGTCTTGGTTGCCCGGAGGGTGAGCCGGGGACCGAAGCCAAAACCCCCTTGACCCAGGCGGATGCGCTCGCGCGCCCGCCAGTGTTAAGTCGGTTGACGCGCCCCAACAATGGGAAGCAGTAAGAGAAGGAGGTGAACGAAGGAAATGGAAGCCACGATGACGGGCTGGGCGGAACTCGCGGCCTGCAAGGACGAGGACCCGGAACTGTTCTTCCCGATCTCCGAGATGGGCCCCGGCGCCCGGCAGACGGCACAGGCGAAGGCCGTGTGCGCCCGCTGCCCCGTGCGCGCCGAATGCCTCGGCTACGCGCTCGACAACGGCCTCGACCACGGCGTCTTCGGCGGCACCACCGCGGACGAACGCCGCCGGCTGGTGCGCACCGCGCCTCAGCGGCACCGAGTGGCCTGACGCGCCGGCCGGTGACCTCTTCCCGGCGGCCGCAAGGACAGCAAGCAAATCCGGAAAGCAAATGAGATTCCGGTTGTGCGCTTGCCCGGGTGGGTGATTCCCCGTGAATCACCCACCCGGGCTTTTTTTCAGCGCAATATCTATGCGTCGCTTTGCATCTTTCCTGCCGGCCCGTGGTCATCGTGCTCGGCGGGCCAGGTCTCCGGCAGGCCCCACGCCGCCGCCGGGACCGACTCGAACGCGGCCATCGCCGTGATCGACCCGGCTTCGACTGTGAGCAGGGTGACCCCGAACCACCGGTGATCGTGCTCTCCCGGGCGCCGCAGGTAGGTGGCGACGGCGGGCTGGCGGTTGGCGCGCACGGGCAGCATCCGGAACCGCCCCACGCAGTCCGGCGACGCCGGGTCCAGCGAAAGGGAGAGCGCGCGCACGATCGAGGTCCGGTTGCCGAACCACAAGGTGTACGGCGGCATGATCGCCTGGGCGTCTTCGTGCAGCAGCCGGGCCACCGCGGCCGGGTCACCGGCTTCGTACGCGGCGATGAACCGCTTCAGCAGCGCCGTTTCCGCCGCCGTCGGGTCGCCGACCGTCCACTCGGCACGCCGCGCGGGCAACCGCTCACGCAACGTCGCCCGTGCCCGCTGGAGCGCGCTGTTCGCCGACGCCACGCTCGTCTCGAGCGCCGCCGCCGTCTCCCGCGCCGGCCAGCCGAGCACGTCCCGCAGGACCAGCACCGCCCGCTGGCGCGGCGGCAGGTACTGGACGGCGGCGAGGTAGGCCAGCTCGATGGTTTCCCGCTCGATGACGGCGTCCTCCGGGGCCGCGTCGTCGAGCAGCCGGTCGGGGCAGGGCTCGAGCCACGGCAGGTCGGCGGCCTCGATCGGCCCGGCCGGCTCCCCGGCCGGCCCGAGCTGGTCGGGCAGCACGCGCCGCGGGCGCCGGGCGAGCACGTCGAGGCAGGCGTTCGTCGCGATCCGGTACAGCCAGGTGCGCACGCTCGCCCGGCCCTCGAACCCGTCGCGGGCCTTCCACGCGCGCAGGAACGTCTCCTGCGCGAGGTCTTCGGCGTCGGCCAGGGAACCGAGCATCCGGTAGCAGTGCACCTGGATCTCGTGGCGGTGCCGTTCGACGAGCGTCTCGAAGTCCTGACCCACCCGGGAACGCTAGCGCACCCGGGCTGAAAGACTGGTCTGGTGAGTGGAACGGTTCTGGTCCTCGGCGGCCGCAGCGAAATCGGCCTGGCCGTGGCGAAACGCCTGGTCAGCGGGGACGTCCGGCGATTCGTGCTGGCCGCGCGGCCGGGCGCGGACCTCGCGGGCGAGGTGGCCGCGCTGCGCGAGGCGGGCGCGGAGACGGTCGAGACCGTGGACTTCGACGCCGACGACCTCGCCGCGCACGGCCCGTTCCTGGAGAAGGTCGCGGCCGAGCACGGCCCGCTCGACACCGTCGTGCTCGCCTTCGGCATCCTCGGTGACCAGGCGCGTGCCGAGCGCGACGCCGCCCACGCCGCCGCGATCGTCCACACCGACTACGTCGCCCAGGTCGGCGTGCTGACCCACGCCGCGAACCTGCTGCGCGCGCAGGGCCACGGCCGGCTCGTCGTGTTCTCTTCGGTGGCCGGGGTGCGCGTGCGCCGCGCGAACTACGTCTACGGCTCGGCCAAGGCCGGCCTCGACGGCTTCGCGAGCGGCCTCGCGGACGCCCTGCACGGCTCCGGTGTCCGGCTCGTGCTCGTCCGGCCCGGGTTCGTGATCGGCCGGATGACCGAAGGCATGACACCGGCGCCGTTCTCCAGCACGCCGGACCAGGTGGCCGAAGCGACCGTCGCGGCCCTGCGCCGCGGCCGCGACGTCGTCTGGGTGCCCGGAATGCTCCGTCCGGTCTTCTTCGCGATGCGCCTCCTGCCGCGGGCGATCTGGCGCAAACTGCCGCGGTGACGCGATCGCGCCGGCCACTGTGGCCGGAGCCACAGCACGTTCCCGTGCGCGCCTCCCTACCCTGCGTGGCAGAATTCGGCCGATAGGCCGGATTCCGCTCGGCCGATCGGGCAGCGTCACAGGTTTCCGACAACTTTCTCAGCTGATTCCCAGCAAACCCGGTGATCCTCGAAGGAGGGGGAACACCAGAGGGAAGCAAGGGGAACGTCGTGCTGTTGTCGTCGCGGGGCCGCCGGATCGGCGGCCGGGTCGCGCTCGGCGTCGTCTCGACCGTGGTGCTCGGCGCCACCGGTTACCTGTGGACGCAGCTGAGTGCGCTGGACGACGGCATCGTCACGGCCGACGTCATCCCGCCGGCCGCGCAGATCGACAGCGAGGACACGCCGGTCGGCGAGCCGCTGCAGGTCGCCCAGAACATCCTGCTCGTCGGGATCGACTCGCGGACCGACACCTACGGCAACCCGTTGCCGCAGAACGTGCTCGACGCGTTGCACGCCGGAGGCGGGGACGACGGCGGCGACACCACCGACACGATGATCGTGGTGCACATCCCGGCGGGCGGCGCCGCGGCCACCGCGATCTCGATCCCGCGTGACTCCTATGTGGACATCGCGGGCGGCTACGGCAAACACAAGATCAACTCGGCCTACAGCCGTGGCAAGAACGCCGCGATGTCCGGTTTGCGCGCCCAGGGGCTTTCCGGCGCGCAGCTGGAGGTGGCGGCGAACCAGGCGGGCGCGAAGACCGCGATCCAGACGGTGGAGAAGTTCACCGGGCTGACCATCAACCACTACGCGGCGATCAACCTCGCCGGCTTCGACGCGCTGTCGCAGGCCGTCGGCGGCGTCGAGGTCTGCCTCAAGGCGCCGGTGCACGACACCTACTCCGGCGCGGACTTCGCGGCGGGCACGCAGACGCTCTCGGGTCCGCAGGCGCTCGCCTTCGTCCGGCAGCGCCACGGGCTGACCAACGGCGACCTCGACCGCATCGCGCGGCAGCAGGCGTTCCTGTCCGGGATGGCGAAGAAGGTGCTGAGCGCGGGCACGTTCACCGACCCGTCGAAGCTGGGCCTGCTGGTCAGCGCGGTGCAGGGCGCGGTCGTGCTGGACAAGGGCTGGGACATCCTGAGCTTCGCCCAGCAGCTGCGGGGGATGACCTCGGGCGCGATCGCGTTCGCCACCATCCCGGTGCAGAGCCTGTCCCTGCCGACGCCGTCGGACGGCGACGCGGTCAAGGTCGACCCGGCGCAGGTCCAGCAGTTCGTCCGCACGGCGATCAGCACCACGAATGTCCAGGCCGCGGGCGACGACCCGGCCGGGAACGTGAAGCCGGTCGCCGCCACCGGCACCAAGGCGCCGGCGCCTTCCTCGAACGCGAAGCAGCCGGCGACCACCACGGCGGCCGCCGGCTGCGTCAACTAGCGCCTCACACGAACGCGGACTGGCCCGTGATCGCCTTGCCGACGATCAGGGTGTTCATCTCGCGCGTGCCTTCGAAGGAGTAGATCGCCTCGGCGTCGGCGAAGAACCGCGCGACGTCGTAGCCGAGCACGATCCCGTTGCCGCCGAAGATCTCCCGGCTCCAGGCGACGACCTCGCGCATCCGGGCGGTGACGAACGCCTTGGCCAGCGACGAGTGCTCGTCCTGGAAGATCCCCGCGTCCTGCAGGCGGGCGAGCTGCACCAGCATGCCCCAGGAGGCGGTGATGTTGCCGAGGCTCTTCACGAGCAGGTCCTGCACCAGCTGGAAGCGGGCGATCGGACGGCCGAACTGGGTGCGCTCCTTGGCGTAGTCCAGCGCGAGCTCGTAGGCGCCGACCATCACGCCCAGTGCCTGCCAGGCCACGCCGCCGCGGGTGGCGCGCAGGATCTCGGCGACGTCGCGGAAGGAGTTGATGCCCTGCAGGCGGTTGGCCTCCGGGACGCGGACATCGGTAAGGGTGATTTCGGCGTTTTCGACGATCCGGAAGGCCGTCTTGCCTTGAATCTTCTCCGCCACGAAGCCCGGCGTGCCCTTCTCGACGACGAAGCCTTTGACGTGGTTGTCGTCGAGGTCACGGGCCCACACCACGACGTAGTCGGCGAAGGTCGCGTTGCCGATCCACTTCTTGGCGCCGTTGAGGACCCAGGTGTCACCGTCTCGCTTGGCCGTGGTGCGCATGCCGCCGGCGACGTCGGACCCGCCGAGCGGCTCGGTCATCGCGAACGCGCCGATCTTGTCCATCGCGGCCATCTCGGGCAGCCAGCGGTCCCGCTGCTCCTGGCTCCCTCCACTGTAGATGGAGTACATCGCGAGTCCGTTGTGGACACCGAAGAACGTCGCCACGGAGGCGTCCGTGCGGCTCATCTCCATCGCCATCATGCCGGTGAGCAGGTGGCTGACCGCCGGCTTGTGCTCGCCGTAGCCTTCGTAGGGCAGCCCCGCGAGACCGCTCTCGCGGAACATCCCGATGAGCTCCTTCGGGAAGGTGCCGGCTTCCCAGTTCTCGTTCACCAGCGGCTTGACGTCGGTGCGCATGAACTCACGGGCCTGGACCAGCAGCTTGCGCTCGTCGTCGCCCAGCAGCGTCTCGTAGTTGTAGAAGTCGGCGGTCAGCTGGCCTTCGAGTGCTTCCATCGTCATCTCAGTTCTCCTCCAATGCGGACAGGACGGCGAGCTGCTTGCGGTCGCGCGTCTCGGCGAGTTCCGAGTACGTGGAGGAGCCGTAAGCCTTTTCGACGGCTTCGATCAGCCGTTCCTGCTCTTCGGGGCTCTGGCTGGGGTCGCCCAGCCCGGCCCACATCTTCTTCATGGACTTGCCGATGTGCTCGGCCATGTGCCGGTAGCCGCCGGGGCCACCGCCGAGGTGCGAGCCGAGGAACGGCCCGACCGTGGCCCAGCGGATGCCGAGCGAATTCGTGATGACCTTGTCGAGGTCTTCGGGGGTGACGACACCCTGCTCGACGAGGTAGATCGCCTCGCGGCTGAGCGCGTTCTGCAGCCGGTTGCCGACGAAGCCGGAGATCTCCTTGCGCTCCACGACCGGCGTGCGGCCGAGTGAGGTGTAGAAGTCGACGGCCAGCTGCACGGACTCGTCGCTGGTGCGCTCGCCGGGGACGACCTCGACCAGCGGGATCAGGTGCGGCGGGTTGAACGGGTGTCCGATGAGGACCCGGCTGCCGTCGATCTCGCCGGTGAACGCCGTCGACGGGATGGCGCTCGACGAGCTCAGCAGCAGCGCGTGCCGCGGCGCCTCCTCGACGAGCTGCTTGAACAGCTCCTTCTTGAACTCGACGTTCTCCGGCCCGTTCTCCTGCACGACGTCGGCGTCCTGCACGGCTTCGGTGACGTCGGCGGCGAGGTGGACGCGGCTCGCCAGCTCCTCGGCGGTGGTGCCGAGGTGCGGGGCGTACTGGGCCAGTGCCTGTGAGACGGCCTCGGCGAGGTCGGGGCGGGGATCGGTGACCCGGACGGTCAGGCCGTGGTGGGCGAACAGCGCCGTCCAGGACAGGCCGATGGTGCCGGCGCCGATGACTGCCGCGTTCCTCATGACTGCGCTCCCTTCAGGTAGTCGAAGACCGGCTTGACCGGGGCGAGCGTCAGGTCGGTGGTGATGTGGCTCGCGGACACGACCTCCAGCACCGGCAGGTCGGCCAGCGGGGCCAGGACGTGCTGGAACAGCTGCAGCCGCGCGGGGCCGGTGTAGGCCTCCTTGACCACGACGTCGGTGATCTCGGTGCGGACCAGCTCCTGCACGCGCGGGGCACCGTCGTAGCCGGGGATCGTCTTGAGCATGAACGTCGGGACGGTGATCTGGCGTTCGGCCTCGCGGACGTCCAGCTCGTGGTGCTTGTAGCCCATGGTCGCGGTGGCCACCCGCAGCGTCCCGTAGTCCAGCGTGCCCACGAGCACGCCGTTGTCGACATAGAGCTTCGGCGACCCGATGGTCTTCGGGTACGCGCTGACCTCGCGCCCGGACGCGGTGGCCGGGAAGTTGTCGAGGTACATCGCGTGCAGGTACTCGCCGCGCTCGCCGTCGAAGCTGACCTCGATCGCCTGGCCGGACTCGGTGTACGGGCCGTAGCCGGAGACGTCGCCCATCTTCATGACCTCGAACCGCACCAACGGTTCCTCGACCTGCAGCGGCTCCGGCACGACGGCGCGCAGGGCGGCGGCGTCGGTGCGGTAGACGATGTTCAGGTATTCGCGGTTCGTGAACCTCGGGACCACCGGCGCGAACGCCGGGGCGGTCAGCGGGGTCGTCACGTGCCGCCGGACTTCTTCGATCTTCATTCGCCTGTCCACTTCGGAGCGCGGCGCTCGGCGAAGGCGGTCATGCCCTCGCGGACGTCGTTCGACTGCATCAGCTTCCGGATTTCTTCGCGTTCCGCGGCTTTCGGGTCCGCGGCACGCACGATCTTCTTGACCGCGGCGAGCGCGAGGGGCGCGTTCTGCGCCAGCTGCTCGGCCAGGCCGACGGCGACCGCGGCGGCGTCACCGGTAGCGGTGACGCGGTTGACCAGGCCCAGCTCGCCGGCGCGGCGGCCGGTGACGGGCTCGCCGGTCAGCAGGAACTCCATCGCGAGGTGGTGCGGGATCCGCTGGGGCAGCCGGATCACCCCGCCGCCCGCGGCGATCAGGCCGCGCTTGACCTCGGGCAGACCGAACTGCGCGTCTTCGGCGGCGACGATCAGGTCGCACCCGAGGGCCAGCTCGAACCCGCCGCCCATGGCGAACCCTTCGACGGCGGCGATCAGCGGCTTGGCCAGCTCGGCTTCGGTCAGGCCGCCGAACCCGCGGCCCGGGATCTCCGGTGACTCGCCCTTGAGGGCGGCCTTGAGGTCCATCCCGGCGCTGAAGGTGTTTTCGGCGCCGGTCAGGACACCCGCCCGGAGCGTGGGGTCGGCCTCGAGTTCGTCCAGGGCGGCGGCCAGCTGCTTCGCGACGGCGGCGTTGACCGCGTTGCGGGCCTGCGGGCGGTCGATCGTGATCAGCAGGGTGCTGCCGATCCGTTCGGTGCGTACTTCACTCATGAACTGCTTCTTTCAGAGTTCCGCGAGGACTTCGGCGGTGTCCTGGCCGGCCAGCGGGGCCAGGCGGCGGATCGAGCCGGGCGTCGCGGAGAACTTCACCGGGATGCCGACCGTGCGGATGGTGCCCTCGCTCGGGTGCTCGACGGTGTCGAGCAGGTGGCCGTCGCGGACGTACGGGTCCTCGTGGGCCTTGTCCAGCTCCAGGACCGGGGCCATCGGGATGCTGTGCTTCGCGCAGACCTCGGCCCACTCCTCGGTGGTCAGCGCCGGGGCGCACGCGGCGATCTGCTCGGTCAGCCACTCGTTGTCGGCGCGGTTGATGGCCTCGCCGTTCACCCGCGGGTCCGCGGCGAGGTCCGGGCGCCCGGCGGCGGCGAAGAAGTCGCGGAAGTTCTTCGGGTTGTAAGGGATGACGCAGGCGAGGCCGTCCTTGGTGCGGACCGCGGCGTGGCCCTTCGTCATCGACAGCGCGAACCCGGTGGGGCTTTCGGCCGGCTCGAACGTGTGCCCGGCGAGGTGCTCGACCAGGTTGAACGCGATCAGCGTGTCGGTCATCGGGATCTCGATCTGCTGGCCCTGGCCGGTGCGGTCGCGGTGGACCAGCGCGGCGAGCACGCTGTAGGCGATGGTCAGCGACGAGACCTTGTCGCCGATGATCGTCGGCAGGTAGACCGGCTGGCCCAGTGCCCGGTTGGCCACGTCGACCAGGCCGGAGGAGGCCTGCACGGTCTCGTCGTAGGCGGCGTTGCCGGCCTGCGGGGAGTCGCCGCGGAAGCCCTGCGCGTGGGCGTAGACCAGCCGCGGGTTGCGCTCGGCGACGTCGGCGTAGTTCAAGCCGAGACGGGCCAGCGCGCCGGGGCGCATGTTGGTGATCAGCACGTCGGCCGTGTCGATCAGCTTCAGCGCCTGCTCGCGCTCGGTCTCGTCCTTGAGGTTGAGGGCCACGCTGCGCTTGTTGCGGTTGACGTTGAGGTTCAGTGCGGTCATGCCCGGCGTGGTGCGGTACTCGCCCACCCGCACGGTGTCCGCGGGGGACTCGATCTTGATCACGTCGGCGCCCAGGTCGCCGAGGATCTGGGCCGCGTACGGGCCCATCACCACGGTCGAGAGGTCGATCACGCGCACGCCGTCCAGCGGTCCGGTCGTCATGTGTTTGCGTCCTTTCGCGCCTTGCTGTTCTGCTCTACTTCCGAACTTAGGCGCGGGCGACGGGAAAGGGAATGATCATGATGCGAACAATGGTATGACTCTGGCGGTCATACCATTCTTCAGCTGCTGAGCGGTTCGGCGAAGATCTCTTTCGCGGCGTCGACGAGGTCCTTCAGGTCGCCGACGCCGCGGTCGCGCCGCCAGAGGAGGCCGGTGTCCAGCTGAGGGCGGAAATCCGAGAAGGGGAGCACGATGACGTTGTCGAGCCGGTAGCCGTGCATCGGGCTCTTGGCGTCGAGCATGGAAATGGAGAATGCTTCGCCGCTGGAGATGATTTCCGACGTCCCGCCGTAGCCGGTGTTGGTCAGCCGGATGCGTTTCTTGATGCCGAGCTCGTTCAATTGGTGGTCGAGCTGCTCGAAATAGGCGGGAACGATCTCGCCTGGTGAGGCCACGTACGGGAATTCGGTGAGCTCGGCCAGGCTGACGGAGTCCCGCCCGGCGAACAGGTCGGCCGGGACGACGGCACCGAGCCGTTCGGTCATCACGGGCAGCTGGTCCAGCGCGGGATCGGTGACGGGCAGCCGGGCGAGGGTGAGGGCCAGCTTCCCGTCGTGCACGCCCTGCACGAGGTCGGCGGTGGTGCCGGGCCAGCGCTTGAGCTCGTAGGTCAGTTTCACCCGTTCGGCGAGCGCGTTGACACGCTCCCGCAGATCGGGGTGCACGCCGGCGGGCATGCCGAGGAAAACGGTGCTGCGCTGCGGCCGAGTGGCTTCTTCCAGCTTCCAGGGAATGGCACTGACCTGCTCGAGGACGTCCCGCGCGAGCGGCAGCAGCGCGGCCCCGGCGTCGGTGAGGGTGACGTGGTGGGTGCTGCGGTCGAACAGCTGCTGCCCGAGCTCGTGCTCCAGGTCCTTGATCCGCTGGCTGAGCGGAGACGCGGCCATGTGCAGCTTCCGCGCGGCCGCGGAGAAGTTCAGCTCCTCGGCCACCGCGACGAAGTAACGCAGGTGCAGCATCTCCATCCCCCGACCCTACGACCCCCGCGTGTCGTCCCCCCAATCACGTGAGATGCCCCTCCAATCACGAGTGATGCCCCCTCAATCACACGAGATACGCGTCCAATCACACGAGATACGCGCTGGATCACGTGAGTTCCGTCTCCGGTCACGCGAGTCCCGGGTACCGGGCCGGCGAACTCGCGTACCCGGACGGACGACTCGCGTACCCGGACGGACGACTCGCGTACCTGGAGGGTCGGGCCGGTGTGATCCGGGGCGGAAGCCGCGTGATTGAAGGCGGAACTCGTGTGATTGGAGGGGGATCTCGCGTGATTGAGGGGGCATCTCGTGTGATTGGAGGGGCATCACTCGTGATTGGAGGGACGACACGGTCAGGGAGTCAGGGGGAAGGTGAGGGTGAAGGCGGCGCCGCCTTCGGGGGCCGGGCCTGCGGTGAGCGTTCCGCCCATGCGGGTGACCAGGGCGTGGACCAGCGCGAGGCCGATGCCGGAGCCGACCGGGCGGCGGTCGCGGTAGCGGGCGTTCAGGACGCCGCGCTCGAACGCCACCGGGTAGTCCTCCGGGGCCAGCCCCGGCCCGCCGTCCCGGACCGCCAGCGAAGCCGACGAACCGGACACCGTGAGGGCGAACACCATCGGTGCCCCCGTCGGGGTGACGCGCAGGGCGTTCTCGGCCAGCCCGTCGACCACCTGACGCAGCCGGCGCGCGTCCGCCAAGACCGGCACAGGAGATGAAGGCGCCGAAACGGAGAGGGAAACCCCCTCCCGCGCGCACCGCAGCTGCCACACCTCCGCGCAGTCGCGCACCAGCGCGGCCAGGTCCACCGAAGCCATGTCCAGCCGGAACTCGTCCGCCCCCAGCCGGGCCAGCTCCAGCAGGTCCTCGACCAACCGCGAAAGCCGCGCCGCCTCGCGCTGGATCGTCTGCCCGGCGCGCACCGCGTCGTCGCCGGAAGCGACGCCGTCCGCGATCGCCTCGGCGAAGCCCGTCACCGCCGTCAGGGGCGTCCGCAGCTCGTGCGACACCGACAGCAGGAACTCCCGCTGCCGCGCCTCGCTGACGGCCAGCGCGTCGGCCAGCGCGTTCAGCGACCCGGCCACCTCCGCCACCTCGCGCGGCCCCTGCACCGGCACCCGCACGTCCCGCCGTCCCGCCCGCAGCGAGCCCGCCACGAGCGCCGCCCGGCGCAGCGGACGACCGAGCAACCGCCCGGAAGCGAAGCCGGCGAAGGCCGCCACCAGCAGCCCGATTCCCAGCGCCAGCAGGATGTTGCGCACCAGCGCCCGTTGCGTGGCCTGCGCGTTCTGCGTGGGCAGGACCAGCGCGAACGCCGCCCCGCGCGGGCCGACCACCCGCGTCTCGACCAGGTACTGCGACCCCGCCACCGTGACGCGCCGGGAGCCGTCCGCGCCGAGCCCGGCCTTGACCGCGGCCTGGACCGCGGCGGCGTCCCCGACCGCCTGCCCGCCCGCCCGGCGGACGACCACCGAGATGCCCTGCCCGCGCACGACGTCGGCCACCTTGCCGACGCCCAGCCGGTTGCCGATGCCCGTTTCGTCCAGCTGGGACGCCACCACGTCGGCCTGCGCGGCCAGTGACGCCTGCAGCGCGTTGTCCGCCGTCGTCCGGATGAGCCGGGCCGCGACCAGCCCCGCCACGATCACCGCCACGCCCGCGACGGCCAGGCAGACCAGTGTGATCCGCCCGGCGAGCGTCCCCCGGACCCTCACGCCGGGTCCGCCGCGTACCCGATGCCGCGCACCGTCCGGATCGGGCTCGACGGCCCGAGTTTCGCGCGCAGCTGCGCCACGTGGACGTCGACCGTGCGCGTCCCCGCGGCCGCGGCGTACCCCCAGACGGCGCTGAGCAGCTGGTCGCGCGAAAGCACCTGCCCCGGGTGCCGGAGCAGGTGCGTCAGCAGGTCGAACTCGGTCGAGGTCAGGGCGACCTCGGCGTCCCCCGCCCAGGCGCGGCGGCTGGTGAGATCCACCCGCGCCCCGCCGACGGTCAGCACCGATGCGGCCGGCGCCGCCCCGGAGGCGCGGCGCAGCACGGTCCGGACCCGGGCCGCCAGCTCGCGCGGGCTGAACGGCTTGGTCAGGTAGTCGTCCGCGCCGATCTCCAGGCCGAGCAGCCGGTCGAGCTCGTCGTCGCGGGCGGTGACGAACAGCACCGGCGTCCAGTCCCCGGCCGCGCGCAGGGCCTTGCAGATCTCGATACCGTCCATTCCGGACAGTCCGATGTCGAGCACGATCGCCACCGGCTTGAGCCGCCGGACCGCTTCGAGGGCCCGGCCGCCGTCGGCCTCGACGTGCACACCGAAGCCGTCGCGCTTGAGGTAGAGCGCCGCCAGCTCGGCGATCGCGGCCTCGTCCTCGACCACGAGGACGAGGCCGCGCCCCGGTGACCCCATGCCTGCTCCCGTCTCCACCGTCACTGACGGGAAGACGCTAGCCGGTCAGCCATCGCTGTTCATGTCCGACTCGATGCCGTTGAGTGTCGACTCGATCCCGCTCAGCTCGCCGGACGGCGAGACCGTGGACGACGACGCCGGCGGGTCGCCGGGCGAGCCCATCAGGTTGTCGCGGCAGCCCGAGCAGCCGAGCGCGACGAGCGCGGCGGCCCCGACCGCCGCCGCGACCCTCGCGCCCCTCACTTGGTCGGCGCCGTCGACGGCGCGGCCGGCTTGCAGTGCGCGGACGCGAAGGCGTCGAGCTTCTGCTTGGCCGCGTCCAGCTCACCGATGCGGCCCTGCCGCTTGGTGGCGCGCTGGTCCAGCTGGTCGGCGCGGGCGGTGTGCCCGGCCGCCCGCTGGTCGGCCGCCCGGGCCTTGAGGTTGGCGACCGAGCCCTTGACCTCGGGCCCGCCGTTGATCCGCTTCTCCAGGTTCTCGGCCTTCTTCTGCAGCTTCGGCACCCAGTCCGAGCAGACCTGCTGCGACTCCTCGGGGCTGAGCGTGATCGGCGCCACCGGCGTCGGCGTCTCGGCCGAAGCCAGCGGCGCCGCCACCAGCAGGCAGGCCGCGCTCGCCCCGCCCGCCAGGGCGAGCCGCGTCCAGGTGGTTCCTCGCATCGTTTCTCCTCGTCTTTCGTTCCGGGGTACGGGGAGAACTCTGGCCGGGCGGTGTTCGGAGCGCGTCCGCCTAGTGTTCGGGCTTTGTAAGGCCGACGGTGACCGACGTTCGCGCGAGGTCGAACGTCAGCGTGTCGCCGAGGCGCGGCAGCGCCGGGTCGAACAGCAGCCCGTCGGTGCCGCCGAGGAGCAGCCCGAGCCGGTGCCCGGCCGGGACGACGTGGTCGAGCGCGGTGAGGCCGAACGTCATCGAGTACGCCCGGCCGGGGACCAGCGGTTCGCCGTGCCGCAGCGACGCGTGGTGCCCGAGGTCGGCCCAGCCGGCCGCGACGATCCGGTGGTCGACCGGCACGACGTCGGCGGCCGTGTCGAGGAAGCACGCGCTGTCGCCCTCGGCACTGGCGCCCCAGCACGACCGTGTCGCGAGGTTGCGCACGCCGCTGCCGTACTCGGCGGTGTTGCGCAGGTCGGCCGGCCCGTAGTCGACGAGCGCGACGCCGACCCGGGCGGCGGCCTGGTCCGACGACGCCGTGATCGTCACCGAGGGCGACCCGGCGAGCCGCACCGGCGCGGGGAGGACGGGACCGGTGAACTTCGCGGCCGACACCCCGGCCGCCCACTGCTCGCGGGTGACGCCGGGGTCGTCGACGACGGCCGCCGTGCCGGACCCGGTCGGCCCCAACGTGCCATCGGCCGACGGGCGGAAGGTCGCCGGCAGCGTGGCGGGCGGCCAGCTCCGGACGTCGGTCCAGCGGTCCGGCGCGGTTTCGAGGTGCACGACGGGCTCCCGCTCGACGCCGTTGCGCAGCCCGAGCAGCCAGCGGTCGAACCAGCGGTGCAGCGTCTCGACCCACTGCGCCCGCTGCAGGTCGAAAGGGTCGGTGTGGCCGGCCTGGCTCAGCCACGCCCTGCGCGGGACGCCGGCCCGGCCGAGCGCGGCCCAGTAGCCGGCGAACTGGTTCGGCGCGACGACCCAGTCCCCGAAACCCTGCGCGATGAGCACGCTCGCCTGTCCGGGACGCGGGACATAGTGCACGCTCCGCCAGTAGTCGTTGTAGTCCCCGTTCGTGCCCGCGCGCGCCTTGACGTCCGCTTCGAACGGCTGGCACAGCTCGGCGGCGCGCTCGTTGTAGGTGAAGGCCGACCCGGTGTTCTCCGGCGTGGCCAGTGGCGCGCCGTTCGCGACGAGCTGGGCGTAGTTGTCCGCCACGCCTTCGATCGGCACGATGGTCTTCAGCCCGGCGACGCCCGAGGCGGCCATCCCGATCGCGGTGGCGCCGTCCTGCGACTTGCCGATCGCGCCGACGTCCCCGGTGGCCCAGCCCGCGGTCACCGGACGCCCGCCGTCGGGGGCGTCGAAGGCCTTCGCCCGCCCGTTCAGCCAGTTCACGACCGCGTTGCCGGAGCCGACGTCGTCGAAGCAGCCGGACGACCGGTTCGTGCCGCCGACGTCGGCCAGCACGACGGCGTAGCCGCGCGGCACGAAGTAGTTGTCGTAGAACAGCGGGAACTGCTGCGGTGTGCCGTCCGGCGCGTACGTCTTCTTCTGCTGCTCGTTACCGCGGCCGCAGCACGCGTAGTACGGGCTGACGTCGAGGATCACCGGCACCCGCACGCGCGCGTCGGGCCGGATGACGTCGGCGGCGATCCGGTCGGGCTTGCCGTCGTGGTCGTTGTCCGTGCCGGTTTCCACCCACGCCGTCTCGCGGATCGCGTCGGCGTAGGAATAGACCGGCCGGCTTTCCGCGGCGGCGGCCGGGGGTGCGAGCCCCGCGGTCGTGAGCAGAGCGGCCAAGAACCCCAGTATCAGTCGCATCCGGACAGGGGATCACGGTTTTTCGTACATCGCCAGGAACTTCTTCATCGCGGCGTCGACGGCTTCGCGGTCGCCGGTCGTGACGAGGTCGAGCAGCAGCCCGCGGGTCACGGCGAGCCCGAGCCGGGCGTGGGCGGGCCGGTCGGCCTCCGGGACGCCGAGCCGGGCGAGCCGGGCTTCGATGGGGCCGAGCCAGTCGTCGATCACGCCGTCGAGGAACTCCGCCGTGCCCGGGGCGCCACCGAGGGCCTGGCCGTAGAGCTGGAAGAACAGCTTTTCGTTGGCGCGCAGGTCGTCGTCGGAGAGCCGGCGCCAGAAGTCCGCCGGATCGAGGTCGGCGAGCGCGGCGCGCTGGCGGGCTTCCACCTCCCGCGCCACCGCCGTGAGCAGGCCTTCCTTCGACCCGAAGTGGTAGATCAGCATGCGGTGGCTGGTGCCGAGGTCCGCGGCCAGCGCCCGCAGGCTCCGGTCCGCGCCGCCGTGGTGGGCGATGTGGTCGATCGCCGCGTCGAGCAGCTTGGCGCGCGGGCTTGTGCCGATCATGTACCGGATGGTACACGTACCAAATGGTACAAAGAATCTCGGTGCACGCCTCCTCGGCCGCTTCGGCCGCCGACCTGTACGCGCTGCTGCGGGACGGCGCGAGCTGGCCGAAGTGGTCGCCGCTGGGGTCGTTCGAGCTGGTCCGCGAAGGGGAAGGCGAGCCGGAGGGGCTCGGCGCGGTCCGGTTGTTCAAGACCAACGGCGTGCGCTCGTACGAACGGATCGTGGCGCTCGAGCCGGGCCGCCGGTTCGGCTACGCGCTGGAGCACGGCCTGCCGCTGCGGGACTACGTCGCCTACGTCGACCTCTCACCCCGCGACGGCGGCACCGACATCCACTGGCACTCGACGTTCACGCCGAAGATCCCCGGCACCGGCTGGTTCTACCGGTGGTTCCTCGGCTCGTTCATCAAGCGGGTGGCCGCGGGTCTGGCCCGGGCCACCGCCTGATCGGCGTGTTACTCTCCCTGGGAGAGTGAGGAGGCGTGCCGTGGGGCCCGATCCGTACGACCGCAACTGCCCGACTCGCCAGCTGCTCGACCGGATCGGCGACCAGTGGACGGTGCTGATCGTCGGCGCGCTGTCCGCCGGCCCGCTGCGGTTCACCGAGCTCGGCCGCCGCGTGGACGGGATCTCCCAGAAGGTGCTGACGCAGACGTTGCGCAGCCTGGTCCGCGACGGCATCCTCACCCGCACGGCGTACCCGACGATCCCGCCGAAGGTCGAGTACGAGCTGACGGCACTGGGACGCAACCTGTCCGAGCCGCTGGACATGCTGGACCGCTGGGCCCGGCAGCACATGGCGTCGGTCCAGGAGGCCCGGGACGCCTACGACGCGGAGCACACGCCCGCTTCCGCTTAGCAGTTGACAGCTCCTGGACAGTTCGTCCCGTTACGGGTTCGTTCGTCCCGTCCGCAGGGACACTGTCGCGGTGCTCAACGAGACCGTGCCCCCTCCGGGCTGGGGAGTCGTTGCCCTCACCGCGTTGTTCGCCTTCGCGGTGTCGCTGACCTCGGTCGTCACGCCGCCCAGTGGGCGGCGGAGCCTCCTGCGCAACGCCAACGTCCTCGGCACCCTCTTCCACGAGGGCGGCCATGCCCTGCTGGTGCTGCTGATGGGCGGGACGGTCAGCCGCGTGAAGATCGACGACGCCGAAGGCGGCGGCACGTTGTCGCGCGGTACTGCGGGCCTCGCCAATGTCCTGGTCGGCGCCGCCGGGTACGCGATGCCGCCGCTCGCCGGGCTGGGAGCGGCCGTCCTGCTGCACCGCGGGCACGTCCAGGCCGTGCTCGTGCTGACCCTCGTCGCCATGGTGTTCCTCTTGCTGTTCGCGCGGGACCTGCGCACCTTGATCATGATCTTCCTGGTGGGGGCGGTCGTGTACGCGGCCTTGCGCTATGCCCCGGCCTGGCTGCGCACCGCCGTCGCCTACACCGAAGCCTGGCTGCTGCTGACGAGTGAGCTCGCCGGGGTGCGGGTCCTCGTCACGAACCGCCGCGAGAAAGGCTTCCGCGGCCATACGGATGACGCCGCCATTCTGGCCAAGCAGACCAAAATGCCGTCGCCGCTGTGGATCGGCGGGTGGTTCCTGCTCAACGGCTGGGCGATCTGGCACGCCGCCCCGCTGCTGTTTCCCTAACGGGCCACCAGACCCGCCTCGTGGGCCAGCAGCCCGGCCTGCGTCCGGTTCGCGCAGTCCAGCTTCACGAGCATCCGCGAGACGTAGCTCTTCACCGTCGCCTCGGCGAGGTGCAGGCGCGCCGCGATGTCCGCATTGGACAGTCCGGAACCCAGGCACGCCAAGACGTCCCGCTCGCGGTCCGTGAGACCCGCGATGCGGCGGCGGGCGTCCTCGCCGCGTTCCCGGCTGTCCGACGACAACGCCACCAGCCGGCGCGCGGCCGACGGTGACAGCACCGTGTGGCCGTCCGCCGCCACGCGGACCAGGCCGATCAGGTCCTCCGGGGGTGTCGACTTCACCAGGAAGCCCGCCGCGCCCGCGCGCAGCGCGCGGATCACGTACGTGTCCGCGTCGAACGTGGTCAGTGCCACCACCGCCGGCGGGTCCGGCAGCGCCGTGATGCGGGCGATCGCCGTCAGCCCGTCCACGCCCGGCATCCGGAGGTCCATCAGCACCACCCGCGGCCGGTGCCGGACCACCGCCTCGACGGCTTCGGCGCCGTCGGCGGCCTGGGCGACCACCTCGATGTCGTCCGCCGAACCCAGGATCGTGCGCAGGTGCGCGCACACCATCGGCTCGTCATCGACCACGAGCACCGGGATCACAGTGCGTGCCTTCCGCCGTCGGGACGTAGGCGGGCAGTATCGCACCGACCCGGAACCCGCCGCCCGGTCGCGGGCCCGCGTCGAACCGCCCGCCGACCAGTTCGACGCGCTGCCGCAGGCCGGCCAGCCCGGCGCCGGATCCGCTGCCGGCCAGCGCCGGGTCGGGCGGGAGCGCCGCCGCCGTGCTATCGACCGAGACGTCGAGGCCGCCCGGGTGGTAGCGCAGGGACACCGTCGCCGACGCACCCGGCGCGTGCTTGCGCACGTTCGTCAGCGCCTCCTGCACGAGCCGGTACGCGGTGCGCGCGACGGTCGGCGACAGCTGCGCCGGATCGCCGTCCACCACCAGGTCCGTGGGCACGCCGACCGACCGGGACTCCTCGACCAGCCGCGCCGGGTCGCCGGGCTCGGCCGGGCTGAGCGTGCGCGGCCCGGCCTCGGCGCCGTTGCGCAGGACGCCGACCAGGTCGCGCAGCTCGTCCAGGGCCAGCGCCCCTTCGCGGCGGATGTCCTCGGCCGCCGTCCGCGCGGCCGGGTCGGCCGACGTCACGCCGAGGGCACCGGCGTGCAGCACCATCAGGCTGAGCCGGTGCGTGACGACGTCGTGCATCTCGCCCGCCAGGCGCCGCCGTTCCGCGGCCCTGGCCTGCTCGGCGAGCAGGTGCTGTTCGCGCTCGGCGCGTTCCGCCCGGTCCCGCAGGGATTGCAGCAGCTGCCGTCGGGCGGCGAAGTACAGCGAGGCCAGCGCCGGCAGCGCGGTGTTGAGCAGGCCGAACGGCGTGGTCGACCAGCTCGGCGCCCACGGCCGCGAGGCGATCACGGCCATTACGCCGGCCACCCAGAGCACGCTCCGCTTGTCCAGCACCCGCGCGGCCTGGGACAGGATCACCGGGGTGATCGTCGGCACGGTGGTCAGCGCGAGCGGGTGGACCGGCACGAGCAGGCCGGGCGCGAAGGTGTCGGTCACCAGCATCGCGACCGCCGCCGCGGTGACGAACGCGCACACCGGGCCGGGGAACCGGAACAGCAGCACCAGGCTGAGGTCGCAGGCGACCTGCAGGACCAGCCCGGCGGCCGGGCCCCACGCACCGGTCGTCCGGTCGCCGATGAGGTGGAAGAGGACGTTCATCCCGGCGAACGCCAGCGCCGCGCCGAACAGCCAGCAGGCGTCGGAGCGGCTCGGCCACAGCGGCCGCCGGGCGGTGGTCACGCGGTCACGGTAACCGCTGCCACGGGCCGCCGCCGGAGGATGCAACCAAAGTTGCGCCCGGCAGCCACGTTCGTCGCGACGGGCACCATCCTCGGCCGGTTTCGCTCGGGCCCGGGTTCGCGGTGGACTGGAGCGGACGACGAGGGAGGGAACCGCGATGGGCGAGCTGTCCTTGCCGGCCCGGGCGTACCTGCTGGCGTGCGACACGGCGCGCGACCGGCTGCCGGACCGCGAGCGGGTGGCGCTGCTGGTCCGCGCGGCGGCGCTGACGGACCTGGTGCTGCGCGGCCGGATCACCGACGACGGCGGCCGCCCGGTAGCCTCGGGAGCGGGCGGCACGGGGCACCTGGTGCTCGACGACCTGCTCGCCGAGCTCGCCGCCGACCCGCACCGGAAGTGGCGCGCCTGGGTGCGCCGCGGCGCGCGCGAGACGTTGCGGTCCCTGGAGGAACAGCTCGACGCGGCCGGGGTGATTTCGCTGCGGACGTCCCGGGTGCTGGGGCTGTTCCCGCGGCGCCGTCCGGAGGTTCGCGAGCCCGCGGCGGCCGCGGCGCTGCGCGACGAGGTGCGTGCGGCGTTGCGGAGTGACGCGCCGGTGTCCGCGGACGTCGCGGCGCTGACGGCGCTGACGGCGGCGGTCGAGCGGGCGGCGGTGCTCTCGAGGGGTGAGCGCCGCCGCCACCGCGACCGGCTCGCCGGGCTGGAGGAGCAGGCCGGGGCCGCGGTCCCGGCCCTGCGCAAGGTGATCCGCGAACTCCGCGCCGCCCGCACGGCCCGGATCGCCGCGGCTTCCGGAGGCGGCGGCTGACGCCGTGTCGTCCCGGCGATCACGCGTGTCGACCCCGAGATCACGCGCGTCGGCCCGTGCTCCGGGTCGGCACGCGTGATTGAGGAGCCAGCACGCGTGATTGCGGGGACGACACGGCCTCAGTTCGTGAAGAGGCGGTCGAGGTAGTAGTCCACTGTGGAGATGGCCTGGGCCGGAGTGCGGTGGCCCATCAGGATTTCCGAGCCTTGGGAGTCCGCGATCGCCCAGAGCAGGGCCGCCTCGGTCTCGGGGTCGGCCCACGCCGGGACGTCGCCCGCCTCCTGGGCCTGGCGGACCTGGCCGGCGAAGAACTCCAGGAGCTCCGGCATGCCTTCGCCGAACGCCTTCGCCATCGCCGGATCCGCCACCGCGCGGATGAAGTACGCGACGCCGATGAGGAAGTCGGCCTCGCTGTCGGCGTCGCGCGGGAGGATTTCGACCAGGCAGGCGCGCAGGATCGAGCGCGGGGTCGGCGGGCCGTCGGCCAGCACCTTCGCGGTGATCCGCTCGCTGCGGAGTCGGTGGCGGTGTTCGAGGGCGTAGCGCAGCATTTCGTCCTTGGTCCGGAAGTAGTGCTGCACCGACCCCATGGACATGCCGGCCTCGGCCGCGACCTGGCGCAGGCTGACGCCTTCCAGGCCGGCGCGCGTGGTCAGCCGTTGCAGTGCCTCGGCGATCTGCACCCGGCGCTGCTCGTGGTCCACCTGCTTCGGCACGTCCGCTCCCGTTGTCATGCGATCGCATTGCGAAAATCGGGCTTCCGCCGTTACGATGCGACCGCATTGTAAAACAGTCTCGGGGGTGTCCGGTGGAGACCGGAGAAGTAAGGCTGCGGCCACCGCGCCACGCGCTCGACCGCCGCGCGATCGCCTGGTGGCGCGCGCAGGGAGCGCTGGCGTTCGGGCCCGCGGTACTGGTGCTCGCGGTCCTCGGCGTGCTGCTCCCGCCGGCCGCGGTCTGGCTGCTGGCCCCGGCGGTCGTGCTCGCGGTGCTGGGGATGGCCTCGTGCGCGGTCCTGCCGCGGTGGTGGTTCGGGGTGCACCGCTGGGAGGTCACCGACACGGCGGTCTACGTGCGCGCGGGGTTCCTGTGGCAGGAGTGGCGGGTGGTACCGCTGTCCCGGGTCCAGACGGTCGACACCCTGCGCGGCCCGCTGCAGCAGCGCTTCGGCTTGGCGACGGTCACGGTGACGACGGCGTCGGCGCGCGGCGCGGTCCGGCTTCGCGGCTTGGCCGCCGAGGTCGCGGCCGAGGTGGCGGAACGGCTGACCGAGCGCACGGACGCCATCCCGGGGGACGCGACATGACCGCGGAACACGCCCCCGCGGCCGCGGGAACACCTCCACGCGGCGGCGGAGAAGACGGCACCGCCGGGGCCGCTGCGGCTGGTGGCTCGCGCGCCGCCGTAGCCGGCGAAATCGGCAGCGGGGCGGGCGAAGACCGGGGCAGCTCCGCCGCCTCGGCGGGCTGGCGTCGGCTGGATCGGCGGGCCCTCGGCGTCACCGCGGTCCTCATGGCCGGCGTGGCCGTCTCCGCCGGGACCCCCGTCGCCATCGGTACCCGGTCCCTCTGGCTGCTCCCCGCCGCCGCGCTCCTCGTCGCCGCCGGGGTGCTCGCCGAATACCTCCGGTGGCGGCACACCCGCTTCCGCTGCACCGCCGAGCGCCTCGAAATCGAGTTCCGCTTCGCCGTCCACACCCGCAAATCCCTGTCCCGCGAACGCATCCGCACCGCCGACCTGACCGCCAACCCGCTGCACCGCGCGTTCGGCGTCGCCGCGCTCACCATCGGCACCGGGCAGCAGGACACGATCACCCTCTCCCCGCTGGCCAGAGCCGACGCCGAAGCCCTGCGCACCGAACTCCTCCACCGGACCCCGCAAGACTCCACCGAGGACGGTCCGATCAGGACATTCGACCCGCGGTGGATCCGGTACGCCCCCGTCTCCTTCGTCGCCCCGGCGCTCGGGCTGGCCGCGTTCGGGTCGCTGTTCAAGGTCGCCGACTGGTTCGGGGCCGGCGGCCGCCTGCTCGGCCGGCTCCTCGGCCTCTTCGGTGACCTCCCCCTGGCCGCGAGCGTCCTGCTCCTGCTCGTCCTGGCGATCGCCGCCGGGGTGGCCGGCGCCACCGGCCTGTTCACCGAAATGTGGTGGCACTACCGGCTGGACCGCGAACCCGGCGGCACCCTGCGCGTCCGCCGCGGGCTGCTCACCACCCGGTCGACGACCATCGAGGAACGGCGGCTGCGCGGGGTCGAACTGGTCGAGCCGCTCGGTGCCCGGCTCGCCGGCGCCGCGCGCGTGGACGCCATCGCCACCGGCCTGCGGCGGGACGACGACAAGACCGAGTCCAAGACACTCCTGCCACCCGCACCGAAAACCGTCGCGCACGACGTCGTGGCCCAGGTCCTCGGCGAGCGCGTCGAGACCGTCGAGCTGGTCCCGCACCCACCCGCGGCCCGCGGGCGGCGGCTGCGGTGGGCGGTGGCCGCCGCGCTCGGGCCGGTGCTGGTCCTGCTGGTGCTCGGTGCGCTGCTCACCGACGTGCCGCTCGTGCTCGGCGGCGCGCTCGCCCTCGTCGCGCTGCCGGTCGCCGTCCTGCTCGCCCTGGACGCCCACCGCGGCCTCGGGCACGGCCTGCGCGGCCGCTACCTGGTGACGCGCGCGGGCACCGTCCGCCGCGGCACGGCCTTGCTGGCCAGGGACGGGGTGATCGGCTGGACCGTGAAGCAGTCGGTGTTCCAGCGGCGGCGCGGCCTCGCGACGTTCACCGCGACCACCGCGGCGGGCTCCGGCGCCTACGCGATCCGCGACGCCGCCGCCGGCGAGGGCCTGGTGTTCGCGGACGGCGCCGTGCCGGGGGTGCTGACGCCGTTCCTCGAGGCTTCGGCGCCCGCCGAAGCGTCGCGGACCTAGGTTCGGGGCATGGACGAATTCCGTGCCCTGCACGTCCCCGGCGCCCCGCTGCTGCTGCCCAACGCCTGGGAGTTCGGCGTCGGCGCCTTCCTCGCCGCGCAGGGCTTCCGGGCACTGGGCACGACCAGCCTCGGCGTCTCCGCGGCGGCGGGGGAGCCGGACGGCGCGCCGTCGACGCGCGCCGCGACCGTCGCCCTCGCCACCCGCCTGACCCGGCTGGACGTCCTCGTCACCGTCGACATCGCCGACGGCTTCAGCACCGACCCGGCCGCGGTCGCCGACCTCGCCGCCGAACTGGCCGCGGCGGGCGTGGCAGGCGTCAACCTCGAAGACGGCCGGGCCGACGGTTCACTCGCCACGGTCGAGGCCCAGAGCGCGCTGGTCACGGCGGTGAAGGAGCGCGTGCCGGAGCTGTTCGTCAACGCCAGGACGGACACGCACTGGGCCGGCGACCGCTCGCTCGCCGAGGCCGAGCGGCGGGTGCGGGCGTACGCGGCGGCGGGTGCGGACGGCGTCTTCGTCCCCGGCCTCGCCGAGCCGGCGGACGTCGAGCGGATCGTCGCCGTCGGCCTGCCGGTCAACCTGCTGTTCCTGCCCGGGAAAGCCACCCTCGCCGGGCTGGCGGAGCTGGGCGTCGCGCGGGTCAGCCTGGGTTCGCTGCCGTACCGGATGGCCCTCGCCGCGGCGGCCGGGACCGCGCTGGCCGTGCGCGACGGCCGTGACCTGCCGCTGCGCCCGCCGTCCTACGCCGACGTCACGGCGCTGCTGCCGTAAATCGGGTGAACCGCCCGGGCCGGATCTGTTTGGCTTGGGGTATGCGCGCCTTCGGAACCGATTTCGCCGCCCCGCCCGGATACTTGAACACGCCCAGCGTGGGCGTCCCGCCCGCGCCGGTGGCCGCGGCGGTGGCCGAGTCCGTGGAACGCTGGCGGACCGGCGCGACCCGGCCGGGGGAGTTCGACGAGTACGTCACCCGGGCCCGGGCCGGGTTCGCCCGGCTCCTCGGCGTCGAGCCGGAGCGGGTGGCGAGCGGCGCCTCGGTCTCGCAGCTCATCGCCAACGTCGCCGCCGCGGTGCCCGCCGGCACCCGCGTGCTCACCGCCGGAGGCGACTTCACCAGCGTGACCTTCCCCTTCGCGGCGCAGCCCGGCGTCACGGTGACCGAGGTGCCCCTGGCCGAGCTGCCGTCGCGGGTCGAGGGGTACGACCTCGTCGCGGTGAGCGTCGTCCAGTCCGCCGACGGCCGGATCGTGGACCTGCCTGCCCTACGTGCCGCGGCCGCGGCCGCCGGCGCGGCCGTGCTGCTCGACGCGACCCAGGCGGTCGGCTGGCTGCCGCTGGACGTGGCGTGGGCGGACTGGGTCGTCGGGGCGGGCTACAAGTGGCTCTGCTCGCCGCGCGGCACCGCCTGGCTCGCGGTGCGGCCGGACGCCCAGGAGCGCACCCGGGCGGTGGCGGCGAACTGGTACGCGGGGGAGGACCCCTGGGCCACGGTCTACGGCCTGCCGCTGCGGCTGGCCGGCGACGCCCGCGCGTTCGACCTGTCGCCGGTCTGGCTGGCCCAGGTCGGCTCCGCGGCGGCCCTGGAGTACTTCGCCGGGCTCGACCTGGCCGAGGTCCGGGCGCACAACACCGGCCTGGCCGACGCGCTGCTGGAGAAGCTCGGCCTCGAGCCGCGCGGCACCGCGATCGTGTCGCTCGACGCGGACCCGCGGCGGGTGGCGGACGCGGGCGTCGTGTCCAGCGTCCGCGGTGGCCGGGTGCGGGTCGGCTTCCACCTCTACAACACGCTTGACGACGTCGAACGCCTGTTACCCGCATTCGAGTGAACTCGCGGCGGCGGGTGAACTACCGTATGTCCCCGTGGTTGGTGCGCATTTCACCCCAGGCCCGTCCGACACGGCCCCGCTGGGCGCGGTACCCCCGCAGCCCCGCCCGCCCGTACCGGGCCCGCCGGCGCGCGACACCCGGTCCCTGCTGCTCAAGGGCGCCGGGCTGGTCGCGATCGCCGTCGTGTCCGGGCTGCTGTGGTTCCTGATCCGGCACGACTCGACGCCGGACCAGCCGGTCGCGCAGCCGCCGGCGCAGAACACCGGGCAGTTCCAGTACACCCTGGTCGCCGGGCCGGTGAAGACCACCGACTGCGCCGAGAAGTCCTACGGCCGGACGAAGGACTTCTTCCAGGACAACCCGTGCCGGTCGCTGGTCCGGGCGCTGTACACGACGGAGTCGGGCGGCGCGAAGGCGCTGGTGTCCGTGGCGCTGGTCGGCATGCCCGACTCGACGAAGGCGAAGGCGCTCAAGACGCTGACCGAGCAGGACGGCACCGGGAACGTCACGGACCTGGTCAAGGACAAGACCTTCGCGGGCACCGGCACCCCGAGCGTGAGCGGCAAGGACGCGGCGTACTCGTCGCGGGTCGTCGGCACGAACACGACGATCGTGCTGGCCGACTTCTACGACAAGCACAAGGACAAGGACCTGATCGAGCGGATCGCCGACGACGCGCTGCGCCTGTCGGACGACCTCCCCTCCTGAGTGGTGAGGCGGGCCGGAGCCCGCCTCACCCACACCAGGTGCGTCAGGCGGTCCGGCCGGGCATGGCGATCGCCACCGGCTTCTGACCGGCTTCGCCGCGCCAGGGCGTGCCCCGGCGGGCGGCGGCGACCAGCGCGTGCAGCGCCGTCGTGCGCAGGCCGGCGTCGTCGGTGTGGTCGATCACCGCGAGCCACGCCGACGCGCAGTCCGCTTCGGCCGTCGCCACCACCTGGGACGCCGACTTCGCGTCCGTCACCGGGTTCTTCGGCACGTACGCCGCCTCCGGCGCCACCGGGGTCGCCCCGGCGGCCGAGAGCGCCGTCTGCAGGAAGTCGCGGCGCAGGGCGTGCTCGGCCGCACCGCTCTTCTCCGCGTCGCCGAAGTCACCCGGCAGGAACGCGCTGACGAGCCCGTACACCCACACGGCGGCGTGCTCGGCCGCCAGTGCCACCTGCAGCGGGTCGACCGCCTCCGGCGGCACCGCGCCGGCCGGGGCGGCACCCACCTTCGGGACGTCCTCGCCCGGGCCCAGCGCCGGGGCGAGGCGCTGCAGCGACGCGCAGCCCGCCGCGATCGCCGCGACCAGCCCGGCGCGGTAGCGGGGCAGGCCGCCGACGAGGTCTTCGGCCTGCTTGCGCGCGGCCGCCAGGCGGTCCTTCAGGTCGCCGAGCGCGGCCGGGGCGGGTGGGGCCGCCGACGGCGACGGCGTGGGCCGGTTCAGCCGGTCCACTTCGGACTTCAGGGCGGCCGCGTGCGCCGCGCGCGCGTCGGCGAGCTGGCCGGCGGCGTCGGCGTCCGCGCCCTTGGCCAGCGCCCGCGCGGCGTCGGCGTCGGCCTGGGCGGCGGCCAGCAGCGGCTGCAGCGGGTCGGGGCTTTCGTCGTAGCCGGGCCCGCAGGCGGCGAGGGGAACGGCCAGTGCGGCCAGTGCCCCCGCGCGGAGGGCGCCGCGGCGGGTCAGCTCGGTCGGTCTTCCGGTCACGCCGCCCCATCCTGCCAGGCCCCGGGGCGGCCCCGCCGCTCGCGCGGGGTGACCGGGCGACCGGATAAGCTGGTCCACCACCGACCCGACCACCCAGCCCGAGCAAGGAGACCCCCACGTGCCAGGAGAACTCGCCAGCCGGCTTCAGCCGATAGTGGCCGAAGCCGTCACCGCCGCGGGTTTCGACCTCGATTCGTTCGAGGTGCAGCAGGCCGGCCGGCGGCAGCTGGTCAAGGTCGTCGTCGACGCCGACGACGGTGTCGGGCTGGACGAGGTCGCCGAGGTCAGCCGCAAGGTCTCGGCGGCGCTCGACGAGAACGACCACGTGCTGGCGAGCGCCTACACGCTGGAGGTCACCTCGCCGGGGCTCGACCGCCCGCTCACCCAGCAGCGGCACTGGCGGCGCGCGCGGTTCCGGTTGGTCAAGGTCACCCCGGCCGACGGCGCGCCCTTCATCGGCCGGGTCGGCCACGCGGGCGAGCACGCCGCCCGCGTCCTCGAAGGCGGCAAGATCCGCGACGTCCGCTACGCCGACGTGGCGAAGGCGGTCGTGGAGATCGAGTTCAAGCAGCCGCCCGCCGAGGACCTGAAACTGCTCGAAGACGACGCGTCCGGCTTGATCACGGCCGAGACGGAGAAGGGGTCGAAGTGAACGTCGACATCGCCGCGCTGCGGGCGATCGAACGGGACAAGGACATCCCCTTCGAAACGGTGATCGAGGCCATCGAGACGGCCTTGCTCACCGCGTACAAGCACACCGAGGGCCACCAGCCGCACGCCCGCATCGACATCGACCGCAAGACGGGCCTGGTGCGCGTGCTCGCGCACACGCTGACCCACGACGGCCAGGTCGACGAGGAGTGGGACGACACCCCGGAGGGGTTCGGCCGGATCGCCGCCACCACCGCCCGCCAGGTCATCCTGCAGCGGCTGCGCGACGCCGAGCACGAGAAGACCTTCGGCGAGTTCTCCACCAAGGAGGGCGAGATCGTCGCCGGCGTCATCCAGCGCGACGCCCGCGCGAACGCCCGCGGCATGGTCGTGGTCCAGGTGGGTGACACCGAAGGCGTGCTGCCCTCCGGCGAGCAGGTCGCCGGGGAGTCCTACGAGCACGGCAGCCGGATCAAGGCGTACGTGGTCACGGTGTCGCGCAGCAACCGCGGCCCGCAGATCACGCTCTCGCGCTCGCACCCGAACCTGGTGCGCAAGCTGTTCGCGCTCGAGGTGCCGGAGATCGCCGACGGCACGGTCGAGATCGCCGCCGTCGCGCGCGAGCCGGGGCACCGCACGAAGATCGCGGTCAAGTCCACCGTGCCGGGCGTCAACGCCAAGGGCGCCTGCATCGGCCCGGTCGGCGCGCGCGTGCGCAACGTGATGAGCGAGCTGGCCGGCGAGAAGATCGACATCATCGACTACTCCGAGGATCCGGCTCGCTTCGTCGGGAATGCGCTGTCGCCCGCGAAGGTTGTTTCGGTACGAGTCGTGGACGAGCGGGCGAAGACCGCCCGTGTCGTGGTGCCGGACTTCCAGCTGTCGCTGGCGATCGGCAAGGAGGGCCAGAACGCCCGCCTCGCCGCCCGCCTGACCGGCTGGCGGATCGACATCCGCAGCGACGCCGCACCGGCGGACGACGGTGACGATCGCGGGGGTGATCAAGACCACGCCCGTCCGTCGCGGCCCGCCGCGACAACCGGTTCGGCTGAGTGAAGGTCGAAGCGCTAGACTCAGGAGTGGTTCGAAGCCCGCGGCGGGTAGCCGAGCACCAGCCCCACCGGATTTCCCCGGTGCGGACTTGTGTCGGCTGCAAGCGGCGGGCATTGATCGGTGAGCTGCTGCGCGTGGTCGCGGTGGCCGGGCGGGTGGTCGTCGACGAGCGTCGGCGGCTGCCGGGCCGGGGGGCTTGGCTGCACCCCGACCCGGACTGCCTGGCCAAGGCCGAACGGCGGCGAGCATTCCCGAGGGCCCTGCGGGCTCCCGGGGCGCTCGACGCCCGCGAGGTCCGCGAGCACGTCGGGCGCACCGGAGCACCACGAACCACGCACCACGAACCCGGGACGTCCCCGGAGTCGCGAGGAAGCAAGGAAGCAGGTCGACCCGTCATGAGTCAGCCGTGAAGCTGAAGCCATGAGCGTCAGACAATAAGGACGAGGTCAGCGGGTTTTCCGCCTGGCCTCCCCTAGATGAGGAGAGTTGTGCCAGGCAAGGCCCGCGTACACGAGCTCGCGAAGGAGCTCGGCATCACCAGCAAGGACGTGCTCGCGAAGTTGAAGGAACAGGGCGAGTTCGTCAAGTCCGCGTCGTCCACGGTCGAGGCGCCCGTCGCCCGCCGTCTCCGCGACGCGTACGCCCCCAAGGGCGCCAAGAAGCCCACGCCCGGTCCGTCGGCGCGCCCCGGTCCGCCGGCCGCCAAGCCCGGGCCCGCCGCTCCGAAGCCCCCCGCGCCTGCCCAGCAGGCTCCGGCGGCCCAGGCGGCTCCGGCCCCGTCGGTCCAGTCGGCTCCGGCCGCACCCCAGCAGCAGGCGCCCGCCGCGGCGAAGCCGGCCACCCCGGGGCAGCGCCCCGGCCCGCGGCCCGGCCCGCGCCCGGCCACGCCCGCACCCCAGCAGCAGGTCCCGGCCGCGAAGGCCGAAGCTCCTGCCGCGCCCAAGCAGGACACCCCGGCCGCGCCCGCCCAGGGCGGCACCGGCTCGGTCGTCCCGCCGAAGCCGCAGGGCCCCAAGCCCGGCGGTCCCAAGCCCGGCCCGCGCACCCCGCGCGTCGGCAACAACCCGTTCGGCGTCGGTTCCGGCGCCCCGGCCCCGCGCCCGCAGGCTCCGCGCCCCGGCGGCGGCCAGGGCGGCGACAACCGGCCCCCGCGTCCCGGCGGTGGCGCCGGCGGTGACCGTCCGGCCCCGCGGCCGGGTGGTGGCGCCGGTGGCAACCGGCCGAGCCCGGGCAACATGCCCCCGCGGCCGAACCCCGGCATGATGCCGGGCCGCACGCAGCGTCCCGCCGGTCCCGGTGGCGGCGCCCGCGGTGGCCCCGGCGGCGGCGCCCGTGGCGGCCCCGGTGGCGGCGGTCGTCCCGGTAGCGGCGGCGGTTTCCGCGGCGGTCCCGGTGGCGGTGGCGGCGGCGGTGGCTTCCGCGGCGGCCCCGGTGGCGGCGGCGGTGGCGGCGGCTTCCGCCCGGGTGGCGGCGGTCCCGGTGGGGGCGGCGCCCCGGCCGGTGGCGGCGGCTTCCGCGGTGGCGGCGGCGGTCGCGGCGGCCCCGGTGGCCGTGGCGGTACCGCGGGTGCCTTCGGGCGTCCCGGTGGTCCCTCGCGCAAGGGCCGCAAGTCGAAGCGGCAGAAGCGCCAGGAGTACATGGACAACATGCAGGCGCCCAGCGTCGGCGGCGTCCGCCTGCCCAAGGGCCAGGGCGAGACGATCCGGCTGCCGCGCGGTGCCTCGCTGACCGACTTCGCCGAGAAGATCGACGCCAACCCGGCTTCGCTGGTGCAGGTGCTCTTCCACCTCGGCGAGATGGTCACCGCGACGCAGTCCGTGTCGGACGACATCCTCGAGCTGCTCGGCGGCGAAATGAACTACAACGTTCAGGTCGTCAGCCCCGAGGAGGAGGACCGCGAACTCCTGGAGACCTTCGACATCACGTATGGCGAAGACTCCGGCGAGGAAGAGGACCTGCAGGTCCGGCCGCCCGTCGTGACCATCATGGGTCACGTCGACCACGGTAAGACCCGCCTGCTCGACACGATCCGGAAGACGAAGGTCCGCGAGAGCGAGGCCGGCGGCATCACGCAGCACATCGGTGCGTACCAGATCGAGACCGAGCTCGACGGCAACCCGCGGCTGATCACCTTCATCGACACCCCGGGTCACGAGGCGTTCACCGCCATGCGTGCCCGTGGTGCGAACTCGACCGACATCGCGGTGATCGTGGTGGCGGCCGACGACGGTGTGATGCCGCAGACGGTCGAGGCGATCAACCACGCGCAGGCCGCCAAGGCCCCGATCGTGGTCGCGATCAACAAGATCGACAAGGAAGGCGCGAACCCGGACAAGATCCGGCAGCAGCTGACCGAGTACGGCCTGGTCGCCGAGGAGTACGGCGGCGACACGATGTTCGTCGAGATCTCCGCGCGGCAGAACATCAACATCGACGGCCTGCTCGAGGCGATCCTGCTGACCGCCGACGCCGCTCTGGACCTCCGGGCCAACCCGGACATGGAGGCCCAGGGTGTCGCGATCGAGGCGCACCTCGACCGCGGCCGCGGCCCGGTGGCCACCGTCCTGGTCCAGCGCGGCACGCTGCGCGTCGGTGACTCGGTCGTGGCGGGTGACGCCTACGGCCGCGTCCGCCGGATGGTCGACGAGCACAACGTCGACGTCACCGAGGCGCTGCCGTCGCGGCCCGTCCAGGTCATCGGCTTCACGTCGGTGCCGGGTGCGGGTGACACCTTCCTGGTGGTCGACGAGGACCGCGTCGCCCGGCAGATCGCCGAGCGCCGGTCGGCTCGCACGCGGAACGCGCTCAACGCGTCGCGCCGCAAGCGGGTCAGCCTCGAGGACCTCGACTCCGCCTTGAAGGAGACGAACAGCCTCAACCTGATCATCAAGGGTGACAACTCGGGTACGGTCGAGGCCCTCGAAGCCTCGCTGCTCCAGCTGGACGTCGGCGACGAGGTCGAGCTGAACGTGGTCCACCGCGGTGTCGGTGGCGTGACCGAGTCGGACATCGACCTGGCGACCGCGTCCGACGCGATCGTCCTCGGGTTCAACGTCCGCGCCCAGGGCAAGGCGACCGAGCGGGCCACCCGCGAGGGCGTCGACGTCCGGTACTACACGGTCATCTACCAGGCGATCGACGAGATCGAGCAGGCCCTCAAGGGCATGCTCAAGCCGGAGTACGAAGAGGTCGAGCTGGGCCGCGCGGAGGTCCGCGAGGTCTTCAAGTCCTCCAAGATCGGCACGATCGCGGGTTGCCTGGTCATGTCCGGCGAGATCCGGCGCAACGCCCGGGCCCGTCTGCTCCGCGACGGCACCGTCGTGGCGGAGAACCTGCCGATCAGCTCGCTGCGGCGGTTCAAGGACGACGTGGTCGAGGTCCGCGAGGGCTACGAGTGCGGTCTGACGCTCGGTTCGTACGGCGACATCAAGGTCGACGACATCATCGAGACGTACGAGCAGCGCGAGAAGCCGCGAGCGTAAGGATGTTCGACACCGGGTGTGCGTTTCCGCGCACACCCGGTGTCTCCCTACTACACCACTAAAAATTTGCCTATGTTCGTCGGAGCTCTCGAGCTCGACATCCTGCTCGGCGACGTCCATTCGCTGAAGCAGAAGCGATCCGTGGTCCGTCCGGTGCTGGCCGAGGTGCGCAAGCGCTTCGCCGTGTCGGTGGCCGAAGCCGGGCACGCCGACCTGCACCGCCGCACCCTCATCGGGGTGGCCGTGGTGGCCGAAGGTGGCGAGCACGTCCGGGACGTGCTCGACTCGTGTGAGCGGTACGTGGCGAGCCGGCCGGAGTTCGAACTGCTCTCCGCCCGCCGTCGGCTGCTCGGCCCAGAAGACTGATTTTTCCCTAGGAGAACGACATGGCTGATCCGGCTCGGGCTCGCAAGCTCGCGAAGCGGATCTCGCAGATCGTGGCGTCCGCGATCGAGCACGAGGTCAAGGACCCCCGGCTGGACTACGTGACCATCACGGACACGAAGGTCACCGGCGACCTGCACGACGCCACGGTGTACTACACGGTCCTCGGCGAGAAGCTGGACTCCGTCCCGGACTTCGCCGGCGCGGCGGCCGCCCTCGAATCGGCGCGCGGGGTGCTGCGCACGAAGGTCGGGCAGGGCACCGGCGTCCGCTACACGCCGACGCTGACGTTCGTCGCCGACACGATTCCCGAGGAGTCGAAGCGCATCGAGGACCTGCTGGCCAAGGCCCGTGAGGCCGACGCCGAGGTCGCCCGCCGCGCGACGGGCGCCCAGCACGCGGGCGAAGCCGACCCGTACAAGGCGCCGCGTGAAGACACCGAAGACGACGACGAGTTCGCGGAGGAGGAGAGCCGGGGCTGACCCGTGCTCTCCCGCCGCGGCCTGCTCGCCGGCAGCGCACTGGCGTTGCTGGCGGGCTGCTCGCCGTCCGGACCCCCGCCGGGCCCGGCGCCGGTACCGGTGCCGACCCGCCCGTCGGGGTTGTCCGAGCCGGTGACGGTCCAGCGCATGGCCTCGGCGGCCCGCGGTACCGACGTCGACCTGGTTCTGATCACCCCGTCCGGGGTGCCGTCGGCGGGCCTGCCGGTGTGCCTGGCCCTGCACGGCCGCGGCGCCCAGGCCCGGACGTTCCTCTCCCTCGGCGTCCCGGACGTCCTGACGGCGGCTGTCCGCGCGGGAACGCCACCGTTCGCGATCGCGGCCGTCGACGGTGACCACTATTGGGTGAAAACCGACGGTCCCGACGACCCGCAGCGCATGCTGACCGAAGAGGTCCCCGCCTGGCTGGCGGCCCGCGACCTGCGTCCACCGTCGGCGGTGTTCGGCATTTCGATGGGGGGCTTCGGAGCGTTGCGCTTCGCCCGCGCGCACCCGGAAGTGCAGGCGGTCGCGACGGCGAGCGCGGCACTGTTCGTGAGCTGGCCGGACGCCCGCAGCCGCAAGGTGTTCGCCGGCGAAAACAACTGGCGGGCGGAGGAACCCCTCCTGCACACTGCCGACCTGCGCCCCGCAACCCTCGGCGTGTGGTGCGGCGAGTCGGACCCGTTCCGGGCTGCGGACCGCCGCTTGGTGAAGGCGGTGTCGCCGCAGGTGTCCCGGTTCACCCCGGGCGGCCACGACGACGAGTACTGGCGGGGCGTGCTGCCGGAGATCGTGAAGTTCGTGGGGGAGAAGCTGGCATGACCGACCCGTCCGGCCTGTCGAAGGCGGTGTGGACCGACGCGGACTTCCCGCAGATGGGCTGGCACGACAGCCGCATCCACGCACTCGCCTACCTCGAGGACGACGACCCGCCACCGGGCCGGCTCCTGCTGGACCTGGACTACATCGTCCGCTGGGTCGAGCCCGCCCGGCGTGAGAAGCACTTCACGTTCTGGATCACTCCGGCGACCCTGGTGTTCGACGAAGCCTGGGACATCACGGGCACCATCGGCCCGCTAAACAGCAGCCTGGAGATCGCGGACCTCCACCGCCTCGACCCACCGGACGACAAGCCGTACCCGGTGTGGCACGTGGAGGGGCACGAGTTCGACCTGAAGCTCCGGGCCCGCGGGTTCCGGCAGTACTTCCGCCGGCCACCGCAGCACGTGGACCGGCAGGTGCTGACCCTCGCCCAGCGTGGTGGGCTCAGCTTCGCCGAGCAACCCTTCGCCTGAACCATGGCGCAGGCGGAGGGAGTCCGCGAGACTGCCCCGATGGCCTCCGAACACGCCCAGACCGACCAGTTCCGCGGTGCCCGGATCCACCTCTGCGACCTCGCCGGTCTCGAGATCCGCGACTGCGAGGTGAGCGGCCTGAAGATCGTCGACTGCTACGGCAGCGACGTCTACCTCGGCGGCGACTTCGAACGAGTCGTCGTCAACGACGTCGACGTGACCGCCTACGTCGAGGCCGAGCTCGACTGGCGGTACCCCGCGCGGGTGCTGGCGCGGGAGGCGGTCACCCCCGAGGACTACCGGGTCGCCTGGGATGCCGTCGAGAGCGGGTGGGCCGCGACGCTCGACCGGGCGAGGCTGCTCCCTGAGGCCGACCTGCACGAGCGGGTCGGCGGCGAATGGTCGTTCGTCGAGACGCAACGGCACCTGCTGTTCGCCGCCGATGCCTGGCTCGGCAACGCCGTGCTCGAAGAGGACACGCCCTACCACCCGCTGGGCCTGCCCGCCGGAGCAACGCCTGCGGACGTGGCGGCGAACCTCACCCTCGAAGCCACGCCGACGCTCGACGAAGTACTCGCGCCGCGGCTCGCCCGCATGGCCGCGATGCGGCAGGTCCTCGACGGGCTCACCCCGGCCGGGCTCGACCGGGTGTGCCGCCGCAAGCCGGCCGACCCGTACCCCGACCAGGAGTACGTCGTGCGCCGCTGCCTCAAGGTGGTCTTGAAGGAAGAAGCCGAGCACCACCGCTACGCCGTGCGTGACCTCGCGGTGCTCGAGGCGGCCCGGCCCTAGCGCGAAGCGAACAGGATGGCTTGCGCGACCTCGGCGCCCGGGTCCAGCAGCCATTCCGCGTCCACCGTGAACCCGGCCGCCCGCGCCCGGCGCGCCAGCCACCACGGCTGCCGGAGGTGGACGTCGACCCGCATCGGGTGGCCGCCGTAGCCCGAGGTCTTCCGCCGCGTGCCCACGCCGACGTGGTAGCCGATCACCAGCAGGCCACCCGGCCGCAGCACGCGGTGGAAGTGCCCCAGCGCCGCCGGCACCTCCTCGTCCGGGACGTGGATCAGCGACCAGAACGCCAGCACCCCGGCCACCGAAGCGTCGCCGAGCGGGAGATCCGTCATCGATCCCACGTCGAACCGCAGCTCCGGGTGGGTGCGCCGGGCGAGGTCCACCATGCCCGGTGACAGGTCGATGCCGGAGGCGTCGACCCCCAGCGAAGCCAGGTGCGCCGTGAAGTGCCCGGGCCCGCAGCCGACGTCGAGCGCCGGGCCGTCGACCTCCGCCGCGAACAACGCCAGGGCCGCCCGCATGTACGGCTGCTTCTCGAGCACGCCGGAAACGAACTCGGCGTAGCTCGAAGCCACCGTGTCGTAGGACGTGGCGGTGTCGGCGAGCCAGCTCACGGGCGCAGGCCGTCGAGCACCAGCGCGACCCCGTGCCGCCAGTCCTGCGCCGCCGCGGCCGCCGCGAACACCACCGCGAAGTCCACCAGCTCGAAGTCCGGGCGCAGCACGCCCGCGTCCTGGGCGCGCGAGACGATCCGCTGCATCCGGGAACCGTTGGCCTGCTTGGCTTTCTCCAGCCCGGAGGCCGGGTCGAACGTCCGCGAGCACACCTCGGTGAAGCCGCGGTCGGAAACCTGCATCAGCACCGAACGCTCGACGAACAGGACGAACCCGGCCCACGGGTCTTCGCACGCGAGGGCTTCCTCGAGCACGGCCTCGGCTTCCTGCAGCACCGGCAGGAACGCCGCCTCGACGAGGTCCGCCCGCGTCGGGAACCGGTTGTAGAGGGTGCCGATGGCGACTTCGGCGCGCCGCGCGATCTCGTCGAGCGGGGCGTCGACCCCCTTGGCGCCGAACACTTCCCGCGCCGCGGCGACCAGCGCCTCCCGGTTGCGCCGGGCGTCCGCGCGGAGGGGACGCTGCTCGACGCTCACACCCGGAGTATAGCCGTGGCCGTACGCCCGGTTGCCCGCCTGATCGGAACCTCACAGTGCCCACGGCGGGTCCCCGGCGGGAGCACAATGGGGGTAGCGGGGGTCAACCCGCACCGAGACGGCCACCGAGGGGAGGTCGGCACCGCGTGCACTCCGACCTTTCCCCGTCCGGCCGCACCGGAGTCCTCCTGGTCGGCACCCGCGGGCAGCGGGGCCCCGGTGAGGTGCTGATCAGGATCAGGGGCGGCCTGGAAACCTTCCTTGCCTGGTCCGACACGGAGCTGCCGAAGGGCACGACCGTCCTGGTCGTGGACACCCGGGGCCGGCGCACGGTCGACGTCGTGGCGTGGGACGCCTCGGATCCCGCTTCATAGTGCAGTCGAAGGACAGCCGATGTTCGGTTACCGCGTGCCCGCCCCCAACGAGGCGATGCTGATCTCCGGGGGCAAGAGCAGCAAGGGCGCGTCGCCGTTCCGGGTCGTCACCGGCCACGGCGCGTTCGTCATGCCGGTCTTCCGGAAAGTCCGGTTCCTCACGCTCGCCATGTGCGAGGCGGAGGTGACCGAGGTGTGCGTGACGAAGCAGGCCATCGCGCTCACGGTCCGGGCGGTGATCGCGTTCAAGGTCGGCAACGACACCGAGAGCATCGTCAACGCCGGCCAGCGGTTCCTCTCCGACCAGGACCAGATGTCCGTGCTGACCGGCCGGATCTTCGCCGGTCACCTGCGGTCGATCATCGGGTCGATGACCGTCGAGGAAATCATCACCGAGCGGCAGAAGCTCGCCACCGAGGTGCTCGACGGCTCGGCGGTCGAGATGGCCAAGATCGGCCTCACCGTCGACGCGCTGCAGATCCAGTCGATCGACGACATGAAGCTCGGCTACATCGCCGCGATGGCCGCGCCGCACAACGCCGCCATCCAGCGGGACGCGCAGATCGCCCAGGCCGTGGCGAACCAGGCGGCGGCCGAGGCGGAGCAGAAGTCGCAGCGGACGCAGGCCGAGTACGCCCGGCAGACGTCGATCGTGCAGGCGCAGTACCGCGCCGAGGTCGACGCGGCGCAGGCCCAGGCGGCCCAGGCCGGCCCGCTCGCGCAGGCGAAGGCGCAGCAGGAGGTCATCGACGCGCGCACCGAGCTGGCCCAGCGCGAAGCCGAGCTGCGGCAGCAGCAGCTGGTGGCCGAGGTGATCAAGCCCGCCGACGCCGAGGCCGAGCGGATCCGCATCCTGGCGCTGGCCGAGGCGGAGAAGATGCGCGTGCAGGCGGAAGCCGCGGCGTCGAACAACCGGGTCGCGCTCGACCGGATGCTCATCGACCAGCTGCCGCAGATCGTCAAGGAGGCCGGGCGGGGGCTGTCCGGGGCGAACGTCAACATCCTCAACGGCGCCGACGGCCTCGGGGAGATGGCCGCCGGGCTGGTCGGCCAGGGTCTGTCCATCCTGGACTCGGTGAAGCGCGGCCTGAGCCCGTCGCCCGCGCCCGCCGCGGCGCCGGCGGAGAACGGTCAGGCGCCGGCGGAACTCACCCGGTAGCTCAGGACGCCGGCTTCACCGCGACGACCAGGTCACGCAGGATGGCCTGGTCGACGCGGTGGGCGAACTCCGCCCACGGCCCGCCTTCGCGGACGTCCAGCCCGGCCTTGCCCAGCACCGCGACCAGCTCTTCCCGCGGCAGCACGGTGGTGTTCCACGAAATCCCGAGCGCGCCGCCGGGCTTCAGCACCCGCGTCCACACCGGAACGGCGGCCGCCAGCAGGTCGCGCGGGCTCCGCTGCAACCCGGCTTCGCGGTGGCTGCCGTGCTGGACGCCGTACGGCGCGTCGGTGACGATCACGTCGCAGGAGTTCGCGCGCAGCACCTCGTCGGTGGTCAGGGTGTCGGCGTTGAAGTAGGTGAGCTTGCGCGTGTCGCCCGCTTTGTAGGCTTCCTTGTCCAGCGCGTACTCGATGTCGAGCCGCCGGCCGAGGCGGACCTTGTTGCGCCGCAGCTGACCCGACTCCGCGGTGTGCTTCACGCGCTTGTTCCGCAGCCACGTCTTGATGAACGCCTCGTACGCCTCGAAGTCCTTGGTGTCGACGTCCAGGCCGGTCGCGTGCAGGCCGTACATCATCGCCTGGTTCAGCGTGGTGCCGCGGCCGCACAGCGGGTCGAGCAGGTACTTCGGCCGGCCCGAGAACGGGTCCGCCGTCGCCATCAGGGTGACGTTCACCAGCAGCTTGGTGAACAGCTCGTTGGTCTTGCCCGGGTACTTCTGGATGGTCAGCAGGTCCGAGTCGGCCATCGCCAGCGGTGTCACCGGCACCGGACGGAGGACGCCGTCACCGAGCTCGAACAGCGCGTACAGCGACGAGAGGTTGGACAGCAGCGCGAGGTCGCGCTCGCCGAGGGGCGCGGAGCTGGTGAAGCGGACGTAGCCGACGCCGCCGAGCTCGACCTCTTCGATCGCGGACAGCTCGGCCGCCAGGCCCGCGCCGAACACCGCCAGCTCGGCGCGCAGCAGCGCGGGGGAGGAGGCGGCGTAGACCCGGTTGGCCGAGGGGTAGACCAGCATCGCGTACTCAGGCATCACGCAGAGCGTAGCGTGACGCACCGTGACCCCTACTTCGGCGCAGGACATCCGGGACGCGGCGGCCCTGCTCGCGGCGGCCGTCGACGTGACGATCCTCGGCCACGTGCGGCCGGACGCGGACGCGCTGGGCAGCGCGCTGGCCCTCGGCCGGGCGCTGCGGCAACGCGGAGCGGCGGTGCGCGTCTCCTTCGGCGAGCCCGACGAGGCCCCGGAGACGCTCCGGTGGCTCGACGAGGACGGCCTGCTCACCCACCCGGACGACCTCCCGGACGCCGACGGCCTGCTCGTCTGCGTCGACACGCCGACGCCGAAGCGGCTCGGCCGGCTCGCCGGGCGCGTCGAGCCGGCCGGGGCGGTGCTGGTGATCGACCACCACGCGACGAACACGTTCTACGGCACCTGCCACGTCGTCGACGAGAGCGCCGAGGCCAGCGCGGTCCTGGTGTTCCGGATCCTCGACGCCATGGGGGTGGAGCTGGACGAGCCGATCGCGCGCGGGATCTACGCCGGGATCGTCACCGACACCAGCGGGTTCCGCCGGGCCAGCCCGGAGACGCACCGGATGGCGGCGCGGCTGCTGGAGGCCGGGGCGGACCCCGAGGTGATCGTGCGGCGGATCGTCGACGAGCGGCCGTTCACCTGGCTGCCGATGCTCTCGTCGGTGCTGCGCGAGGCCCGGCTGGAGCCGGATGCCGCGCAGGGCCGGGGTTTCGTGCACGCGGTGGTGTCCGCCGACGCGGCCCGCACGGTGCGCGGCGAGGAGGTCGAGTCGGTGATCGACGTCGTCCGCTCGGTGCGCGAGGCGGCGGTCGCGGCCGTGCTCAAACAGGACCCCGCCCACCTGGGACAGTGGCAGATCTCGTTGCGCAGCATCGGGATCGACGTCTCGGCGGTGGCGGCGGAGTTCGGCGGCGGCGGGCACCGGCAGGCGGCAGGCTGCACGATCGCGGGCTCGGCTCCGGACGTCATCGCCGGCCTGCGGGAGGCGTTGGAGCGGGCGCCGCTGCTGTAGGCCCGTCGGACGGCGGGGCCGGAAAGTTCCCGGGTTCCCGCCGCTCAGAACTGTGGGTGGCGGCGGTTAGAGTCCGTTTCGTGGCGAACGTGGAGGAGATCGAGCGGGTTCCGGCGAAGCGCGTGCTGGGGCTGGCCGTGCCCGCACTGGGGGTGCTGGCCGCCGAGCCGCTGTACGTGCTGGTGGACACCGCCGTGGTCGGTCACCTCGACGCGCTGTCGCTGGCCGGGCTCGCGCTCGGCGGCGTCGTGCTGGCCCAGGTGTCGAGCCAGCTGACGTTCCTGTCCTACGGCACGACGTCCCGCACGGCCCGGCTGCACGGCGCCGGCCGCCGGGCCGACGCGGTCCGCGAGGGCGTGCAGGCGACGTGGCTGGCGGTGTTCGTCGGGCTCGTCGTGCTGGCCGCGGGGCAGCTGCTGGCCTGGCCGATCGCGCGGGTGCTTTCGGGGAGTGACGAGATCGCGTCGGCGGCCGTGTCGTGGCTGCGGATCGCGTTGTTCGGGGCGCCGCTGATCCTGGTCACCATGGCCGGCAACGGCTGGATGCGCGGGGTGCAGGACGCCGCGAAGCCGTTGCGGTACGTGCTGGCGGGCAACGGCATCTCGGCCGTGCTGTGCCCGGTGCTGGTGTACTGGGCGGGGCTCGGGCTGGAGGGCTCGGCGATCGCGAACGTCGTCGCGCAGGTGATCTCGGCGTCGCTGTTCATCCTGGCGCTGGTGCGCGAGAAGGCCGGGTTGCGGCCGGACTTCAAGGTGATGCGCGCCCAGCTCGGCCTGGGCCGCGACCTGGTGCTGCGCAGCCTGGCGTTCCAGGCGTGCTTCGTCTCGGCGGCGGCCGTCGCGGCCCGGACGTCGACCGAGGCGGTCGGGGCGCACCAGGTCGTGCTGCAGCTCTGGACGTTCCTCGCGCTGGTGCTGGACTCGGTGGCGATCGCCGCCCAGTCGCTGGTCGGGGCGGCGCTCGGGGCGAACTCGGCCCGGCAGGCGCGCGGGGTGGCGTCGCAGATCACCGGGTACGGGCTGCTGATGGGCTGCTTCCTGGGCGTGCTGTTCGCGGCGCTGTCGTGGGTGCTGCCGCACGCGTTCACGTCCGACCCGGGCGTGCTGGCGGAGATCCCGCACGCCTGGTGGTTCTTCGTGGCCCTCCAGCCGATCGCGGGCGTGGTCTTCGCCCTGGACGGCGTGCTGCTCGGCGCGGGCGACGCGGCCTTCCTCCGCAACGCAACCCTCGGCAGCGCGGCCCTCGGCTTCCTCCCGCTGATCTGGGCCTCCCTCGCCTTCGGCTGGGGCCTCACGGGCATCTGGACCGGCCTCTCCCTCTTCATGCTCCTCCGCCTCGCCGCGGTCCTGGCCCGCTGGCGCTCCGGAAACTGGGCGATCACCGGCGCCACCCGCCCCACCTGACCCGTACCCGGACGGTCGGCCCGCGTACCCACGGGGTCGGCCTGCGTACCTGGAGGGTCGGCTCACGAACCGACCCTCCAGGTACGCAAACCGACCCTCCAGGTACGCCGGCCGACCCTCTGAGCTCGGGTGATGGGGGTTACCTGTGGGGAAGACCACCCGGTTCGCGGCTATGGTTCGTGGTTGCTTAGGCGATACAAGTAGTAGGGACGGCAGCGTGGGCGTCCTGCGCCCCGAACTCGCTCAACCCTGGAGGAACCCGTGCCCGCCACCGGCCGTGCCACCGCCCGGTCCTGGCTGATCTGGCTCGCCGCCGTCACCGTCTACCTGCTCGCCGTCTTCCACCGGACGTCCTTCGGCGTCGCCGGGCTGCAGGCCGCCGAGCGCTTCGGCGTCGGCGCGGCCGCGCTCGGCACCTTCACCGTCCTGCAGGTCGGCGTGTACGCCGCCATGCAGATCCCGACCGGCGTCCTGGTCGACCGCTACGGTCCCCGCCGCGTCCTCACCGTCGCCGTGCTGGTGCTCGGCGCCGGTCAGCTCCTGCTCGGCGTCGCCCACTCCTACGGCCTCGGCCTGCTCGCCCGCGGGGTACTCGGCCTCGGCGACGCGCTCACCTTCGTCAGCGTCCTCCGCCTGGTCGCGGCCCACTTCCCGGGCCGCCAGTACGCCCTCCTGACGTCGTTCACCGCGGCCGTCGGCTACATCGGCAACCTCGCCGCCACCGTTCCGCTCGCCCTGGTCCTCGACGGCGCCGGCTGGACCCCCACCTTCCTCGCGGTCGGCGTGATCACGGTGCTCTACACCCTCGTCGTCGCCCTCCGCGTCCGTGACGTCCCGGCGGGCACCCCGGAGCCGGTCCGCGAGGCGGTCCGGCCCCGCGAGCTCGCCCACCAGGTCGCCGAGGCCTGGCGGACGCCGGGGACGCGCCTGGGCTTCTGGGTCCACTTCAGCACGATGTTCGCCCCGAACGTCCTGACGCTGCTCTGGGGCGTCCCCTGGCTGGTCCAGGGGCAGGGCCAGGCGAAGGCGACGGCGAGCGCGATGCTCACCGTGTTCGTCTTCGGCTCGATGGCGGGCGGCCCGCTGCTGGGCGGCCTGATCGGACGGCGGCCGTCGCTGCGGATGCCGCTGGTCGGCGGCTACATCGGCGGGGCCGTGCTGGTCTGGGCGGTGCTGCTGGGCTGGCCGGGCCAGGTGCCGCTGCCGGTGCTGGTGCCCGCGTTCGCCTTCCTTGCCCTCGGCGGCCCGGCCTCGATGATCGGCTTCGCGCTCGCCCGCGACTACAACCCGCTCAGCCGGGTCGGGACGGCGACGGGCGTGGTCAACGTCGGCGGCTTCGTGGCGACGACGTTCGCCGCCCTCGCCGTCGGCGTGCTGCTCCAGACCACCGGCGGGGACTTCCGGGTCTCCCTGCTGGCGCTGGTCGCGGTGCTGGCCTTCGGCACGGTCCGGATGCTCGTGTGGTGGCGCCGCACCCGCACCCACCTGTTCCTGGCCGAGGCCCGCGGCGAGGAGCTGCCGGTGCGGATCACCCGCCGCCGCTGGGACGCCGCTCTCCCGGAGACACCGATCGTCGCAGCGTGACCGCCTGCAGCAGCTCCGGCGCCACGGCGAACCCGCGCCGCCGGTAGGCAGGCACGGCCCGCGGCGACGAGTGCACGGTGACCCGCTCCAGCCCCAGCTCCGCGGCGAGCCGCAGGGCGCCGTCGATCAGCCGGCCGCCGAGGCCGCCGTCCCGCGCTTCCGGCACGACGTACACGCTCTGCAGGTCCCCGGCGGCCCGCGACGGCGCCGCCGGCGTCGGCACGCGCGGGGTGATCGCCAGGAACGCCATCCCGAGCACGCGGTCGTCGCGCACCAGGACGAGGCACCGGTGGGTGGCCGCGTTCTCCCGCGCCCAGGCGGCGAAGGCCCGCACGAACGCCTCGCGGCCCCCTTCGGGCAGCCCGTCCCGCTCGGCCACCCAGCGCCACCTGAGCGCGGCGACCTCTTCCAGCTCGGCGGGCCGGGCGGCCCGGACTTCGATCTCCGTCACCCCGCCATGGTGGCTGCCGGAACGCGGGAAAGCCCGGGCCGGGCGGGGAAGCGGCCGTCATCCGGACCTCGACAAGCGGCAGCTAGGGTTGCCGCGTGTCGAGCCCGAAACCGCCCCGCCGTCCCGCCCCGCCTCCCGGCCTGCTCATCGTCGACAAGCCCGCCGGCATGACGTCGCACGACGTCGTCGCGCGCGCCCGCCGCATCATGGGCACCCGCAAGGTCGGGCACGCCGGCACGCTCGACCCGATGGCCACCGGGGTGCTCGTGCTCGGCATCGAGCGCGCGACCAAGCTGCTCGGCCACCTGGCCCTGGACCGCAAGACCTACCTCGCCACGCTGAGCCTCGGCAGCAGCACGACCACCGACGACGCCGAGGGCGAAGTCCTCACCACCGCGGACACCGCGCAGACGACGGACGAGGACATCGCGAGCGGCGTCGAGAAGCTCACCGGCGACATCCAGCAGGTCCCCAGCGCGGTCAGCGCGGTCAAGATCGACGGCAAGCGCGCCTACGCCCGGGTCCGGGCCGGCGAGGACGTCGTCATCCCGGCCCGCCCGGTCACCGTCTACCGCTTCGACGTCCTCGCCGTCCGCCACGAGGAGGACCACGTCGAGGTCGACGCGGTCGTCGAGTGCTCCTCCGGCACCTACGTCCGCGCGCTGGCCCGCGACCTCGGCGCCGACCTCGGCGTCGGCGGCCACCTGAAGGCCCTCCGGCGCACCACCGTCGGCCCCTTCACCCTGGCCAGGGCGAGGACGCTCGACCAGCTCGAAGAACAGCCCGAACTGAGCCTCGACCTCGACGCCGCCGTCGCCGCCGCGTTCCCCCGCCGGGATCTCGACGCCGCCACGGCGAAGGCGGTCCGCCACGGCCAGCGCATCCCGGCCGCCGGCATCGAGGGCACCTACGGGCTCTTCGGTCCCGACGGCCGGGTGCTCGCGCTGGCCGCCGACGAACAGGGCGTGTCCCGCGCGGTCGTCGTGTTGCTGCCCGCCTAGGGTGGGTTCGAGAGACAGGAGTGTGACGTGCTTCGGTGGCGTGGGCTGGGGGACCTTCCCGGCAGCTGGGGCCGGTGCGTGGTCACCATCGGCGTGTTCGACGGTGTCCACCGCGGGCACCAGGAGCTGATCAACCGGACGGTCGCGGCGGCCGCCGAGCGCGGCCTGCCGAGCGTCATGCTGACGTTCGACCCGCACCCGTCGGAGGTGCTGCGCCCGGGCAGCCACCCGGCGCAGCTGACGACGCTGCGGCGCAAGGCCGAGATCGTCGAAAGCCTCGGCGTCGACGTGTTCTGCGTGCTGCCGTTCACCCTGGAGCTGTCCCGGCTGGGGCCGGAGGAGTTCGTGCACGAGGTGCTGGTCGACCGGCTGCACGCGGCCGCGGTGATCGTCGGGGACAACTTCACCTTCGGCGCCAAGGCGGCCGGCGACGTCGAGCTGCTGCGCGCCCTCGGCCGCCGGTTCGGCTTCGCCGCGTACGGCGCCGAGCTGCAGGGCAAGGAACTGTCCGAAGAGGACCAGTCGGCGATCACCTTCTCCAGCACCTACGTCCGGTCGTGCATCGACGCCGGTGACGTGGTCGCCGCGGCCGAAGCGCTCGGCCGCCCGCACCGCCTCGAAGGCATCGTCGTGCGCGGCGACGGCCGGGGCCACGAGCTCGGCTACCCGACGGCGAACCTGTCGACCCCGCGGTTCGCCGCCGTCCCGGCCGACGGCGTCTACAGCGCGTGGTTCACCCGTTCGGCAGACCCGGCGCGCCGGCTGCGCGCCGCGGTCTCGGTCGGCACCAACCCGACGTTCTCCGGCCGCGAGCGCACCGTGGAGGCGTTCGTCCTCGACGTCGACGAGGACTACTACGGCCAGCACGTGGCCATCGACTTCGTGACGCGGCTGCGTGACCAGGTCCGGTTCGGCGACTCCGCCGGGCTCGTCGCGCAGATCGACGACGACGTGGTGGCGACGAGAAAGGCACTCGAACTGCCCCCGGACGCCCTGACCGGGGACGAATAGGGGATTCCGCGTCCACGAACCGGGCAGCGATGGCAAGATGCTCACGGACGGTGTGCGCGACTGTGCTCACGACGGTGTGCGCGCTGTGCTCGTGAAAACAGGGGAGCAGGAGACTGGTGGAGGACCACAAGATCGTCCAGCGGAACATCGCGTTGCAGCGCGAGTGGTACGGGGAGCCGCTCGGCGACCGCGTGCGCCGGCTCGTCGTCGCGTTCGACGTTTCGCAGGCGTTCCTGGCGGAGGTCCTCGGGATCAGCGCCCCCATGCTCAGCCAGGTGATGAGCGGGCGGCGGGCGAAGATCGGCAACCCGGTCGTGCTGGCCAGGATGATCATGCTCGAGCGCAAGATCCTGGTGCCGGAGGTCGCGGCGGGCAACCGTGACGCGATGCTGGCCGCGATGGAGGACGTCCGTGACTCCCGGCCCACCGTCGGCCGCGACAACATCCCGGTGGTCAACGAGGACGCGAAAGTCCTCGCCTACCTGCGCGACCTGGCCGAGGACGAGGACCTCGGCGAGGCCGCCAAGCGCCTCGACGACGACTTCCCGGCCATCGCCGACCTGCTCCGCCGGGCGGGCAACGGCGCCTGATGCCGGTCCTGTTCAGCGCCCTGCTCCCGCCGGAGGACGTCGTCGCGGCGATCGCCGCGGAGCTCGGCGCACGGGACAGCGGCCTGCGCTGGGAGCCGCCCGAGCGCTGGCACGTCACTCTCGCCTACTACGGCCAGGACGACGTCGGGACGCGCGCGGCCTGGCTGGGCGAGCGGCTGGCCGGCCGCCGGTGCGTCGACGTCCGGCTGGAAAAGGCCGCGACGTTCCCCGGGGTGCTGTGGTTGACTGTCGCCGGAACGGAGCTGACACCGCTCGCGAACGCCGCGGGCGCCGGTGCCGAACCGAGGCCCTACCGGGCCCACCTGACGCTCGCGCGGTTCCCCCGGGAAGAACCCGGGCTCGCCGCGCGTTGGACAGAGCGTCTCGCGGATTTCACGAGCCGGTGGTGGCCGGCCACCGAAGTGGCGCTGATGACCAGCGAACGCGAACGGGGTGCTCCCCGCTACCGGGTGGCCCGCACCTTCGAGCTGGACCGCGCCTGAACAGCGTGTTCAGCGGGCTGGTAACCTCGACGATCGGGTCCGGCTGCAGTCCGTGGCGGCCGTGACCGTCTTCCCGGCGTGCATCCGGCGTCCGGGGCCGCACGGCACTGAATATTTCGAGGAGCAACACAAGTGGCGCTGTCCACCGAAGAGAAGAAGTCGATCCTGGCCGAGTACGGCGTGCACGACTCGGACACCGGATCCCCCGAGGCCCAGGTGGCGCTGCTCACCAAGCGCATCGTCGGCCTCACCGAGCACCTCAAGGCTCACAAGCACGACCACCACTCGCGTCGCGGGCTCCTGCTGCTGGTCGGCCGTCGCCGCCGGCTGCTGAACTACGTGATGAAGGTGGACATCGAGCGTTACCGTGCGCTGATCCAGCGCCTCGGCCTGCGCCGATAGCTTTACCCGAGGGGGAGTGACCACGAGGTCGCTCCCCCTCGCCACAAGATGGCGCGAGCGCGCACGAGGGTCCGTCCGCCGGTCCTCGGTAGTGGTTCCCGGGAAGCGTCCCGGGAGCTTCGATCGAAGACCGGCCTCATTCCTCGAGCGTCCTCAGGCGAAACGGGTCCCAGGGTGGGAGACTCGCGCCAGTAGAAGGAACCAAAGAGGAGAAACATCTATGACCGACTCCACCGGAGTCACCGTGCACGAGACCGAAGCCGTCATCGACAACGGCCGGTTCGGCACCCGCACCGTCCGCTTCGAGACGGGCCGGCTGGCGCGCCAGGCCGCCGGCGCCGTCGTCGCGTACCTCGACGAAGAGACCATGCTGCTCTCGGCGACGACCGCGTCGAAGCACCCGAAGGAGCACTTCGACTTCTTCCCCCTCACCGTCGACGTCGAAGAGCGCATGTACGCCGCGGGCCGCATCCCGGGCGCGTTCTTCCGCCGTGAGGGCCGCCCGTCGACCGACGCGATCCTCACCGCCCGCCTGATCGACCGCCCGCTGCGCCCGTCGTTCGCCGACGGCCTCCGCAACGAGATCCAGGTCGTCATCACCGTCCAGAGCCTCAACCCGGACGACCCGTACGACGTGCTGGCCATCAACGCCGCTTCGGCGTCGACCCAGATCGCCGGCCTGCCGTTCTCCGGCCCGGTCGGCGGCGTGCGCGTCGCGCTGATCGAGGACCAGTGGGTCGCGTTCCCGACCTGGTCGCAGCTGGAGAAGGCGACCTTCAACATGGTCGTGGCCGGCCGCATCGTCGGTGACGACGTCGCCATCATGATGGTCGAGGCCGAGGGCACCGAGCACACGCTCGACCTGATCGCCGCGGGCGGCAAGGCGCCGGACGAGACCTCGGTCGCCGAGGGCCTCGAGGCCGCCAAGCCGTTCATCAAGGTCCTGTGCGAGGCGCAGCAGCGCCTGGCCGCCGAGGCCGCCAAGCCGACCGGCGAGTTCCCGGTCTACCCGGCCTACCAGCCGGACGTCTACGAGGCCGTCGCGGCGATCGCCACCGACGACCTGGCCCGCGCGCTGCAGATCGCCGGCAAGCAGGACCGCGACGCCGCGACCGACGAGGTCAAGGCCGCCGTGATCGAGAAGATCGGCCTTGGCGAGGGCGAAGCCTTCGAAGGCCGTGACAAGGAGATCGGCGGGGCGTTCAAGGCCCTGACGAAGAAGATCATGCGCCAGCGCGTCCTCACGGAGAAGATCCGGATGGACGGCCGTGGCCTCACCGACATCCGGTCGCTTTCGGCCGAGGTCGCCGTGATCCCGCGGGCGCACGGCTCGGCGCTGTTCGAGCGCGGCGAAACCCAGATCCTGGGCGTCACCACGCTGAACATGCTGCGCATGGAGCAGCAGATCGACTCGCTCTCCCCGGAGACGACGAAGCGCTACCTGCACCACTACAACTTCCCGCCCTTCTCCACCGGTGAGACCGGCCGCGTCGGTTCGCCGAAGCGCCGCGAAATCGGTCACGGCATGCTCGCCGAGCGCGCCCTGGTGCCGGTGCTGCCGAAGCGGGACGAGTTCCCGTACGCGATCCGCCAGGTCTCCGAGGCGCTGGGCTCCAACGGCTCGACGTCGATGGGCTCGGTCTGCGCGTCCACCATGGCGCTGTACAACGCCGGCGTGCCGCTGAAGGCGCCGGTCGCGGGCATCGCGATGGGCCTGGTGTCCGATGAAGTGGACGGTGAGACGCGTTATGTGGCGCTGACCGACATCCTCGGCGCCGAGGACGCCCTCGGTGACATGGACTTCAAGGTCGCCGGCACCAAGGACATCATCACCGCGCTGCAGCTCGACACGAAGCTCGACGGCATCCCGTCGGAGGTCCTCGCGGCCGCGCTGAAGCAGGCGAAGGACGCCCGCAGCACCATCCTCGAGGTCATCGCCGAGGCGATCGACGGCCCGGACGAGATGAGCCCGTTCGCGCCGCGCGTCACCTCCGTGAAGATCCCGGTCGACAAGATCGGCGAGGTCATCGGCCCGAAGGGCAAGATGATCAACTCGATCACCGAGGAGACCGGCGCCGACATCTCCATCGAGGACGACGGCACGATCTACGTGGGCGCGGCCGACGGCCCGTCGGCGGAGGCGGCGATCGACAAGATCAACGCCATCGCCAACCCGCAGCTGCCCAAGGTCGGCGAGCGCTTCCTCGGCACCGTGGTGAAGACGGCCGCGTTCGGCGCGTTCGTCTCGCTGCTGCCGGGCAAGGACGGCCTGGTGCACATCTCGAAGCTGGGCAACGGTAAGCGGATCGCCAAGGTCGAGGACGTGGTCAACGTGGGCGACAAGCTCCGCGTCGAGATCGCCGACATCGACAACCGCGGCAAGATCAGCCTGATCGTGGTCAAGGACGAGGACGCCAAGCCCGCCGAGGGTGACGCCCCCAAGGCCGACGCCGAGAAGGCCGAAGCCAAGTAAGCACCGCTTGTTCGATCCGTGAAGGCCATCTCGGGGGTACCCCTGAGGTGGCCTTCACGGCAAGGTGAGTAAGGAACTAATGGCACGGCAGGTTTCCGGGCACGAGCAGCCCGTCGGCACCACCCGCACGCTGGAGTCCACTCCGGACGGTGCGGTCGTCAAGCGCAGTGTCCTGCCCGGCGGCCTGCGGGTGATCACCGAGCACGTCCCCGCGTCGCGCTCGGCCACGGTCGGGCTGTGGGTCGCCATCGGCTCCCGCGACGAGCCGGCCGCCGTCGCCGGTGCCGCGCACTACCTCGAGCACCTGCTGTTCAAGGGCACCAAGCACCGCGACGCCACGCAGATCGCCGAGGAGATCGACGCGGTCGGCGGCGAGTTCAACGCCTTCACGGCGAAGGAGCACACCTGCTACTACGCGCAGGTGCTCGACGCCGACCTCCCGCTGGCCGTCGACCTGGTCACCGACGTCGTCTTCGACGCCCTGTGCACCGACCGCGACATGGACATGGAGCGCAGCGTCGTCCTCGAAGAGATTTCGATGCGCGACGACGACCCCGAGGACCTGCTGCACGAGACGTTCGTGACGGCGATCCTCGGCGACCACCCGCTCGGCCGCCCGGTGCTCGGCACCGAGAAGTCGATCATCGGCATGTCCCCGGCCGCGTTGCGGAACTTCTACAAGCGCCGCTACACGCTGCCGCGGATGGTCCTGTCCGTGGCCGGCAACATCGACCACAGCCAGGTGCTGCGGCTGGTCCGCAAGGCGCTCGGCGAGCGCCTCACCGGCACCGCGACGCCGATCGCGCCCCGCGAAGGCCGGGCCCGGATCAAGACCCCGCCGAAGCTGGCCCTGCACACCGACGACACCGAGCAGGCGCACGTCATGCTCGGCCTGCGCTCGCTGTCCCGCCACGACGACCGCCGCTTCGCGCTGTCGGTCCTCAACGCGGCGCTCGGCGGTGGCATGTCGTCGCGGCTGTTCCAGGAGATCCGCGAGCAGCGCGGGCTGGCGTACCAGGTGTACTCGTCGGTCGCGAGCTACGCCGACACCGGGCACCTGGCCGTGTACGCGGGCTGCCAGCCGGAGAAGCTCGGCGACGTCGCCGGCGTCATCCGCGAGGTGCTGGACAAGGTCGGCGTCGACGGCCTGACCGACGCCGAGGTGGCCCGCGCCAAGGGCCAGCTGCGCGGCGGGCTGGTGCTGGGCCTGGAGGACACGTCGTCGCGGATGTCGCGGATCGGCAAGAACGAGCTCAACTACGGCCGCTACCTGGGCGTCGACGACACGATTGCCCGCATCGACGCGGTCACCACCGAGGACGTGTGTGCGCTCGCTCGCACTTTGTTCGCGCGGCCCGGTGGCGTCTCGGCCGCGGCGGTCGTCGGGCCGTACGCTCACGCCGACGACCTTCCGGACGACCTGCACGAGGTGATCGCGTCATGACCATCAACGTCGGTGTGCTCGGCGCCCGCGGCCGCATGGGCGCGACGGTGGTGAAGGCCGTCGAAGGCGCCTCGGACATGAAGCTGGTGGCGGCGCTGGACGCGGGCGACGACTTCGCGGCACTGAGCGACGCCCAGGTGGTCGTGGACTTCACCCACCCCGACGCCGTCATGGGCAACCTGGAGTACCTGGTCGAGCACGACATCCACGCGGTCGTCGGCACCACCGGGTTCAGCGAGTCGCGCTTGGCGTCGCTGCGCGCGCTGCTGGAGCCGAAGCCGTCGCTGGGCGTGCTGATCGCGCCGAACTTCGCCCTGGGCGCGGTGCTCGCGATGCGGTTCGCGGCGCAGGCGGCGAAGTTCTACGCCTCGGCCGAGATCATCGAGCTGCACCACAACCGCAAGGCCGACGCGCCGTCCGGCACCGCCGCGCACACCGCCCGGATGATCGCCGCGGCGCGCGCGGAAGCGGGCGTGACGCCGGGCCCGGACGCGACGACGGACGAGCTGGACGGCGCCCGCGGCGCGACGGTCGAGCAGGTCCGGGTGCACTCGGTCCGCCTCCCGGGCCTGGTCGCGCACGAGGAGATCCTCTTCGGCGGTGAAGGGGAAACCCTGACCATCCGCCACGACTCCCTCGACCGGACGTCGTTCATGCCGGGCGTGCTGCTCGGCGTGCGCGAGGTGCTGAACCGTCCCGGCCTGACGGTCGGCCTGGAAAACGTCCTCGACCTGTGAGGGCCCGCAACGTTGCGCTGCTGCTGACGGCGGCGCTGGTCGTCTACCTGTTCCTGCTGGCGGACAGGGCCATCGCGCTGTTCAAGACCGGCACGGGCGCCGGCATCGCGCTGGGCGCCGGTGTCCTGCTGCTGCCGGTGCTCGGCCTGTGGGTGGTCGTGGTGACCTGGCGCAACGGCCTTCAGATCCAGCGCCTGTCCCGCCGCCTGGACGCCGAGGGCGCGCTCCCGGACGTCTCCGACCTCCCGCGCCGCCCCTCGGGCCGGGTCGATCGCGAGGCGGCCGACGCGTGGTTCGAGGAGCGCCGCGCGGAGGTCGAGGCCGACCAGGACAACTGGCGCGCCTGGTACAAGCTCGCGTACGCCTACGACATCGCGGGCGACCGCCGCCGGGCGCGCGAGACGATGCGGAAGGCCGTCGAGCTGGAAGCCGCCTCACGTGCCGAGTAGGTCCGGCGCGAAGATCTCCTCGATCCGCCACCGCCGCGCGGACAGGCCCTGCTCGTGGTGGTACCGCAGGTAGGTGTCGAGCGCGGTGCGGTTGGCCGCGATCCCGTAGGGCCACCAGTCCTCGCCGAACTCGGCGACGGTGTCGTCGACCAGCGCGTTCGCCCACGGCAGCATGGTCTGCACCTGGTAGAGCCGCTGTCCCCGGCGGTAGCGCGCGGTGGCGGCGTCCTTCGCGGCTTCGAACATCGTGTAGACGCGCCGGGCCAGGCCGGGGTCGCCGGCGAGCAGGTCCCGCCGGACGACGACCGTGTGCATGATCGGGAAGATCCCGGTGCGGCGGTGGTAATCGCGCTCCCGGTCCGGGAAGTCGGGGAAGAGCCGGGCGACGTTCGGGGAGCCCTCGAGCACGCACTGCGGGACGTTGGCCGAGAACAGCACGTCGAGTTCGCCGGTGTCGAGCATGGTGCCGAGCGTCTTCCCGTCGCCGGCCACGGTGACGTCGACGTCGTCGGGATGCGGGTGCGGGATGAAGCCGAACGGCTCGGCGGGGTGCTCGAGACCGCCGACCACCCACCGGTTCGCCTCGGGCCGGAACCCGTGCTCGTCCATCAGGATGCCTTTGGCCCACACGCCCGAGTCCTGGCCGTAGGTGCCGAACTCGCCGATGGTCCGGCCGGTGAGGTCACCCGGTCCGGTGATCCCCGAGTGGGTGTTGACGAAGACGCACGAGTGCCGGAAGACGCGGTTGGGGAAGATCGGCAGCGCCACGAACGGCGTGCCTTCGTCGAGCAGCCGCAGGTAGAACGTCAGGCCGAGTTCGGCGACGTCGAACTCGCCGCGGATCGCCCGCTCGAAGATCTCCGGCAAGGTGGGGGCGGTCTCCACGCCGGTCAGGTCGCGGGTGGTGTCGTAGGTGAAGGTGCCGATGCGCATGGTTCCGATCCTCGGCGCGCGGGGCCCGGGACGTCCAAGACCGGTTCGGGCCACTCGATACCGTGGGGGTATGGACTTGCGGGCGCTCCGGTACTTCGTCGCGGTGGCCGAGGAGCGGCACGTCGGGCGCGCGGCGGAGCGGCTGCACATGGCGCAGCCGCCGCTGAGCCGCGCGATCCGGAGGCTGGAGGACGAGCTGGGCGCGGCGCTGTTCGACCGCACGCCCAAGGGCGTCACGCTCACCGGCGCGGGCGAGGTGCTGTACGACGAAGCGGTGGCGCTGCTGGCGCAGGCGGGCCGTATCCGAGACCGCGTGACCGCGGCGGCGACCCTGAGGGTCGGGACGTTGGCGGACGCCGCCGAGCAGGTCGGCGCCCGGCTGGTGGCTCGGTTCCGCGAACGGCACCCGCAGGTGGACGTGCGCGTGCACGAGACGGACCTCGCCGACCCGACGGCCGGGCTGCGCGCCGGCCTGGTCGACGTGGCACTGACCCGCACACCGTTCGACACGGCGGGGATCGGAGTCCACGTGCTGCGCCGGGTTCCGGTGGGCGTGGTGCTGCGCGACGGCGACCCCCTGGCGGACCGGACGACGGTCTCGACGGGCGACCTGGCGGGCCGCCGCTGGGTCCGCCTCCCGGACGGCACCGACCCCCGCTGGACGGCGTACTGGACGGCCGGCCCGCCGGGTGCGGACGCGCCGGTTCTGCGGACGATCCAGGAGTGCCTGCAGGCGGTGCTGTGGAACGGCATCGCGGCCCTCGCCCCGGTGGACCAGCCGCTCCCGCCGGGGCTGCGGGTGGTGCCGGTGTCCGACCGGCCGGAGAGCGAGCTGGTGGTGGCGTGGCCGAAGGCGGGCGGTCCGCTCGTGCGCAGTTTCGTGCGGATCGCGGCGGAGGCCGACCGTTGACGGCTCTGGGCGGCTTGCCGGTGGGTGGTTCGCACGGGTCGCGGCGGGGTGGCCCGTTGACGGGACCGGGCGGCCTGCTGGTGGTGGCTTTGTGCGGATCGCCGTGCGGGCGGATCGGTGAAAGTGCTGGGCGGCTTGGTGGCGCGCGGATCGGCGCGGGGGCGGTTCGGTGAAAGTGCTGGGCGGCTTGGTGGCGTGCGGATCGGCGCGGGGGCGGTTCGGTGATGGTGGTGGGGCGGCCCGGTGGTGGCCGGTTGTGTGCGGATTGCCGTGGGGATGGATCGGTGATGGTGGTGGGCGGCCCGCTGGGGCGGAGTTCGGTGGTGGTCCCCGTGGGAGCCGGCTGGTGATACTGCTGCTGAAGCTCGTCCTGGCGCCGTTGCTGGTGGTGGGTTCGTCGGTCGCCGGGCGGCGGTGGGGGCCCGCGGTGACCGGGCTGCTGGTCGCCATGCCGGTCGTTGCCGGGCCGATTCTGCTGATCACCTACCTGGAGCACGGGCCGGTGTTCGTCGCGCGGGCCGCGTCGGCGTCGTTGCTGGGGCTGGTGTCGCTGGCCGCGTTCGGCGTGGTGTTCGCGCGGGTGTCGCGGGCGCGCGGCTGGGTCGGGACGGTTTTCCTCGGCTGGCTCGTGTGCCTGGCCCTGGACCTGGCGCTGTCGTTCGCACCGGTGCCGGTGTGGGTGGCGCTCGGGCTGGCGTGGGCGGCGGCCTGGGTGGGCATCCGGTTGCTGCCGGAGCCGGGGGAGGCGGGGCCGGTGACGTTGCCGTGGTGGGACCTGCCCGCCCGCGCCCTCGCGACCGCGGTACTGGTCGTGGTCCTGACGGCCGCGGCCGGACGGCTCGGCCCCGACCTGACGGGAGTCCTCGCCCCCTTCCCGACCGGGACCAGCGTGGTGGCCGTGTTCGCACTGGCCCAGGGCGGCACCCGGGCCGCCGCGGCGACGATGCGGGGAGTGCTCCGCGGGCTGGGCGGGTTTTCGGCTTTTTGTTTTCTGGTGGCGGTGTTCGCCGAGCCGATCGGCGGGTGGGCATTCGTGGTGGCGGCGGCCGGGACGGTGGTGTGGCAATTCGCTGACAGTTGTCGTTCGTTCGGGAAATGAGCGGCGTTCGTACTATCGGCCGCATGAAACCGACTTCGTCTTCTCCTGGTTGCCGGGCGTTGTCCGCGTCGCTGCGTGAGGTGCGTGAGGCGCGGAAGTTCGGGTTGCGTGAGCTGGCCCGGGCCCTGGAAGTGGATCCGCGGTTGTTGTCCCAGTGGGAATTGGGGGTTCGCGTGCCGCCGATCGAGGAGGTGGCCCGGATCCTCGGATACCTGAGAGTGGATCGGGTCACGACCAATCGGATCCTGGCTTTGGTGCAGCACACCAAGAACCCCAACTGGCTGGACTCCAACCCCTCGGATCTCCCCGCGGCGCTGACGGCGGTCATCCAGTGCGAGCGGACCGCCAGCCGGATCACCAACTGGTCGCCGCTGATCATTCCCGGATTGCTGCAAACTCCCGACTACGCCCGCGCTCTGCTCGCCGCCTCCGACATCAAGGTCGAGGAAGTAGATGTGCGGCTGATGGCCCGCTTGAAACGGCAACGCATTCTCTCCGGCTATGAGCCGGTTCGGGTCCAGGCCCTCATCTCCGAGTTGGCGATCCGCGAGGTGGTCGGCGATGCGGACATCATGTCCGACCAGATCGATTACCTGCTGCGCTTAGCTGTTACATCTAACATTTCAGTGCGGATCGTGCCTGCCGACGTGGGTTACCACCCAGGCAAGGGCGGTATGTTCGCTCTGTACGAGTTCCCGAGCGACCCGGCGATCGTTCTGTTGGAGCATCACCACGCAAGCGCCTTCATCAACGAGTTGGACGCTATCGCCAGCTATCGGAAGCTGGTAAAGCTGTTATCCGACAAGGCTTTGAGCGAAGAGGCATCGCGGAGCCTGCTGCAGGAGATGGCGCGATAGGGGGCACTGTGGTCACCTGGCGGAAGTCGAGCTACACAGCCAAGGACGAGTGTGTCGAGGTGTTCCTCGCCGAGACCGTCGGCGTGCGGGACACGAAAGCCCGCCACCTCGGCCAGCTCACCGTCTCCCGCTCCGCCTGGACCGCCCTGCTCTCAGTGGTGCAGCCACCCTGCGAACACCGCAGGTGAAGCCGCTATCAAACTGAAGCGGATCCACCTTCCGGCCAGTCCCGTGGTCAGGAACGTCGCGAGCCGCATTCGCACCAACCCGGCCAGCACGCTCGTCGCCATGAACGGCGGCAGCCCGACCAGGGAGCTCACCCCGTACGTCCCCGCCATCCAGTGCGGGTGCCGGTGGCAGCGCTCGCGCAGCCGCTCGACCCACCCGCGGATCCGCTTGGTCCGCAGCTGCCAGCGCACCCGCCGTGGCGTCAAGGGCCGCTCGCGGTGGAGCCGGTCGTGCAACGGCTTCGGCAGCTTGATCGTCCCGCGCGCGGCGAGGTAGTACAGCGTCTTGCCGGCGATCTGCCCGACCGCCACCGCCGCCCCCAGCCACAACCAGTGCAGCCCCGGCTGGCTCGCGCACAGCCCGAGCAGGAAGACCTCGGCGTTGATCAGCGGCACGATGGCCGAACCGAACGCGACGCCCAGCGTCAGCAGGATCCAGCTCATCGTGTCACCTCCTGAAAAGCTCTCGCGTTCTTCCAAGTTATCAGTTCGAAATCTCCGCGCACTGGGGTTGACCCCACCTTTCGGCCGGTGGTCCGCACCAGAAGATCACCTGACGGACGGCTTCCCGTCACCCTCCGCCGGAACAATGACGGGGTGGCCGCCGAGCAACCCCGTACGCCCGCTGACCGATTCGGCGCCCTCTGCCAGGCCGTCGTGCGCGTGCTGCCACTGGGTCTGTCGCGGATCGTGGCGCCGACGTTTCTCGGGTTCTGCCTCATCAACGGGTTCACGTTCGGCGTCGACCTCGGGCTGCTGACCGTCTTCCACGGGGTGTTCGGCTGGCCGGTGTGGCTGGCGATCACGCTCGCTTACGTCTGCGCGTTCGGGCTGAGCTTCGCGCTGAACCGGACGTTCAACTTCCATTCCCACGCCGCCGTCGGAACCCAACTCGCGCTTTACATCATTGCGATCGGTGTCAATTACGCGGCGTTTCTGCTGGGTGTGGGCGCCGGGTTGACGGCGCTGGGCGTCGAATACCACGTCTCGCGGCTGCTCGCGGGCGCGTGCGAAGGCGTGTTCATGTACGCCGTGATGCGGTGGGTGATCTTCCGGGACTCAGGCGAGCTCGAGGTCGAGGTCGCCGGTGAGCCGGACTTCGCGGACCATCCGGTCGCCGGTGTCGAGGGTGCGGACGGTGCCGTCGGGGTTCCAGCCGGCCCGGCGGTAGAAGGCGAGGGTGGCGTGGTCGCCCTGGGCGACCCAGGCGATGCCGCGGGAGGCGCCGTCGGCCCGCAGGCCCGCGGCGGCCGTCGCGAGTAGCCGCCCCGCGTGCCCGCGGCGCCCCCAGCGCGGCTCGACGAGCAGGGTGGCGATCAGCCCGGTCGTCCCGGCGTCCTCGGGCAGGCTCCCGTCGGCTTGGGCGACCTCCTCTTCGGGCGCGCGGCCGGCGACGCAGAAGCCGACGGTGAACTCGCCTTCGGTGGCCACGTACACGAGGCTGTCCGGGTAGTCGATGGTCTCCGCCCAGGTGCCGGCCAGGTCGGTGGCGGCCAGCTGCGCGAGGGCCTGCTTGCCGAGGAGGTCTTCGTAGGCGGCGTGCCAGGTGTCGCGTTGGATGCGGGCGATCTCCGCGGCGTCGGACAGGTCGGCGGGGCGGACGGCGGCGTCGCTCATGGGTCGTGAAATTAGTACAGCGGCGCGAAGCGCCTCCGTTGAGGGCGGTGGTGAGGGCATGGATGGACGGTCGCCGGTTTTGTCGGTGGTGGGTGGCACCATGACCTCATCATGCAAACGATCAGCGTCTCGACGGCCCGGAAGACGTTCCTGGCCGCACAGGGCTTCAGCGACCCGCGTCCCTCCGGCGTGCCTTCGCGGCAGCACCTGAAACGGGTGTTGTCGCGGGTCCAGCTGCTGCAGCTGGACTCGGTGAACGTCGCGGTCCGGGCCCACTACATGCCGGTGTTCTCGCGGCTGGGCTCGTACGACCCGGCGATGCTCGACGAAGCGGCGTGGGCGCACTCGGCGCGTCGCCCGCGGTTGCTGGTGGAGACGTGGGCGCACGAGGCGAGCCTGCTCCCGATCGAAGACTGGCCGCTGATCCGCTCGGGCGCCAAGCGCGACGGCTGGTGGCGGCACTACGGGCCGTTGATCGAGAAGTCGCCGGGCCTGGTCGACGAAATCCTGTCGGTGGTCAAGGAGCTGGGCCCGATCGGCGCGGGCGGCATCGAGCGCGCGGTGGAGGCGGACGCGCAGCGCCGCGGGCCGGGCTCGTGGTGGGAGCGGTCGGAGGTCAAGCGCGTCTGCGAGTACCTGTTCGGCATCGGCCAGCTGACCACGGGCACGCGGCGTTCCTTCGAACGTCTCTACGACCTCACCGAGCGGGTCGTCCCGCCGGAGATCCTGTCCCGCTCGGTCACCGCCGACGAGGGGGCGCGGGGCCTGATCTCGCGGTCGGCGCGGGCGCTGGGCGTGGCCACCGAGACCGACCTGCGCGACTACTACCGCCTCGGCCCGGGCCCGGCCCGCCAAGCCGTGGCGGAGCTGGTGGAGTCGGGGGAGCTGGAGCCGGTCGCGGTGCGCGGGTGGAAGCAGGTGGCCTACCGGCACGTCGCGGCGCGGACGCCGCGGAACGTCGCGGGCCGGGCGTTGCTGTGCCCGTTCGACCCGCTGATCTGGGAGCGGGCCCGCACCGAGCGGCTGTTCGGGTTCCACTACCGGATCGAAATCTACGTCCCGGAGCCGAAGCGGGTGTACGGGTACTACGTGTTCCCGTTCCTGCTCGACGGTTCACTGGTCGCGCGCGTCGACCTGAAATCCGATCGGGCCGCCGGCGTGCTGCGGGTCCAGGGTGCGTTCGCGGAGGAGGGCGCGGACGTGGCCCGGGTCCTCCCGGAGCTGGTGGCGGAGCTGCGGCACATGGCGGAGTGGCTGGGCCTGTCCGGCGTGGTGGTGGGCACGCGTGGCGATCTGGCCGGGCCGCTGGCGAAGCTGGTGCGCTGAGGAAGCTTGACCTTGACACAGTGACAAGGTCTTCACTGCGGGGGAGGAGGTGGTCACGATGAACCACGCAACGGACACCCGGCTGCTCGAGGCGCTGGGCGCGGCGAACCCGTCGACCCGGCTCCAGGCGGCGCTGGCCGCGGGCACCCGGGCCGACCCCGGGCTCGTCGAGGCGCTCGTGGCGCGGTGCGCGGCCGAGCCGGACTTCTTCGTCCGCGACATGCTCACCTGGGCGCTGACCCGCCTGCCCGCGGAGCTGACCGTGCCCCGGCTCGTCGCGGAACTGCGCTCCGGCCGGGCCCAGGCCCGCAGCCAGGCCCTGCACACGCTGTCCAAGATCGGCGACCGGACGGCGTGGCCGGCGCTCACCCGGGAGCTGCTGCACGACCGGGACGACGAAGTCGCGCGAAGCGCCTGGCGGGCGGCCGTCGTGCTCGTGCCGCCGGGGGAGCACGCGGACCTGGCGGCCGAGCTGGCCCGTGAGCTCGGCCGCGGTGACCGGGCCGTGCAGCTGAGCCTCAGCCGGGCCCTCGTCGCGCTCGGCGACGTGGCCGAAGGGGCCTTGCGGGCGGGGCTGGTGAGCGCCGACCCGGTCGTGCGGGCGCACGCCCGTGCCACGGAACGGCTGCTGCAGGACCCGGAGGCCGGGTTCGACGTGGCCGTCGACGAGGCGAGGCGGATCGTCGCGCTCGGCCCGGAACGCGCGGCGAGCTGATGGGCGAGACGGCCGTGGGCGCCTTGCGGCCGGAGCGCGCTGCGGGTGCGGCGTGCTGATCGGTGAGGTGGCCCGCCGGTCCGGGGTGAGTTCGCGGATGCTGCGGCACTACGACTCCCTCGGGCTGGTGCGGCCGACCGGCCGGACCGTCGGCGGCTACCGCGAGTACGCCGAGGCCGACATCCGCCGGATCTTCCACGTCGAAGGCCTGCGGTCGCTGGGGATGTCGCTGCGGCAGATCGGGCAGGCGCTGGCGGATCCGGCCTTCACACCGTCCACTTTGGTCGGTGAGCTGATCCGGCGGACCGAAGACCGGCTGGAGCGGGAGCGGGAGCTGCTCGAGCGGCTCCGCGCGATCGACGCCTCGGAGCCCACGGGCTGGGACGGCGTGCTGCACGTCGTCGAGCTGCTGCACGGGCTCGATTCCCCCAGCCCGGGGCGCCGGCAGCAGGCCGCGCTGGACGTGCCGCTCCCCACCGAGCTGCTGGCCAGGGCGGTCCTGACCGAGACGAACCCGAACGTCGCCGGGGCCCTGCGCTGGGCGCTGGCACGGGCGGGCGCGGACGGCCTGCCCGCGGTGGCCGCCGGCCTGAGCTCACCCGACGCCGAAGTCCGGCGGCGCGCGCTCCTGGCGATCGCCGAGCTACCGGGAGAAGAGGCGGCAGCGGCGCTGGCATCCGCGCTCGAGGACCCGGAGCCGGGCATCCGCCGCCACGCGGCACTGGCCGCCGGCCGCCGCGGAACGACGGCCGCGGTCCCGATTCTGGTCGGCATGGTGGCCGAGGGAACGAGCGACGTCGAGGCGGCGGAGGTCCTGGGCACGCTGGCCTCGGACCCGGAGCTGGGGCAGCAGATCGTGAGCGCGCTGGCCGCCGAGCTGTCCGCGGACACGGCGGTCCGGATCCGCGTGGCCCAGGCGCTGGCCGAACTCCCGGCCCCGTTGTCGCAGGACACCTTGCGGCGCATGGCCGACGACGAGGACCGGGTGGTCGCGCTGATCGCCTCGGCGGTCACGGAAGCGCTCGGCAGGTCCGGCTCGTAGGCCTACCGGCGTGTGGCTGGCGGCCGCGTTCGCCGCCGCCAGGCTGCGGTTCGCAGGTCCACCGGCCGCCGCGCGCCATGCCCGTCGCCGCGGGGACCGGCCTTCTGCGACTCGAAGCCCGGCCGCGCGCCGATTCTGCGCCGGTATTTCGCGCGCGAACGGGCCGTTCCCGGCACCCCCGTCCCGGGAACGGCCCGTCCCTCCCCCTTGCTCAGCCCGCCGCGCGTGTCACCACGGCGTTGCCGGTGCCCGTGCGGGCGCGCACCTTCAGCTGCACCCCACCCTCGGGCGCGGCTTCGGCGACGTCCAGCTCGCTGGAGACGCGGCCGGCGCTGGAGGTCAGGTCGACCTCAGCGGCCGTCCCGCCGCGGATGCCGATCCGGACCTCGCCCGAGCCGGTGATCAGGTCGAGCGAGCCCGACGCCGCGTCGGCCACCGAAAGGTCGCCGCTGCCCGTGCGGGCCATCACCTCGCCCGCCACCGCGCCCAGCCAGACGTCGCCCGTGCCGGTGGCCAGCGTCGCGGACCCGCTGATCGACGACGCCTCGACGTGGCCGCTGCCGCTGCGCAGCTGCAGCCCGCCCAGTGTCGGGCCGAGCTTGACCGCGCCGCTGCCGGTGCGGATGGTCGCCGAGCCGTCGGCCCGGTCGAGCTTCACCTCGCCGGAGCCGGTCAGCAGGTCGACGCGGCCGGCCGAGCCGGTCACCGTGACGTCCGCCGCGCCCGCCCGGACCTCGACGTGCGAGCCCGCCGGCGCGTGCACCTTCACCGCGAGCGCGGCGTTGCGCAGCTGCCACGCCTTCGGGGCCTGCACGACCAGGCGGTTGCCGAGCTTCTCGATCCGGCTCTGCCGCACGGCCTCGGCGGGCGAGCTCGACGGGTCGACGCCCAGCTGGTCGCCGAAGCGCTCGCCGACCCACGACAGCAGGCTGTTGACGCCCGCCACCCACGGCTGCTGCTCGCCCTGGTCGTGCCGCAGCTCGACGCGCGCGCCGGAGTCGCCGTCGAGGACGACCTCGACGCGGCCGATCGTGACGCTGATGTCGAGCTCCAGCGGGACGTCGGTCTCGAACTCGTCGATCCGGACCAGCTCGTCGTTCGGCTCTCCGGCCGGTGTGGTCTGTTCTTCACTCATCGTCTCGTCCCCCTCAGCTTTCGACCCAGCCGTGCAGGTGCGATCCGCCGCCCCTGCCGCCGTGGTGCTTGTGGCCGCCGCCGCTCTTGCCGTGCCCCAGCGCGCCCTGGACCGCCTGCGAAACGAAGGTGTTCAGCGAGACGCCCTGGGCGGCGGCCGCGCGTTCGGCCTGGCCCTTGATCTGCTCGACCAGCCGGAGGGTGATCCGGCTGATGTCACCGCCGTCGATGGGTGGCGGCGGTGTGGTGTCACGTGGTGTCTCCCGTGGCGTCGGCTCCTCGGCGGTGCCGGTGACGACGACCCGGACGTCCCGCCCGTCAAGCCGGACGTCCACCACCTGGCCCGGCAGTGCGGCCGTGACCTCGGCGGCGAGGTCGGCGAGGGCGTTCATCAGGGTCAGGCGGACGGCGGGCTCGAGCGCGGAGGACAGCAGCGCGGCCGCCCGCCGGGTCTGCTCGTCCCCGGCGGCAGCCGTGTTCGCGAGGTCCTCGCGAAGGGTGGCGATGTACGGCGTCAGGTCCATGACACCACTATGACGTCATAAGTGGTGTCAGTCAAGGCGGCGATGATGTCGCCCGTCACCCGGGAGTGACCGGCCTCACGCGGTTAGGCTGCGCGGGAACCGGGAGAAGGAGTGCTGACGTGACCGGAACCGTGTCACCCCGAGTGCAGCTGATCGCGAAGACCGAGTTCTTCCCGCCCGGGGACGTGCCGTGGTCGACCGACGCGGACGGCGGGGAAGCGCTCGCGGAGTTCGCCGGCCGCGCCTGCTACCAGTCGTGGCAGAAGCCGAACCCGGCCACCGCCACCAACGCCGGCTACCTCGAGCACATCATCGACGTCGGCCACCTCTCGGTGCTGGAGCACGGCTCGGTGACCTTCTACGTCACCGGCATCTCCCGGTCGCTGACCCACGAGCTGATCCGGCACCGCCACTTCTCCTACTCCCAGCTGTCGCAGCGGTACGTCCCGGAGCGCGACGCCGAGTTCGTCGAGCCGGAGATCATCGCGAACGACCCGGTGCTGCACGAGAAGTTCGTGGCGGCGACCCGGGCGAGCGTCGAGGCCTACACCGAGCTGCTGACCGGGCTCGAGGAGAAGTTCGCCGACGTCCCGAGCGCGACGCTGCGCCGCAAGCAGGCCCGGCAGGCCGCCCGTTCGGTGCTGCCGAACGCGACCGAGACCCGGATCGTCGTGACCGGGAACTACCGCGCTTGGCGGCACTTCGTCGCCATGCGCGCCACCGAGCACGCCGACGTGGAAATCCGCGAGCTGGCCGTGGAGTGCCTGCGGCAGCTGCAGAAGGCCGCGCCGAACGTGTTCGCCGACTTCACCATCTCGACGTTGCCGGACGGCACCGAGATCGCCACGAGCCCTAAGGTGCTGGAAGGCTGATGAAGCGACTCGCGATCGACGTCCGTCCCGGTGAGTACGCCGTCGTGCGGCTGCCCGCGGACGCCCCCGTGCCCGCCGAGCTGTTCGAACCCGGGGACACCCTGGTTTCGGTGACGCGGACACCCGAAGAACTGTCGGTGATCTGCCTGGCCGGCCGCGAGCCGGGCGGCGCGACGGCGGCCGAGGACGGCTGGCGGCTGCTGTCGGTGCGCGGGCCGCTGGAGTTCACGCTCACCGGCATCATCGCCGCGCTGGCCTCCGAGCTGGCCGCGGCCGGGGTCGCGCTGTTCTCGATCTCGACGTTCGACACCGACCACATCCTGGTCAAGGCCGGCGACCTCGACCACGCGGTCGCGGCGCTGCGTGAGTCCGGTCACGACGTCGCCCGCGATTGATGTTTGCCGACCACCGAACCGTGTAAGCCGGTGGCGAGGGTGGGAGTCCTCACCCTTGAAAAGCGAAGTTCGGCATGCCTAAACTTCGGTTTGGGTTGCCCGACATCCGGGGTTCGAGAGGTGGCGTCATGGCTGTGACCGAGGCAGTCCGGCCGAGACTGGCCAGCCGCCTGCGGGCCGGGTCCGCCCTGCTCGGGCCCGCGTTCGTCGCCGCCATCGCCTACGTCGACCCGGGGAACGTCGCATCCAACATCAGCGCCGGCGCCCGCTACGGCTACCTGCTGGTCTGGGTGATCGTCGCGGCGAACCTGATGGCCGTGCTGGTGCAGTACCTGTCGGCGAAGCTCGGCCTGGTCAGCGGGATGTCGCTGCCGGAGGCCCTGCGCGCCCGGCTGCCGAAGCCGGCCCGGCTGGCGTACTGGGCGCAGGCGGAGATCGTCGCGATCGCCACCGACCTGGCCGAGGTGGTCGGCGGCGCGATCGCGCTCAACCTGCTGTTCGACCTGCCGCTGATCGTCGGCGGCCTGATCACCGGGGCGGTGTCGCTGACGCTGCTGGCGATCCAGGACCGCGGCGGCCAGCGGACCTTCGAGCGGGTGGTGACCGGGCTGCTGGCGGTGATCGCGATCGGCTTCCTGGCGAGCCTGTTCGTCGAGCCGCCGTCGGCCGCGGCGACGGTGGGCGGTCTGGTCCCGCGCTTCGACGGCGCCGGCAGCGTCCTGATCGCGGCGGCGATGCTCGGCGCGACGGTGATGCCGCACGCGGTCTACCTGCACTCCGGCCTGGTCCGCGACCGTCACGGCCGCTCCGAAGGGGCACAGCGCCGCCGCCTGCTGCGCGCGACCAGGGCCGACGTCGGACTGGCGATGCTGCTGGCCGGCGCGGTGAACCTCGGCATGCTGCTGCTGGCCGCGACGAACCTGCAGGGCCAGGAGGGCGTCGACAGCATCGAGGGCGCCCACGGCGCGGTCGCTTCGGCGCTCGGGCCGGGGATCGCGCTGCTGTTCGCGATCGGGTTGCTGGCGTCGGGCCTGGCGTCGACGTCGGTGGGCGCGTACGCGGGCGCGATGATCATGCAGGGGCTGCTGCACAAGCGGATCCCGCTGGTGCTGCGCCGCCTGGTGACGCTGACCCCGGCGATCGTGGTGCTGGCGCTGGGCGCGGACCCGAGCGCGGCGCTGGTGGTGTCGCAGGTGGTGCTCTCGTTCGGCATCCCGTTCGCCTTGGTCCCGTTGATCAGGTTGACGGCCGACCGGTCGCTGATGGGCGAGGACGTGAACCGCCGCCTGACCACGGTGGCGGCCTCTGTGGTGGCGGCGATCATCATCGCGCTCAACCTGGTGCTGATTTACCTCACCTTCGCCGGCTGACGTCGCTTTCCCACCACGCCGGGTCACGAATTCCGCGGAACCGGCAGCGCTGCGCGACGGTCCGACTAGCATCTGCGCGACCGCCGCCAAAAGGAGCACCGTGACCGACGAACAGACCCGGCCCTACCCGCCGCAGGCCCCCGTCACGCCTGGTCAGCGGGTTGTCGCCGGCCGCTACCTGCTGCTCGGCGAACTCGGCCGCGGCGGCATGGGTGTCGTCTGGCGGGCGCAGGACCAGGTCATCGGGCGGCAGGTCGCCGTCAAGGAGCTCCGGCTGCCCGACGCCGAGTCCGCCGCCGTCTTCTCCGAACGGGCGCTGCGCGAGGTGCGCACCGGCGGGCGGCTGAACGACCCCGCCATCGTCACCGTCTACGACGTCATCACCGACGGCGGGACCACCTTCATCGTCATGGAGCTCGTCGAAGCGCCGAGCCTCGCCGACCTCGTGCGGCAGCGCGGCCCGATGCCCGCCGCGCAGGCCGCGCAGGTGGGGGAGCGGGTGCTCGCCGCGCTGCAGGCCGCCCACTCCGCCGGGATCGTGCACCGGGACGTCAAGCCCGCGAACATCCTCGTCGCGCCGGACGGCCGGGTGAAGCTGACCGACTTCGGCATCGCCCACGCCGTCGACGACCCGCGCCTGACCACCAGCGGTATGATCGTCGGCTCGCCCGCCTTCATGGCGCCCGAACGCGTCCAGGGCCGCGAAGCCCTGCCCGCGTCCGACCTGTGGTCGCTCGGCGCGACGCTGTTCTTCGCCGTCGAAGGCTCGATCCCGTTCGAGCGCGCGACCACCGCGGCGACGCTGCACGCGATCATGACCGAGATCCCGTACCTGACCCGCGGCCACGGCCCGATCGCCGCGGCCATCCTCGGCCTGCTCGTCGCCAACCCCGACGCCCGGCTGACCGCGGCCCAGGCCCAGAACCTGCTGACCACGGCGCAGGGCGTGCGGCCGACCCCGCCGGGCGGCACCGCCATGCTCTTCCCGTCCGCCGCCCCGGCGGCACCGGCGAAGACCCACCGGGCCTGGTGGCTCACGGGCGCCGCGGTGCTCGTGGCCGGTGCCCTGGCCGGCGGCTTCTTCGCGGGCAAGGCGTACGAGACGCCCGCCCCGGACGAGCAGAAGCAGCCGACGATGACCTACGGCGTCGGCGGCCAGCTCCGCACCGACATCGGCGGCTACTACCGGTGCTTCAACACCCCGATCCAGGACGGCTCGATCATCAGCGAGGAAGACAACAAGACCGACTGCGACAAGAGCCACACGCTGGAGGTCTACGAGATCGGGAACCTGATTTCGGTCGAGAACTGGAGCACCGACGACGCCAAGGTCGCGGCCTATCCCGGCCTGCCCGCCGTGACGGCGAGCGGGGAAGCCGCGTGCGCGACCGCGTTCCGGTCGTCGATCGTGCCCGAGGCGAACCGGGCGGACCTCACCTTCCGCGCGCTCGTGCCCACCGAGACCGAGTGGCGCCGGGCGCCGGCGAAGCAGGGTGAAGAGCCCAGCCGCGAGTTCTACTGCTTGCTCGCGCGCGCCGACGGCGGCCCCATCACCGCCCCGATCGTGACCAAGGTCAAGTAGAAGTTCCGCGACGAGCGGCCGACCCCGGGAAATCCTCCTGGTGACCAGGTCGGCGCGGTTTTCGTCGGACCCTCGGGGTACCGTCTCACCCATGTCCAACCCACCTACCGCAGCGCCCGGACGGCCGTTCGGGCGCGTGCTCACCGCGATGGCCACCCCGTTCGACGCCGAGGGCGCGCTGGACCTGAAGCGGGCGCAGGAGCTGGCCGAGCACCTCGTGGAGCTGGGGAACGACGGCCTCGTGGTCAACGGCACCACCGGCGAGAGCCCGACCACGAGCGACGCGGAGAAGCAGGACCTGATCCGCGCCGTGGTCGAGGCCGTCGGCGACCGCGCGACCGTCGTGGCCGGCGCGGGCACCAACAACACCGCGCACAGCGTCGAGCAGGCCAAGCAGGCCGAAGCGGCGGGGGCGCACGGCCTGCTGGTCGTCACCCCGTACTACTCGCGGCCCAGCCAGGCCGGGCTGTTCGCGCACTTCACCACGGTCGCCGACAGCAGCGGCCTGCCCGTGCTGCTCTACGACATCCCGCCGCGATCGGTCGTCCCCATCGAGGTCGACACGCTGCTGCGGCTGGCCGAGCACCCCCGGATCGTCGCGGTCAAGGACGCCAAGGGCGACCTGATCGCCGGCTCCGAGGTCATCGCCAACACCCACCTCGCCTACTACTCGGGTGACGACGGGCTGAACCTGCCGTGGATCTCCGTCGGCGGGGTCGGCGTGGTGAGTGTGATCGGTCACGTCGTCGCGGGCCGGATCGGCGCCATGATCGACGCCTACGAAAAGGGCGACACCTCCACCGCGCGCACCAACCACCGCGCCATGCTGCCCGTGCTGCGGGCGATGTCGCGGGTCGGCGGGGTCGCGTTCAGCAAGGCGGCGCTGCGGCTGCGCGGCTTCGACATCGGCGACCCGCGGCTGCCGATCGTCGCGCCGACCACCGAGCAGACGGCCCTGATCGCCGCTGATCTTGCCCAGGGCGGCGTGCCGCTGGGCGACACGGCGGCTCAGGACTGGCATGGTGAGCGGGTGGCACAAGCAGACTCGCGAGCGGCCTACGTCGCGCCGACCTCGCACACCAGCGTTGGGACCCTGCCTCGGTGAGCTCACTTCCCCCAGGTCCAGGCCCCACCAACGCCCCGCCCGCACTGCCCGAGGGAGCTCTGCGCGTCGTCGCGCTGGGCGGTATCGGCGAGGTCGGGCGCAATATGACCGTCTTCGAGTTCGGCGGCCGGCTGCTCATCGTCGACTGCGGGGTGCTCTTCCCCGAGGACGACCAGCCCGGCGTCGACCTGATCCTGCCGGACTTCCGCGCGATCGAGGACCGCCTCGACGACATCGAGGGCCTGGTGCTCACCCACGGGCACGAGGACCACATCGGCGCCGTCCCGTTCCTCCTGCGCCTGCGGCCGGACCTGCCGATCTACGGATCGCGGTTCACCAACGCGCTGCTCGCCGCGAAGGCGAAGGAGCACCGGCAGCGGCCGAAGCTGATCGAGGTCCGCGAAGGCGAGCGCCGCGACGTCGGCGTGTTCAACCTCGAGTTCTTCGCGGTCAACCACTCCATCCCGGACGCGCTCGCGGTGGCGATCCGCACCCCGGCCGGCGTGGTCCTGCACACCGGCGACATCAAGCTCGACCAGCTCCCGCTGGACGGGCGCCTCACCGACCTGGCCGGCTTCTCCCGGCTCGGCGACGAGGGCGTCGACCTGTTCTGCGTCGACTCGACCAACGCCGAGGTGCCCGGGTTCGTCATGCCCGAGCGCGACATCGGCCCGGTGCTCGACGACGTCATCCGGCGCGTGGACCAGCGCGTGATCGTGGCCTGCTTCGCCAGCCACGTGCACCGCGTCCAGCAGGTTCTCGACGCCGCCGAGCGGCACGGCCGCCGGATCGCGTTCGTTGGCCGGTCGATGGTCCGGAACATGGGCATCGCGGCCGAACTGGGCCTGCTGAACGTGCCGGACGGCCTGCTCGTCGACCTCGACCAGGCGAGCACCCTGCCGGAGAGCAAGGTCCTGTTCGTCTCGACCGGGTCGCAGGGCGAGCCGCTCTCGGCGCTGTCGCGGATGGCGCGCGGCGAGCACCGGCAGATCTCGATCCGCGCGGGCGACACGGTCGTGCTGGCCAGCTCGATGATCCCGGGCAACGAGACAGCGGTGTTCGGCGTGGTCAACGGCCTGACCCGGCTCGGCGCGAACGTCGTCCACCAGGGCAACGCGAAGGTGCACGTGTCCGGCCACGCGTCGGCGGGCGAGCTGCTCTACCTGTACAACGCGGTGCGCCCGAGCAACGTGATGCCGGTCCACGGCGAGTGGAAGCACCTGCGCGCGAACGGCGAGCTGGCGATCCGCACCGGCGTCGCCCCGGACAACGTGGTGATCGCCGAGGACGGCGTGGTCGTCGACCTGGTCGACGGCAAGGCGTCCCGCACCGGCCGCGTCGAGGTCGGGCACGTGTACGTCGACGGCCTGTCGGTCGGCGACGTCGGCGAGTCGACGTTGTCGGACAGGCTGGTCCTCGGCGAGGGCGGGTTCATCTCGATCAGCGTCGCGGTGGACTCCAGCACGGGCCGCGCGGTCAGCAGCCCGACGGTGTCCGGCCGCGGCTTCTCCGACGACCCGAAGGCGCTCGCCGCCGTCGTGCCGCTGGTGGAGATGGAGCTGGCACGCACGGAGGCCGAGGGCATCACCGACACGCACCGGATCGCGCAGGCGGTCCGCCGGGTGGTGGGCCGCTGGGTGGCCGACACCTACCGCCGCCGTCCGATGATCGTCCCGACGGTCATCCCGGTCTGAGTCCTTTCCCGCGGAACGCCTTCGCCTGGTGGGCGAAGGCGTTCTGCGTTTTGTTCCGCCGTCCGCGGCCGTGGACACCCCGCTGCGGGTGGGGACGGGTCCCTCCGGAGGAGGAGTTCGTCCGCCTGTTAGGCCGTCCGGCGCACGTGCGGCCGCTTTGCTGCGGGATAACCTTGATCCCCACCCGCCTCGCGCAGAGAGGCCGCGCCGATGGGACGTCATTCGGACGGGAGCCGACACCGGCTGCTGGTGCCTGTCCTCGCGACCGGTCTCGTGCTGGTCCTCGGAGCGGCCGCGTGGGTGACGGTGACGACCGTGCGCGCCAAGCCGAAGTGCGAGCAGCCGGCGAAGGTCCTCGTCACCGCTTCGCCGGACATCGCGCCCGCGCTGTCGCTCGTCGTGCACAGCCTGAACCTCCAGTGCGGCAGCATCGAGATCCAGACGCGCGAGGCGACGCAGGCCGCCGAGCGGCTCGCCCTCTCGGACGGCAGCCCGCGGCCGCAGGTCTGGGTGCCGGACTCCACGCTCGCGCTGCGCCGCGCCCACCAGCTCGGCGCGGCCGACGTCCCCGAGACCGGGGCGTCGGTGGCGAGTTCGCCGGTGGTGCTCGCGGTCGCCGCGGACGTCGCCAAGGGCCTCGGCTGGCCCGACCGCGTGCCCACCTGGGCGGAGACACTGGCCGCGCCCGGCGTCGTGCCGGGGATGCCGGACCCGTCGCGGGACGCGGTCGGCGCGGTGGCGTTGCTCGGCCTGCGCGACAGCGTCAAGGCGGCACTCGAGCCGTCGGCGGCGTACGTGGCGATGCTGCGGCGGTTCTCGTCCAACACGCTGGGCGCGGAGACCGAGCTGATCGCCCGGCTGCCGGGATCCAGTGACGGCAGCGGCGCGGCGGCGGTGACGGCGTTCCCCGCGTCGGAGAACTCCTTGCTGCGCCACAACGTCGAGGACCCGAGCTCCCCGCTCGTCGCGGTCTACTCGACGGCGGTGCCCACATTGGACTACCCGTTCGCGGAGCTCGGCGGGATCACGCCCGAGCAGCGCCCGCTCGTCCAGGCGCTGCGCGACGCGGTCCTGGGCGACGCGGGATCGGACGCGATCGCCCGCACGGGCCTGCGCGCGGCGGGCGGCCAGGCCCTGCGCGACCACCCCGACGACCCGCGGGTCCAGCCGACGGGCATCCGCGTGGCGAACCTCCCACCGGCACCGGTGGTCGACGAGCTGCTCAACCAGTGGGCGGGCATCAACCTGAGCGCGCGGGTCCAGGTGCTGATCGACGTCTCGGGCTCGATGAACGCGCAGGTGCCGGGGACGAACCTGAACCGCATGCAGGTGACGATGGAGGCGGCGGCCAAGGCCATGCACCTGTTCAAGCCGGCGACGCAGCTGCGGATGCTGGCGTTCTCGACCCGCCTGGACGGCGACAAGGACTACCGCGAGCTGCTCCCGATGGCATCGGTGGCCCAGCACCTGGCGAGCGGAGCACTGGACAAACTGGCCAGGGTGACGGCCACCCCGGACGGCGGAACGGGGTTGTACGACAGCGTCCTGGACACGTACCGAACAGCGCGGCGCGAGTGGGAGCCGGGCCGGTTGAACCTGGTGATCGTGATGACGGACGGCCGCAACGAGGACCCGCACGGCATCTCCCGCGCGGACCTGCTGACCGAGCTGGCGAAGCTGCAGGACCCCCGCCGCCCGATCCCGCTGATCGGAGTGGGCATCGGGCCGGACGCGGACAAGACGGAGCTGGACCAGCTGACGGGGGCCACGGGCGGGCAGGCGTTCCTGGCCCCGGACCCGGCGAAGATCACGGACGTGTTTTTCGGCGCCCTGTCCCGAATCGCCGGCGGCTAGACGAGTAATGCGTAAGTCTGGGTGGTGACCGGAGACGGGCGAAGGGTGTTCAAGATCCGTTTGTGACGACAGACCTGAACACCCTTCTCA
>NZ_JBEXMD010000024.1:0-154467 GCF_040610315.1 Amycolatopsis sp. NPDC004169
AAGATGCTGCTCGGCCGCCTGTTCTCCTACCCCGACGCGCACCGATACCGGATCGGCGCGAACTACAAGCAGCTGCCGGTCAACGCCCCCGTCGCGCCCGTGCACAGCTACAGCAAGGACGGCGCGATGCGGTACACGAAGGTATCCGATCCGGTGTACGCGCCGAATTCGAAGGGCGGCCCGCACGCCGACGTCGCCAAGTACGGGCAACCGGCGGGCTGGCACACCGACGGCGACATGGTCCGCACGGCCTACACACTGCGCGAGGACGACAACGACTGGAGCCAGGCCGCGACGATGGTCCGCGAGGTCCTCGACGACGACCAGCGTGCCCGGCTGGTCGACAACATCGTCGGCCACCTGCTCAACGGCGTATCCGAGCCGGTCCTGGAGCGCGCGTTCGACTACTGGCACAACGTGGACAAGGAACTGGGCGACCGGATCGAAGCCGGCGTCCGGGCCAAACAGGAGGAAAAGGACCCCAAGGCCGCCGACCAGGGCAACCCGGCCCGATCGAGCATGCAGCGCAAGGCCTGATCCCTGCCGGGTACCGCCCTGGAGCGAGCTGAGGAGCACCCAGCAGACAAGGGCGTGAGTCCGCGGTGGCGCGGACTCACGCCCTTGCGAGCCCGCCGCCGGACCGCGAACCGAACAGTTCGTGAACTTCACGCTGTGTGATTAGGTCCCTTCGTCGGTGTCACCGCACGGCCGGGCTCACCTACGCTGGCGCAGCCCTGCCGAGGTCCTCTGGAGGCTCCCGTGATGGCCGACCCGCACGAATTCACCCGACGCAGCTTCCTCGGCGGTGTCGCCGCCGCCGGCGCACTCGGCGCCCTCGCGCCCGGGATGGCCGAGGCCCTCGCCGAACCCCGCGTTTCCGGCAGCCTGTCGGACGTCGAGCACGTGGTCGTCCTCATGCAGGAAAACCGCTCCTTCGACCACTACTACGGCACGATGAAGGGGGTCCGCGGCTTCGGCGACCGCTCGGCGATCGTGCAGCCGAACGGCCAGGACGTCTTCCACCAGCCCGATTCCGGGCGCAGCGACGGCAAGTACCTGCTGCCGTTCCGCGTGGATACGACCAAAGTGGACGGTCAGGACCTCGGCGATCTCGGGCACGGCTGGACCGACCAGCACCAGGCCATCGCCGGCGGCGCGAACAACGCGTGGGTCGCGGCCAAGGGCGAGATGACCATGGGCCACTTCGACTCCGGCGACATCCCGTTCCACCGGGCGCTGGCCGACGCGTTCACCGTGTGCGACCACTACTTCTGCTCGGTGCAGGGCCCCACGACACCCAACCGGCTCTACCTCTTCACGGGCACGATCGACGCCGACGGCAAGGCGGGCGGGCCGGCGAACTACAACCCCGCCGACTACAAACCCGTCTTCAGCTGGACGACCTACCCCGAACGCCTGCAGCAGAACGGCGTTTCGTGGAAGGTCTACGCCAACAAGGAAGTCGGCGACGCCAGCGGCTCGTTCGTGGGCGACTACGGCGACAACCCGCTGTGGCTGTTCAAGGCCTACCACCAGGACTACGCGAGTGAGCTGTCCAAACGCGCCAGTGTGTTCAAGACGTGGGGCCCGGATTCGGGGCAGGGCAAGAACGTCGACCACGTCCTGGCCGAGTTCAAGGCCGACTGCGCGAGCGGCTCGCTCCCCCGCGTCTCGTGGGTCGTCGCACCCTACGGCTACTGCGAACACCCCGAAGCGCGCCCGGTCGACGGCGCCGCGTACACCCAGACCGTGCTGAACGCGTTGTGGGCCGACCCGAAGCTCTGGGAGTCCACGGTCGTCCTCATCAACTACGACGAGAACGACGGGTTCTTCGACCACGTCGCTCCGCCGATCGCACCGAGCGGCACCGCCGGCGAGTACATCGGTGGCAAGCCGATCGGGCTCGGCGCGCGCGTGCCGATGACGGTGATCTCGCCGTGGAGCCGCGGCGGCTGGGTCAGCTCCGAGGTCACCGACCACACTTCGGTCATCCGGTTCCTCGAACGCTGGACGGGCGTCGCCGAGCCGAACATCAGCGCGTGGCGGCGGGCGCTCTGCGGCGATCTCATGACGTGCTTCGACTTCGGCGCCCGGAATCTGCAGATCCCGCTGCTGCCGGACACCGCGGCCCTGCGCAAGCAGGCCGACGACACCCAGAAGAAGCTGCCGAAGCCGACGCCGCCGGCGGCCGGGAAGCAGCAGCTCCCCGTGCAGGAAGCCGGTACTCGCCCGGCCCGCGCGCTCCCCTACCGGCCGCTGGTCACGACGTCACTGAGCGCCGACCGCAAGATCCTCACGACGACGTTCGCCAACCAGGGCACCGCGGCCGTGCAGCTGATGGCCTACCGCAACGACGGCCAGACCGACGGGCCGTGGCCCTACGACGTGGCCCCGGGAGCGCAGGTGAGCGACACCTGGCGGATCCAGCTCTACGGCGGCGGCAAGTACGGCGTCGCGGTGCACGGGCCCAACCGGTTCCGCTGGGTCCTGGCCGGGAACGCGAACAGCGCCGGCGCGGGCGTCGACGTCCTGGGGAGTTACACGACCGACAACAATCTGCGGCTGACGATGCGCAACAGCGGGACGACGGCCGTGCGCGTCACGGTCACCGCGAACCACTACCGCACCGACGGCCCGTGGACGTACGCGCTGGCCGCCGGCCAGACCCTGACCGACGACTGGAACCCGGTCGCGTACGGCAACGGCTGGTACGACCTGTCCGCAACGCTCGACGCCGACCCGGCGTTCCTCCGCCGCTTCAGCGGGCACGTCGAAAATGGCGCTCCGAGCGTCACCGGCTGATCGCCCGGACCGCGCTGCCGGTGGTCAGCGTGTACGCAGGCGAGAGGCGACGACCCGCCGGCATCCTCACATGCCGACGAGAGGTTCATCGCGCACGGCACTGAGATCAGGTACCGAGTGCGTAATCGCCGGCCGCGGGGTGGAACAGTGACCAGGCGACGTCGTCGATCCCGTACGCGTGCTTGCGGTCCGGCAGCGACTCCCAGGCACTGTCCTGGCTGTCGCCCTTGATCGACGCGGCCAGTTCCTGGTCGGCCAGGCCGGCGAAGCCATGCACGGCGACCTGGCGGGCGGGAGTATCGGTGTCGAGAGCCCGCAGGTACGCCGATCCGAGCGCAGTGCGCGGGTCCGAACCTCGGTACCCACGCCGGCATTTCCCCAGACACCAGGTCAGCACGGGGAACACGACCCATCCGGCGAGCGCGAGTCCCACCGAGGTCCGGTACGCACTGGTCCCGAACTGGCCCGCGGCCATCATCATGTACGTCACCAACGCCAACGGCGCCAGCACGGCGAGCGCCCGCCCGAGCGGTTCCCACTGGCGCCGCATCCGGCGAACCACCAGCCCGCGGTCGGCCAGGTGCCCGTACGCACTGCCGAAGTTCAGCACGCGCCGACCGGCCCGACGACGGACCTCGGCGATCCCCTCGCCACCGGCCTCCTCGACCACGCCGAGCACGGACGCGCTGGTGAGATCCAAATCCCCGGTTCCGGTTCCGGTCGCGGTCAGCGCCCCGCCGCGTGCGGTGACGATGCCCCGGTCGACCAGGTCCATGACGGTCGCGTCGACCAGCCGCCCCGGCCCACCGCCGAGCATGCCGAGCAGCCGTGGTTCCGGCTCCAGGTCGACCGTCGGCAGCTGCTCCGGCCGGATCCGGGCGTCGGCGACGAGCGCCGCGAGCGGCCAGGCGATACCGAGCAAGGCGGCAACTCCGTAGAGGATGCACAGGATGAGCATCGGCGCCCCAGTGTCACTTCGGTTCGGCGGGCGGGTCACGCATTGCCCTTCGAGTCTATCCGCCGGTTCGTGCCCCCAGGCTCGATCTCATCTCCTTGTGCACACTGAGATCCGCCTCGCCGCGCCGCCTCATCGGCGAACCCGGAGCCACGAGGCTCACCTCGATCATCCTGTCATGCCGATGAGCTGACGTCGTGCGGGCGAGCAGCGGGCGGCGGAGTTCGTGGCCCGGACGATCAGGTCCGGTCGAGCCGCGGATACGTGACCTCGTGCAGGATCAGCAGCACCGCCGCGGCGACCGGGATCGCGACGAGCGCGCCGACCACCCCGAGCAGGACCCCGCCGAGCAGGACCGCGACCACCGTGACCAGCGCGGGCACCTTGACGACCTTCCCGATGATCCGCGGGACCAGCAAGTAGTCCTCGAGCAGCCGGTAGACGAGGAAGAACCCGACGGTGGCCAACGCGACCGGCCAGGACACCGTCAGCGCCACCAGCGACACAGTGATCCCGCCGACGACCGTGCCGATGACGGGGATCAGGTCGAGCAGGGCGACGAGGATCGCCAGCAGCAGCGCGTACGGCACCCCGAAGATCAGCAGCCAGCCGAACGTGACCGAGCCGGCGATCAGGGAGATCAGTGCGTTGCCCAGCACGTAGGCGCCGACCTTGGCGAAGATCTCGTCGCCGATCAGGATCACTCGCGGACGGCGCGAGCGGGGCACCAGCCGGTAGAAGGTCCGGCGGATGCGCGGCAGGTCTGCCGTGAAGTAGATCGTCAGCACGACCACGACCAGCAGGTCCCCCAGCGTCCCGAGCACGGCTTTGCCGGCCGACACGGCCGCGTCGAGTACTCCCGACCCACCGCTGAGCAACTGCTGCAGGTGCTGCTGCAGCCCGAAACGACCGTTGAGCTGCCCCAGCGGGGAACTGCGGTCCTGCAACGTCTGCAGGTACCGGGGCGCCTGGTGCGCGAACGCCGTCGCCTGCTCCACGACCACCGGGATCGCCAGGGCGAAGAACCCGCCGACCACCACCAGCAGCCCGAGCAGCACGGCCGACACCGCCGCCCCCCGCGGGAACCGGCGGCGCACCAGCCACGACACCGCGGGCTCCACGCCGATCGCCAGGAACAGCGCCAACCCGATCAGGATGAGGGTGTGCTGGGCGGTCACGATCGCCTGGGCGAGCACGTAGGCCACCCCCACTCCGGCGGCCCCGAGCAGCCCGACGAAGAACGGAGACTTCCGATCGAGCCGGCGGCCGGGTTCACCCAGTGGCCGGGCCGGGGTGCTCAGCTGCGCGGCCTCCGCCTCCGCCTCGGCCACCGTGCCTTCGTCCTCGGTGTGGGGCTGGGCGATCAGAGGGTGGTGCCCCTCGCGCGCGGGACCCGCGCGGTCGCCGGGTTCGCCGCCGGAAAAAGTTGCCATGGTCGAATTCCTCCGTGCCGCCGGGTGCCAACGAGCGTGAGTTCCCCCTTCCGGTGGTTTGAAGCGGCACCGCCAAGACATCTTTCAGCGGGACCGTGACTTCGACAGCAGCCACTTCACCCGCGTTGCACCCCAGGCCCGGCTCGCGGTTCGCGAGGTCAGCCGAGGGTGATCACCGGCACGAGTTTGTGGAGCAAGGTGACGAGCTGCCGGCGTTCCGCGGGGGAAAACACGCCGAACGCCTCCGCCTGGCGCTCGCGCCGGCGGGCCAGCAGGCGGGTCAGCCGTTCGCTGCCGTCCGGGGTCAACGTCACCAGGACCTTGCGCTCGTCTTCGGGTGATCGGCGGCGCACCACGACTCCGGCGGCTTCCAGCTGCTGGAGCATCCGGGTGGCCGTGGGGATGGACACGTCGGCCGCGGCGGCGAGCCGGCCGACCGGCAGTTCCGGCTCGGCCGCCAGGGGCTCGAGGAGCGTGACCTGGGGTAGCGACAGCCCGCCGTCGCGGTCCGCGCCGGCCGAGCGGGCCTTGCGCATGGCGAAGAACACCGCGTCGGCCGCCTGGACGAGCTCGTCGACCTCGGCGGCCGTCGGTGGGTGGTTGCCGGTCGTCGTCATGCGCGTTAGTCTAGCAAAGCAATAGTTAGCAACCTAGCTATTAGGAGGCTAGGCATCATGAATGACCGGATCGACGTCCACCAGCACCTTCTCCCCGCCCGCTACCGGGCGGCACTCGAAAGCAGCGGCACGACGGCAGGCGGGTGGCCGACGCCTTCGTGGAGTCCCGGCGACGCGACCGCGATGATGGACGAGGCGGGCATCGCCACCGGAGTGCTGTCCATCAGCGCACCGGGCGTCCACTTCGGCGACGACGCCGCGGCCCGTGACCTGGCGCGCGAGGTGAACGACTTCCAGGCCGAGCTCGTCAAGGACGCCCCTGATCGCTTCGGGCACTTCGCCGTGCTCCCGCTGCCGGACTTCGACGGCGCGGTCGCCGAGGCGGTGCGCGCACTCGACGAGCTGCACGCCGACGGCGTCGTCCTGCTGTCCAACGCCCGGGGCCGCTACCTGGGCGACCCGGCGTACGAGCCACTGTGGACGGAGCTGGCCGCGCGCCGCGCCGTGGTGTTCGTGCACCCGGCCGAGCCACCGATCGCGCGGCTCGACGGTTTGCCGAGCCCGTTGCTGGACTTCCCGTTCGACACCACGCGCACCGCGCTCGACCTGGTGGCGCACGGGGTGTTCGACCGGCACCCGCAGCTGCGGATCATCCTCTCGCACGCGGGCGGTTTCCTGCCGTTCGCGGCGCACCGGTTCACCGGCGCGGCGATGTTCAACCCCGGCACCACCCCGGACGGCATCCTGGCCGGGCTGCGCAAGTTCTACTTCGACACGGCCTTGTCCGCCGCGGCCACGTCGCTGCCGTCGCTGTTCGCCTTCGCCGAGCCGGGGCACGTCCTCTACGGCAGCGACTTCCCATTCGCGCCGAAGGAGTGGCGAGGCGAGTTCGACCGGTACCTCACCACCTACGACGGGCCCGGTGCGGAACGGTTCCCCGACGTCGACCGCGGCGCGGCGGAGGCGTTGTTCCCCCGGCTGGCGTCGTTCGCGAAATGAACTTTCCTCGACCTTGCCCGCATCTCGTACCTTACGCAGTAAGGTGGGAGTGTGAAGCAGTCTCGGATGAAAGCTGCCGTGCACACCAGGTACGGCCCGCCGGACGTCGTCCGGATCCGCGAGGTCGACAGGCCGGAAGCCGGGGACCGGGACGTGCTCGTCCGGGTGCACGCGACGACGGTGAACCGGACGGACTGTGCCTACCGGGCGGCCAGGCCCTTCTTCATGCGGCTGCTCACCGGCATCGTCCGGCCCCGGCGGACGATCATGGGAACCGAGTTCGCCGGGGAGGTCGAGGCGGTCGGCCAGGATGTCACGTCCTTCTCGGTCGGTGACCGGGTGTTCGGGTACAACGAGGGCGCGTTCGGCGCGCACGCCGAGTACCTGTCGGTGCCGGAGGACGGGTCGATCGCGACCGTGCCGGCGGGCGTGACCTTCGAGCAGGTGGCTCCTGCGACCGAGGGAGCGCACTACGCGCTCGCGTGCATCAGGCACGCGGGAACCCGGGCCGGACAGGACGTCCTGGTCCACGGCGCGTCCGGCGGGATCGGCTCGGCGGCAGTGCAGTTGCTGAAGAGCCTCGACGTCACCGTGACCGCGGTGTGCGCCACGGAGAGCCTGGCATTGGTGAAACGCCTGGGTGCGGACCGGGTCGTCGACTACACGGTGGAGGACTTCACCGAGGACGAGCAGACCTACGACGCGGTGTTCGACGCGGTGGGCAAGAGCACGTTCGGCCGCTGCAGGCGACTGCTCAAGCCCGGTGGCGTCTATCTGTCCTCGGAGCCGGGGCCCTGGGCGCAGAACCTCATGCTGGCAGCGGTCACTCCGCTGCTGCGCGGCAGGAGGGTGAAGTTCGCGTTCCCGCGGGACGACCAGGCCGTCGTTCGCCACCTGCGAGAGTTGATCGAGTCCGGGAAGTTCGCTCCGGTCATCGACCGCCGGTATGCACTGGACCAGATCGTCGACGCCTACCGGTATGTGGAGACCGGACAGAAAATCGGCAACGTCGTGATCACCATCGCACAGGTGGACTGACCGCAGCTCACATGCCCTGCAGCGGTCATGTCGACAGCAACCTCCGAACACGAGCGGCGTCGGCATCGCGGCCTTGGTCTTGGTACATCTGCAGTGCTTCCCGCCACGTCGCATGCGCGAGTTCGTGCCGGCCGAGGGCGGCGTGCGGGTGGCCGAGCCGATCCAGGCTGTTGACGGCCTCGGTCGTGTTGCCGAGGGCGAGGTGCCGGCTGACGGCCTGGTCGTAGTAGGCGATCGCCGAGTGGTAGTCGCCGGTGTGGTGGGCGATGTAGCCGAGGCTGTCCAGGGCCTTCGCCTCACCGATGGGGTTGCGGTGGCGCCGGTGCTGGGCCAAAGCGGTCAGGCAGTCGCGGCGCGCACTGCCGTAGCGGCCCAGTTGCGCCGCGAGCCAGCCCGTCGCGTTGAGCGCGAACGCTTCCAGCACCGGCTGGTCCAGATCGCGGAACAGCTCCCGGGCGCGGACGGCGTGCTCCAGTGCCCGTCGGCTGTCTCCTCGCTGTTCCCACGCCCACGCCAGATTCCGATGGCCCTGGGCCTGCCGGTCCAGGGCGCGGTGGTGCTCGGCCAGGTCCAGGGCGCGCTGCATGTGCTCGATCCCTTCCCCGGGGCGCCCCAGTGCGGTGCAGGCGTGACCGAGGTGCTGCTGCGCATCGATGCGGGCGATGAAGTCGGGCAGCTGCCCAGCGGCGTCCAGCGCCGCCTCCCACACCCGAAGCCGGTCGATGCGGTGGCCCCGACGGTAGTGGAACGTGTCGAGTGTCCAGGCCAGTTGCCACACCGCGGCATGCCACCCCTTGCCTGCGGCGGCGTGGTGGGCCGCCAGCAGCGTGGGGTGCTCGGTCTCCAGCCACGTCATCGCGATCGATGCGTCGGACAACGGCGGCGGGTGCACGCCGGGAGCGGGCGGCCCGAGCCGGATGGGCGGGCGGTGCGGGTCCAGGAGGCGGTCGGCGGCATACGCGACGTGCAGCTGGAAGTCGATCACCCGCCGCAGCGCCGCCTCCCGGGTGTCCCCGGTTTCGCGCCAGTGGTCCGGATCCGTGGCGAACAGGCGGATCAGGTCGTGCATCCGGTAGCGGCCGGGAATGTGCTGCTGAACCAGGGACGCGTTCTCCAGCTCCCGCAACACCAGCCGCGTCCGGTGCACGGGCAGGGCCGCCAGCGCCGCGACAGCGGGCAGGCTGATGTCCGGGCCGGGCGCGATCCCCAGCAGCTCGAGCAGGTTCGCCGCCGGACCGCTCAGGGCCCGGGTCGACCAGGACAGCACGACGCGCAGGTTCGAGTGCAGGTCCCCGGCGTCCAGCCCGTCCAGCCGAACGGCCGTGTCGCGCAGTTCCTCGGCCAGCACCGCGAGCGGGAAACCGGGGTGGTGCTCGATACGCGCGGCGACGATCCGGATCGCCAGCGGGAGCCCCGCGCAACAGGCCAGCAAGGCGGCCACTGCTTCCGGCTCGGCCGCCATCCGCTGCGGGCCGAGGTGGTTCGCCAGCAGGCGCCGGGCATCCGCGGCGGGCAGCACATCCAGGTCCAGCAGGCTGCCGCAGACGGTGACCAGGCCGGTGAGCCGACGCCGGCTGGTGACGATCACCGTGCAGGTCGGGCTACCCGGCAGCAGACCGCACCTGGTCGACGCCGTCCGCGTTGTCCAGCACGATCAGCATTCGCTTACCCTCGACCAGGCTCCGATACAACCCGATCTGGGCCTGCAGCGAACCCGGGATCCGGTCGGGATCCACCCCGAAGGCGTCGAGGAACCCGCGCACCGCGACAGCCGGCTCCAGCGGCGCACCCACCGGGGAAAAAGCCTGCAGGTCGACGAAAAGCTGGCCATCGGGGAACCGATCCTGGTGGGCGTGCGCCCAGTGCAGCGCCAGCGCGGTCTTCCCGATCCCCCCGGCGCCGGCCAGCGCGGAAATCACCACGCCGGCGCCGGACGGAGTCCCAGCGGTGTGCAGCGCGGCACTGAGCCGCGCCAATTCGGGCAGGCGGCCGACGAACCGAGCGGGCGCCGGTGGCAGCTGCCGCGGAACCGGCATCCGGTACGGCCGCTGCTGGACGATGTGGGCAAAGGTACCGGCCTGGACCACAACACCCGAAGCAGTCTCGGCGGACACGGTGTTGCGCACCTGTGGCTCGGCGGCGCTGTGGGCTCCTTCCTGATCCGTCATCCACCGCACCCCAGCCTCCCGCGGAAGCCGCCGGACACACGACCCCCACCCGGCGAATCCTCATGACCGCTCCGCACAAAGTCGTCCGCTCACCGCCACCCGTTACGCGCGCCCTCGCGAGAGCTGACGACGCCTCAGCCGCGCTTTCACGTCTCCCCGGCCAGCAGGCGCCGGATGACGTCGAGCCCCGGACCAGGACGACCGAGCTGTTGCCCACGTCGATGCCGAGCGCGAACCTGCCGGGGCGCGAGCTCGGCCACCGTGCGCGCCGCCCCGGCCACCACCGAGGGCCGGGTCACGACACCCGCCGTCGAACCCCAGGCGCTCGACCTCCTGGACGAAGGCCACCAGCTCCGGCGGCGGAACGCGCGGCGGGACCCGGACCCCGATCCTCATGCCGCCGGCGCCCCGGACGCCTCACGGAGGACCTCCGGCTGCTCCGACGGCGCCGGCCGCAGCAGCAGCCCGCCGGCCGCGGTCAGCGCCCACGCCACCGCCATGTACGCGGCGATGGACAGCCAGGTGCCGGTCGATGCCAGCAAGGACGCGCTGATCGCCGGAGCGAAGGCGTTGCCGAAGATCGTGCCGAGGGTGAAGCCGATCGCCATCCCGCTGAACCGCAGCGAAACCGGGAACGCCTGGGAGAAGAAGACCGGGAACATCGCGAAGTTGGCGGCGTAGCCCGCGAACAGCAGCGCGAACCCGAGGAACATCAGCCAGGGATTTCCCGTGTTCAGCAAGGGGAACCAGACGAACGGGAGTACGACCATCGCGACGGCCGAAGTGACGAAGACCGTCTTCGGCCCGATCCGGTCGGCCAGCTTGCCGTACAGCGGCGCGCCGATCACGACCACGAACAGCCCGGGCAGCAGGACGTCGATCATCGTCGCCGTGCTCACGCCCAGCTCGGCCTTGCCGTAAGTCAGCACGTACACCGAGCTCACGGTGATCGTGACGCCGGCGCCGAGCGTCGCCAGCGTCACCAGGACGACCGTGCCGCCGCAGCGACGCAGGACGTCCACCAGCGGCAGCTTGCGGACCGCGCCGGTGCTCTTGACCTCCGCGAACTCCGGGCTCTCCCGCAGGCCGAGCCGGATCACCATCCCGGCGACGACGAGCAGCACGCTCACCAGGAACGGGATCCGCCAGCCCCAGGCGAGCTGCGCGTCCTCGGGCAGCCGGGCCACCAGCAGGAACATCGCGTTGGCCAGGATGGTCCCGACCGCCGTGCCGGTGTTGAGGATGCCGCCGAAGAACCCGCGCCGCCGTTGGTCGGCGTGCTCGACGGTGAGCAGCGCGGCACCGCTGGACTCACCGCCGAGGGAGACACCCTGCACGATCCGGAGCGCGACGAGCAGGATCGGTGCGGCGATGCCCAGGGTGCCGTACGACGGCAGCAGCCCGATCGCGGTGGTCGCGACGCCCATCATCATCAGCGTGGTGACCAGGATGGACTTGCGGCCGAGCCGGTCGCCGAGGTGCCCGAACAGCAGCGCGCCGAAGGGACGGGCGACGTAGCCGACCCCGAAGCTGGACAAGGAAATGAGCGTCGCCACCACCGGATCGGCGGCGGGGAAGAAGATCTTCGGGAACAGCAGCGAAGCCGCCAGGCCGTAGACGAAGAAGTCGTAGAATTCGATGGCGGTGCCGAACCACCCGGCCAACGCGGCACGGGCCTGCTGGCGATGGGGTTGTGTCATAGCTGCCTCCGGAAGGGCCGGTCGAGTTGGCGTACTTTCGTGTGCGGGCCGGGACGTCGGCAACGCGCGGGTTCGATCAGCGGACCGGGGTGAAGCGGCGCAGGAAGGGCAGCACCGTGGCCGCGACCTCGTCGGCCTTGTCCTCCATGAGCGCGACCGTGCCGCCGTCGATCACGGCCAGGTGCACGAGGGCAGCCCCGGTCAGGTGCTGTTCCAGTGGCGCCAATGCGGGCAGGGCGAACGGGTCGGCGCCCGCGCCGAGGAGCAGGACGGGAGCGCGCACCCGCCCGATCCGCCGCTCCATCTCGTACCGGGCGCAGGCCAGGTGGCCTTCGCGCGGGTCGACGCCGGGGGCCAGCGCGTCCCGGACGAACCGGTCGAGCAGGCCGGTCGCCGCCTTCGGGTAGTAGGGGCGCCGCTGTTCCCACCACGCGAGCAGGTGGCCGCCGCCGGGGTCGCGGTCGGCGTCGTCGACCCCTGCACCGTCCACATGCGACGCACGGTAAGCCGGGTCCGCCCACGGCGTCGAAGACAGGACCAAGGCCGTGATCCGGCCGGGCGCCGCGGCGGCCAGCTCGACCGCCACCACGCCGCCGGTGTGGTGGCCGACCACCGCCGTGCGGTCCACGCCCAGGGCGTCCAGTGCCGCGAGGACGCCGCGGGCGTAATCCTCGATGCGCTGCGGAGCAGGCAGCGGCGTGCTGTTGCCGAACCCCGGTAGGTCGAGCGCGATCACCCGGTGGTCCGCGGCCAGCAGTGGCTGCAGCTCGCGGAACTCGTCGTGCGAGCGCGGGGTCTGGTGCAGCAGGAGCACGGCCGGGCCGCTTCCCTGTTCCGCGTAGTGCACCTGGCCGCCGGGCACCTTGACGTAGCCGTACTCCGTCGTCATGCGGCTCCCTGAAGTCGGAATGGAGGGTGCCCGGGAGTGTTCGCCGTCACCGCCGGTCGACCTAACCCGGCGGTCCGCCTACCGAACCGCTTCACCAGACCGTTTCACGACGGGGACGACCGGAAACTCGCTGGTAACGGACGGTGACGTCCACTGGACTTGGATCTTTCCGCGTGGTGATAATCCACAGCCGCGAGGAGGTGCCATGTTCACCGAGGACGAAGGCCGGCCCGGTTCGGTGCTCGGCAAGGCCCAGCTGCTGCTCGGCGCCTTCGAATCCGGCGCCTACCAGCTGGGGCTCACCGACCTGAGCCGCCGGTCCGGCGTGCCGAAGGCGTCGGCCTACCGCCTGGCGCAGGAGCTGGTCGAGTGGGGCCTGCTGGAGCGCCGCGGCGACTGCTACCAGCTCGGCCTGCGGGTGTTCGAGCTCGGCCAGCGGGTGCCGGCGTCGGCGGTGCTGCGCGCGGTCGCCCGGCCCGCGCTGGCGGACCTGTTCGCGGCGACTCGCGCGACGATCCACCTGGCCGTGCTCGACGGCGCCCACGTGCTCTTCCTGGAGAAGGTGGCCGGTGAGGCCAACATCCACTCGCACTCCCGGATCGGCGGCAGGCTGCCCGCACCGGCCACGGCGACCGGCAAGGTGCTGCTGGCCACCTCGCCGGACGTCGACGAGTACCTGGCCCGGTTCGCCGAAGCCGGGCTGACCCACCTGACCTCCCGCACGGTGTCCTCGGTGGACGATCTGCGCAAGCAGCTGACCGTGGTCCGGGCCAAGGGGTTCGCCCTGGAGATCGAAGAGACGATGCCCGGGGTCGGCAGCCTCGCGGTCCCGATCACCGGCGCCGACGGCACGGTCCGCGCGGCGGTGTCGACGACCGCGCCGGTCGCCCGTCTGGTCCCGAAACGCCTGCTGCCCGAGCTGCGCACGGCCGCGGCAGCCATCGCCCGGGCCCTCGACCGCGCTCTGCTCACCGCCTCCGAGGTCCGCAACGAGCCCTTCACCGCCCTCCAGGCACCGGTGAAGCGCGCGACCGGCTGACCGGTCCGTTCAGCGGACCCACCGCTTGGGCCGGGTCCGGGCGGGTCCGACGATCACCCGGGTGAGTGATCTTCGAGCGAGTACCCCGGTCGACCTGCTGGCCAGCCGAGCCCGGCAGGAGCCGGACCGCGAGCTGGTCCGCTTCGACGACGGCAACCGGCTGCGGATCGGTGACGTCGACGAAGGCTCCCGCGCCCTCGCCGCCCACCTGCCCGTCACCCCCGGTACCCGGGTGCTGACCTGCGTGCGGCCGGGGCGGGCGGCCGTGGAGCTGCTGTTCGGGCTCGCCCGGCAAGGCGCGGTGGAGGTGCCACTGGCCCTCGACGGCACGCTCCCGGCCGCCCAGGCGATCCGGCACGCCACCGGGGCGTCGCTGCTGGTCGCCGGGACGTCGGCGCTCGCCGGGAATCCCGCCCTGCTGACCTTGACCGAGCGCATCGTCCTGGTCCGCGAGGACGATCCGGGACCACCCGGTCACCCGTTCCTCGACGAATTGCCCGCGGCCGGGTACCGGGAGCACCGGCCCGCGCCCGGTGACGTGCTCGTCGTGCTGTCCACTTCGGGCACCACCGGCCGGGCCAAAGCCGCCGAACTCCCCCACTTCGCGGCCCTGCGGCACGCCCGCCGGGTGGCGGCGACCATGGGCTACGGCCCCGGGGACGTGCTGTTCAACGTCTTCCCGTGGAACCACGTCAACGTCCGGCACACCGCCTTGCTGCCGGCGCTGCTGACCGGCGCGCGGCTGGTCTCCCACCGCCGGTTTTCGGCCTCCCGGTTCTGGGACACTTGCCGCGCCGAGGGGGTCACGGCGTTCAACTTCATGGGCGCGATGCTGGCCATCCTCGACCGGCGGCCGGGCGCCGACCGCGACCACCCCGTCCGGCTGGCCTACGGCGCCCCGGCACCCGCCGAGCTGGTGGCGCGGTTCCTCGAGCGCTTCGGTGTCAAAGCCCTGGAGGCGTACGCCAGCACCGAACTCGGCGACGTCGCCGCGAACACCCCCGATGCTTGGCGGCCGGGCACGGCCGGCCGGGTCGTCCCGGAGTACGAGGTGGCGATCCTCGACGACACCGGCCGCCCCCTGCCGCCCGGAGAGACCGGTCGGATCGCCGCCCGCGCCAAGCGGCCGGACATGCGGTTCCGCGGCTACGCCGGCGACCCCGGGGCCACCGCGGCGGTGCTGCGGGACGGCTGGTTCGGCACCGGCGACCGCGGCCGCCTCGACGCCGACGGCTACCTGACCTTCGCCGGCCGCCGCGGCGACGTCGTCCGCCGGCGCGGGGAGAACATCGCGACCTGGGACGTCGAGCAGGTGCTGCGAGCCCTGCCCGGCGTCGTCGACGCGGCCGCCATCGGGGTCGAATCGGACCTCACCGAGCAGGAGCTCCTGGTCGTGCTGGCCACCGACCGCGCCCTCGACGGACCCGCCGTCCGCGACTGGTGCCGCACGCGCCTGCCGCGGCACGCCCAGCCGCGGTACGTGCGCATCGCGCGCGAGCTGCCGCGCAACGGGAGCGGCAAGGTCGTCAAGGCCCTCCTGCCCTCCACTGTGGACAAGTCCACATGGGACGCCGAGGCCCGGTCCGCTCAGTGAACCGCGCCGGACCGCCCGCCGGGCGCCGCTGCCTACGGTCCCCTGACATCCCCGTTCCGCAGGAGGACACCGTTGCGCGTACTGGACCTCACCGACGAACTGGCCCGGCAGGGCGCCCGGCTGCTGGTCGGCCTCGGCGCCGACGTCGTGCGCGTCGACGACGACCTGACCGGGCCCGAACGCCTCCACTGGCACGCCGGGAAGAAGCTGGCGCAGGCTGACCTCGACGCGCTGGCCCAGGAGGCCGACGTCGTCCTGGAGAGCGGTCCGGTGGCGCAGCTGCGTGGCCTGCGCGCCGACGGGACGTCCCGGTGGCCGGACGCCGTCCACGTCGTCGTGACGCCGTTCGGGCTCACCGGCCCGCGCCGCGACTGGCTCGGCGGCGACCTCGTGCTCGCCTCCGCCGGCGGGATGACGTGGCTCGGCGGAAAGCCCGGCGGCCCACCCGAACCGCCGCCGCGCGAGCAGGCCTGCCAGCTGGCGGGGGTACACGGCGCGATCGCCGCGCTGCTGGGCGTGCTCTCCGGGACCGGGCAGCTGATCGACGTCTCAGTCCAGGAAGCGGTCGCCGCGACCCTGGAGACGGGCGCGCTCGCGTGGATCCACGCCGGCCGGGTACCGGTGCGCAACGGCGGGGTCTACGAGCATGTCGCGCACCGGATCTTCGCGGCCGCCGACGGGTACGTGGCCGGGGGCTACTCCGGCAGCGAGCGCATGTGGACCGGCCTGCGGGACTGGCTGGCCGAGGAGGGCGAGGCCGGGGATCTGCTGGACGAGCGGTTCGCCGACCAGGTGGTGCGCTGGGCCGAGCGGCCGCACGTCGACGCAGTGATCACGCGGTTCGTCGCGAAGCGAACGGCGCGCGAGGTCGCCGAGCAGGGCCGCGCCCGCGCTCTGCCGTGGGCCGAGGTGACGCCGCCGGCGGAGCTGGCCGGCAACCCGCAGCTGCGCGACCGGCGGTTCTTCGTCTCGGTCGACGGCACCGAGGACGCCGGCTTCCCCTGGGACGCCCCCGGCCTGCCCCGGCCGGTGACGCTGTCCGCCCTCACCGAGGGGACCTGGACCAGCGCACCCGGCAGCCCGCGTCCTGCGAAGACCCGCCCGCTCGACGGCGTCCGGGTGCTGGACCTGACCTGGGTGCTGGCGGGGCCGTACGCGACCAAGATCCTCGCCGAGCACGGCGCCGACGTCGTCAAGATCGAGTCGAAGCACCGGCACGACCCGACCCGGTTCTCGACGTCCATGCGGCTGCGGCCGGGCGTCGGGCCCGACGACTCCGGCTACTTCCTGAACTTCAACCGCGGCAAGCGAAGCGTCGCGCTCAACCTGCGCACGCCCGAGGGGCAGGAAATCCTGCGCGAGCTGGCCGCCCGCTGCGATGTCGTCGTGGAGAACTTCAGTCCGGGCGTGCTGGCGAAGTGGGGCCTGGACCACGAGTCGCTGCGCTCGATCAACCCGCGCGCGATCCTGGTGTCGATGTCGGGTGTCGGGCACTCCGGGCCGTGGCGGACGGCCGTCACGTTCGCCGACACCCTGGCGGCGATGTCCGGGCTGTCCGCCGAAACGGCCGATCCGGGTGAACCACCAACGGGGTTGGCGTTCGGGCTGGGTGACATGGTCGCCGCCAACGCGGCCGTGCTCGGCGCCCTGGACCTGCTGGTTCGCGGCGAGGGCGGGCACGTCGACCTCTCGCAGCTGGAGGCGATGGCGGCCACGATGGGCCCGGCGGTGCTCGGCTCCCCGCGGTCCACGCCGCACGGCGTCTACCCGGCGGCCGGGGACGACCGGTGGGTGGCCATCGCCCCGCAGGACGAGACGCAATGGGCCGCGCTGCGGACCTTGGCGGGCTTGCCGCCGGAGGAGACCGACGCCCTCGCCGCCTGGACCCGGCCGCAGGACGCCGAGGCCCTCGCCGCCCGGCTGCAGGCCGCCGGGGTCGCCGCCGCCGTCGTCGCGACCGGCCGCGACCTCGTCCAGGACGAGCACCTGGCCGAACGCGGCTTCTACGAGCGCCTGGACCACCCGATCGCGGGAGCGGTGCTGCACGAGGGCATCGTCGCGCGCCTGACCGCGACGCCGGGCGCGCTCACCTCGCCCGCTCCCCTGCTGGGCCAGCACACCGAACCGGTCCTGCGGGAACTGCTGGGCTTCGACGACGACCGGCTGGCGGCCCTGCGCGCCGCCGGGATCACCGAATGAGAGGAACAGGCATGCCAGTCCTGACCACCACCCGGGACGCCGGGGTCGCGACGATCCGGATCGACCGGCCGCCGGCCAACGCCGTCGATCCGGCCATGATCGCGGAGTTCCGCGAGGTGTTGCCGTCGCTGGCCGACGACCCCGAGGTGCGGTGCCTGGTCATCACCGGCACGGGCAAGTTCTTCATCGCCGGCGCCGACATCGCCGTCATGCGGGACCTGTCCGACGTCAACCAGGCGAAGATGCGCGGCTGGATCGACGTGCAGCGGATCCTGGAACGGGCTCCGAAGCCGGTGATCGCCGCCATGAACGGCCACGCCCTCGGCGGCGGCGCCGAGCTGGCCTTGGCCTGCGACCTGCGGATCCTCTCGGCGGCGGCGAGCTTCGGGTACCCGGAGATCACCCTCGGCCTGTTCCCCGGGGCCGGCGGCAGCCAGCGGCTCCCCCGGCTCGTCGGACCGCACCGGGCCAAGCGGCTGATGATCGAGGGCACCCGCCTGTCCGCTCAGCAGGCCCTCGAGTTCGGCTTGGTGGATCGCGTGGTCGACCCCGGGCTGTTCGACGCCGCGGTGGCCGAGGAGGCCCGGCTGCTCGCGGCCAAACCGACCGCGGCCATCGGCATCCTCAAGCGGGTCGTCGACGAAGGCCACGGCCTGCCGATCGAGGAAGCCTTGCTGCGCGAAGGGAAAGGCGTCACGGAGCTGACCCGCACCGCGGACGCCGCCGAAGGCCTGCAAGCCTTCCTCGACAAGCGGCCGCCACGGTTCATCGGACACTGAAGAGGGGCGGCGCCTTTCGCGGGCGCCGCCCCTCTTCTCAGTACTGGGCGACCATCGGGGTGTCCACGCCGAGGTCGCCGAGCGTGCCCGCGCCGCCGGGGTCGCCCAGCGGAGCGTCCCGGCCGGGCAGTGGCTGCTCGAAGAAGGCGATCGAGTCGGTGACGAACACTGCCTTGCTCTCGTCGCCACGCGCCTTGCGGTCGACGAAGATGGCGTCCACCGGGCACTCCGGTTCGCAGGCGCCGCACTCGATGCACTCGTTGGTGTTGATGTAGCTCTTGCGCTCGCCGACGTAGATGCAGTCGACGGGGCAGACGTCCAGGCACGCGCGGTCGGTGACGTCGATGCAGTTGGCGCCGATGACGTAGGCCATGGTGATCCTTCCGGGGTCAGGAGTTCTCGGTCGAGTGGCCGGGGAAGAGGGACAGTTCCGGGTCGAGGGCGACCACGGCGTTGTTCACCGCCGTGGCGACTTCGCCGAAGCCGACGGACATCAGGCGGACCTTGCCCTCGTACTCGGTGACGTCCCCGGCGGCGTAGACGCGATCGAGGCTGGTGCGCATCCGCGAGTCGACCAGGATCGACCGGCCACGCAGCTCCAGCCCCCAGCCGGCGAGGGGGCCGAGGTTGCTCACGAAGCCGAGTGCGGCGATCACACTGTCCACTTCGAACAGCCGCGGTCGCTCCTCACCCCGCACGCGGACATGGGCCAGGCGCAAGGTGCCCTCCCCCGTGAGCGCTTCGACTTCGGCGTCGGTGACGATCTGCGTACCGCCTTCGGTGACGGCCGTGACGCTCGCCGCGTGCGCGCGGAACGCCGAGCGCCGGTGCACGAGGGTGACGGACTTCGCGATCGGCTCCAGCGCCAAGGCCCAGTCGACCGCGCTGTCGCCACCCCCCACGACCAGCACGTTCTGACCGGCGTGCCGGTCCAGGTCGGTGACGAAGTAGCTCAGCCCCCGGCCGAGGTAGTCCTCCCCGGCGGGCAGCTTGCGCGGGGTGAACGTGCCGATCCCGGCCGTCAGGATCACCGCCCCGGCGCGGACGACCGTACCGTCGGAAAGCGTGACCTCGGGTCGCCCGTCCTCGGCCCGGCCGAAGGCCACGGCCTGGCGCCCCAGCAGGTATTCCGGGCAGTAACCACTCGCCTGATCCAGCAGGGCGGTCACGAAGTCGCGGCCCCGCACCCGCGGCAGCCCGGCGACGTCGAGGATCGCCTTCTCCGGGTACAGGGCGGCGATCTGGCCGCCAGGCTGCGGCAGCCCGTCGACGACGACGGTGCGGAGCCCGCGGAAGCCCGCGCAGTAGGCGCCGTAGAGCCCGGTCGGTCCGGCGCCGACCAGCAGGATGTCGGTGTCGAGGGCCATGAGTCCTCCGTGGGATGTCGAGAGTGGACAGTGCCGGACAGTAAGCGGGTCGCGCGGCGTGGACCCGGATCGCGGACCGGTGAGCGGACCCCGTCCCGGTTTTCGGTCCGGGTTCGCTGAGCGGACCGGACGCATTGGCCGACCGGGCGAGCGGTGGTGGACTCGCCACAGCTTCGGCACAACGAACTTGGAGCGGTCATGAGCGTGCAGAACGGCGAGACGGCCACCACCCCGGCCCGGCGGAGCCGCCGCCCGGCGAGGCTCCCGGGCCGGCAGGACTGGTCGAGCTGGCCGCACTACCAGGCCGCGGCGGCCGGGTTCCGCGGCTACTGGTACCCGGTGGGGTACTCGTCGCGGTTCACCGGCAAGCCCCGGCAGATCACCCTGCTCGGGCAGAAGATCGTGCTGATCCGCGACGGCGGCCGGGTATACGCGTTGAAGGACCGTTGCCCGCACCGCGGGGTGCCGCTGTCGGAGGGCAACCAGCAGTTCCCGGGCACGATCTCGTGCCCGTACCACGGCTGGACGTTCGACCTGAAGTCCGGCGACCTCAAGGCCGCCATCACCGACGGTCCGGCCTCGCCGATCTGCGGCAAGGTCAAGCAGCCCACGTACGCGGTCGAAGAGCGCCTCGGCATGGTGTGGGTCTTCGTCGGCGACGGCGAAGACCCCCCGCCGATCGACGAGCAGCTGCCCGAGGAGCTGGTGCACAACGAGGCGATCGTCGGCTCCCGGATCCAGCCCCGCGAAGGCAACTGGCGCTTCGCGTGCGAGAACGGCTACGACGAAGGTCACGCGAAGTACCTGCACCGCACGGCTTTGTGGCGGCTGTTCAAGGCGATGCCGGTGTGGAACGAGACCCGGATCATCCAGCGCGGGCGGTGGATCTACCGCGTCCAGGACAAGCAGTACTGGACCGCCGACTTCCCGGGCTTGGGCAAGTGGGACAACCAGGCGTGGTTTAAACTGCGGCCGCCGAAGGAAGTCGGCAACGTCGGCAACACCAGCACCCACCGCAAGACCCACCCGGTGATCGCGGCGCAGGAGTTCCCCGGCTTCGCGTCGGTGAGCATGCCCGGCGTGCTGCGGATCGTCTACCCGACGTTCATCCACTACGAGTTCTACGTCCCGGTCGACGCGGACAACCACCTCTACGTCGGGGTGCTGGCGAGCTTCCAGCGCGGGCTGAAGGCGCTGCCGTTCTACGCCAAGTACCTCGGGTTCGTCCGGTGGCTGTTCCACGGCCAGTTCTCCGGGCAGGACAAGTGGATGGTCGAGGTGACCGACGCCCCGCCGGAGAAGCTGTACCGGCCCGACGACTCGCTGCTCAAGTGGCGCAAGCTCGCCGAGGACACCTGCGAGGAGCGGGTCGACCGGCTGGCCGGGCAGGGTGTCACCGTCCCGGTTCCGGAGGCGGACTGATGGCGCGCGTGGTGCTCGGCGTCGGGGCGTCCCACTCGACGTTGATGAACACCCACTGGGACAAGGTCGTGCACACCGACCGTGCGGAACGCTTCCGCGACGCGCTGCGTGAAGCCCGGGACGAGATCGCCGCGGCGGAGCCCGACCTCGCGATCATCGTCGGCTCCAATCACTTCCGCGGGTTCTGGCTGGACATGATCCCGCCGTTCACCCTCGGCGTCGGCGAGGTGATCGGCTCGGGTGAGGCGAAGACGCCGTCGGGGCCGCAGAAAACCGCACCGGAGTTCGCCCAGCGGCTTGCCGAGGACCTCGTCGAGCGCGGTACCGAGGTGGCGATCTCGGCGCGGCTGCAGATCGACCACGGCCAGACCCACGCGATCCAGTACCTCTTGGACGACCTCGCCGTGCCGGTGGTCCCGTTGGTGGTCAACGTCTTCGCGGCGCCGCTGCCCCGCACCGACCGCTGCGCCGAGCTGGGCCGCAACATCGCGGCGGCCATCGCGGCCCTGCCCGAGAACCTGCGGGTGGTCGTGATCGCGTCCGGTGGTCTGTCACACCAGCTGCCCTGGCCGGACGACTGGCGTGCCCCCGAAGGCGAGGACGAGGAGTTCCTCGTCGAGGCGTGGCTCAACGGCCGCGGTGACTGGGAGAGCTACGACGGCCGCCGTCGCGAGATCATCACCGCGGCCCGCCCCGTGCTCTTCCCCGAGTTCGACGAAGCCTTCCTGGCCGACCTCGAACGCGGCGAACTCGAGAAGTACACGTCGCTGACGACCGAAGAGATCGGGAAGGCGGCGGGCAACGGCGGTCAGGAGCTGCGCACCTGGCTCGTCATGGCCGCCGCGCTGGGCTTCAAGCCGGGTCGCGCGCTGGCCTACTCCCCCATGCCGGAATGGCTGACCGGGATGGGGGTCGCGGTGATCCGGCCGTGACGGCGCTGGACGCGGTCCTCGCGTGGATCACCGAAGACCGCCTCCGCGCCGCCGCGCACGCGGTGACGGCGATCCCGAGCCCGACCGGCCGCGAAGCACCCCTCGCCCGGTTCCTGGCTTCGCGGTTGTCCGCGGCCGGGTTCGCCGCCGAAGCCCAGCACCTCGACGAGTTCCAGGCCAACGCCGTCGGCCGGCTGCGCGGCACCGGCGGCGGCGAAGACCTGATGCTCTACGCGCCGATCGACACCCTCACGACCGGACAGTCCGAACTGGACATTCCGTGGATCGGCCCGGAACTGCGGCCGGACATGCTGGCGGAGCCGCGCGACGAAGGCCCGTTCGTCTCCGGGCTCGGCGCGAGCAACCCGAAGGGCCACGCGGCCTGCATTCTTGTGCTCGCCGAGGCCCTGGGCACGGTGCGGCCCGAGCTGGCGGGTGACGTCGTCGTGGCGTTCGGCGCAGGCGGGATGCCCACCAACGCGATCGAAGCGCCGGGCTACCCCGCGCGGGCCAACACCGGGCAGGGCGTGGGCTGCTCGTTCCTGCTCGAACGCGGCTGGCACACCGACCACGCGGTGATCGCCAAGCCCGGGGACTTCGTGGCCCACGACGAGGTCGGGTTGTGCTGGTTCGAGATCACCGTGCCCGGCATCCACACCTACGCCGGCAGCCGCCACCGGCTGCCCTACCGCAACCCGATCGTCACCGCCGCCGACGTCGTGACGCGCCTGGAACGGTGGCTCGCCGACTACCCGGCCCGCCACCGCACGGCCACCGCGGCTCCGCAGGGCATCATCGGGTCGATCGCGGGCGGCTGGGAACGGATGCTCGCGGTCACCCCCGCGGCCTGCCGGATCCGCGTGGACGTGCGGATCGCCCCGGGCACGACACCGTTGTCCGTCAAGCGGGAACTGGCCGCGTTCCTGGACCCGTTCGACGTGGAGCTGGAGATGGTGCTGGCCATTCCCGGCACGTCCACCCCGCCGGACTCACCGATCGTGCGGACCGCCATCGAGGCGTGGGAAAGCACTTCCGGCCGTCCCCACGAACCCGTGCCGGACAACAGCGGCGCCACGGACGCGAACATCCTGCGTGCCCGCGGCATCCCGACCGTCCGGACCGGCATGCCGAAAGCGAACTCCGACGACTTCAGCCGCGGCATGAACACCGTCGACGTCCGCGCGATGCGCCGCCTGTGCGAGGTGCTCGCGCGGACCACCCTCGCCACCACCGGGAAGGAAGCACCATGACCCCACCCCCCGAGAGCCGCTACGCCGACGGCGGCGGTGTCACCTATCACTACCACGACCTCGGTTCCGGCCCGGACACCGTGTTCCTGCACGGCGGCGGCCCCGGCTGCACCGCGTGGAGCGACTTCGGGCCGGTGGCGCCGCTGTTCGCCGAAGACCGTCGCTGCCTGCTCGTGGACATCCAGCAGTACGGCCGCTCGGCGAAAACCCCGATCACCGGGCCGATGTGGGACCACCACGCGGCCAAGACCGTCGCCCTCCTGGACACCCTCGGCGTCGAGCGCGCCGACTTCGTCTGCAACTCCTGGGGCGGCACCATCGCCCTCAACCTCGCCGCGAAGTACCCGGACCGGGTGCGCTCGCTGGTCGTCACCGGCAGCATGCCGGTCTTCTACGGGCCCCTCGCCCCGCTGCCCGAGGGCGGCCGCCGCGGTCGCAACGCCCGCGACGCCTATTACGGCGGCGAAGGCCCGACGCGCGAGAAGATGCGCCGCCTGATCACCAGCCTCGAGTGGTACGACGGCGACCGGCTCCCCGAAGAGACCCTCGACCTGCGGTACGAGCAGAGTCTCGACCCCGGCGAGCGCGAACTGGCCGCCATGTCGGACTCCCCGCGCGGCGAGTGGCAGGACCTGACCGGCGAGCTGGGCCGGATCCAGGCGCCCACGCTGTTCATCTGGGGCATGCAGGACGCGTTCCTCACTCCCGACTACCCGCTGATGCTGGCGCGCATGGTGCCCAACGGCACCCTGCACGTCATGGACCACGTTTCCCACCACCTGCAGGAAGAGCGCCCGCACGCCTACCACGCGGTGGTCGACGGGTTCTTCCGTTCCCTGGTCCCGCAAGGAGTTCCGGCATGAAGGTCCTGCTCGCCCTGACCGCCGCGGCCGCGGCACTGGCCGCCCTGCGCAAGCTCGCGGCCTCCAGCAACACCCAAGTCCACCGCATCAACACCAAGGAGCTCGCGTGAGCATCTGGACCGAACTCTCCCCGATCGCGCACCGCGTCGAGTACGTCGACGCGGCCGGCGTCCCCACCCGGACGCTGCGAGCCGGGAACCCGGACGCCGAAGCCGTCGTGTTCCTGCACGGCACCAGCGGGCACCTCGAGGCGTTCGCCCGCAACATCGTGGCGCACCGCGAGTTCGACCTGCACGCCATCGACATGCTCGGCCACGGCTACACCGGCAAGCCCGCCCGGCCCTACGAGATCGCCGACTACGTCCGGCACCTGCTGGACTACTTCGACGCGGTGGGGATCCGCGCCGCGCACATCGTCGGCGAGTCCCTCGGCGGCTGGGTCGGGGCGCGCGCCGCGGTCGACCACCCCGAGCGGGTGCTGAGCCTGCAGCTGCTGTGCGCCGGCGGAACCGTCGCCAACCCCGAGGTGATGGAGCGAATCCGCACCAGCACGAAGAACGCCGTCGCCACCGACGACGTCGAGCTGACCCGCAAACGCTTGCGGCTGCTGATGGCGAGCGAGGAGAACGCCACCGAAGAGCTCGTCGAGGTCCGGCACGCGATCTACCACACGCCGGAGTTCGTGGCCAATGTGGACAACCTGCTCTCGCTGCAGCAGATGGAACGGCGGCAGCGCAACCTGCTGCGCCCGGACCAGCTGGCCCGCATCACGCAGCCGACGCTGATCGTGTGGGGCCGCCAGAACCCGTTCGGTGAGGTCCCGGAGGCGACGAAGATGCACGAGAACATCCCCGGCTCGCAGCTGGAGCTGTTCGAGGAGTGCGGGCACTGGCCGCAGCACGAGCAGGCCGCCCGCTACAACCCGCTGAGCGTCGGGTTCATCCGCAAGGCCGCCGCGTGAGGGCCGCGCGGTTCCACACCTGGGGCTCGGCCCCGGTCGTGGACGACGTCCCCGAGCCGACGCGGGCCGAGGGCGAGGTGCTCGTCGACGTCGAGGCGGCCGCGGTGGCCCACCTGGACGCCACCGTCGCCGGCGGCACCTTCAACCTCAAGCCGCCGCTGCCCTACGCCGGCGGCGTGGAAGGCGCGGGGATCGTCGTCGAGGCGGACGCGGATTCCGGCCTCGCGCCGGGCGACCAGGTGATGCTGCGCGGCGCCGGGCTGGGCCTGCTGCGTGACGGGACCTGGACCGAGCGGCTGAGCGTGCCGGCCAAGGCCGCGAACAAACTGGACGCCCCGCTGCCGCCCGAGGTCGCGGCGACGTTCTACGTGCCCGCGACGACCGCGTACGTGGTCCTGCACGACGTGGCCCGGCTCGCCGCGGACGAGGAGGTGATCGTCGTCGGCGCCGCCGGCGCGGTCGGCTCCATGGTCGCCCAGCAGGCCGTGCTCGCCGGGGCGAAGGTCACCGGGATCGTCGGCCGCGCGGAGCAGCTCGCCGACGTCCCGGACGGCGTCACCGGCGTCTGCCTCGACGCCACCGAGGACATCGAGCGGCTCGCCGCGGACCGGCCCGCGTCCCTGCTGGTCGACACGCTCGGCGGCGACGGGCTGGTGGCCCGGACCCGCTGGGTGCGGCCGGGCGGGCGCGCGGCGGTGATCGGGTACGTGACCGGCACCGAAGTGCGCGTCGACCTGCCGTCCTGGCTCCTCGACGACGTCGCGCTGCTGCCGGTCAACATGATCCGGCAGGAACGCCGGGCCCGCGAAATCGCCGGTGACCTGGTCAAGAAGCTGTCCGCGGGCGAGCTGTCGCTGGCCGTGCAGAAGTACGCCTTCGCCGACGCGGCGCTCGCGCTGGAGGACCTGCGGGCCGGGCGGGTCCGCGGCCGCGCGGTGCTCGTCCCGTAGCCGGTTCGGTGAGCGGACCGGTCCGTTGGCCGGACCGGTTCCGCTCACCGAACCTGATCCCATGGAAGCGAACAGCGTCCTCGGCAAGGTCCAGCTCATCCTCGAGGCCTTCGGCCCCGACGACGAGCACCTGAGCCTCACCGAACTGGCCCGGCGTTCCGGCGTCGCGAAGGCGTCGGTGCACCGCCTGGCGCAGGAGCTGCTGGCCTGGGGCGTCCTCGAACGGCGCGGCAGCGACTACTGGCTCGGCATCCGCCTGTTCGAGATCGGCCAGCGGGTGCCCCGCCAGCGCATCCTGCGCGACGCCGCCCGGCCGTACATGGAGGACCTCTACCAGGCCACGAACGAGACGATCCACCTCGCCGTCCCCGACGGCCGCGAGGTCCTCTACCTGGAAAAGGTGTCGGGCCACAGCCAGGTGACCAAGCCGTCGCGGGTGGCCGGCCGGATGCCGATGCACTGCACCGCCACCGGCAAGGTCCTGCTCGCCTTCGGCCCCCGCGCGCTGGTCGAGGAGGTGATCGCGTCGCCGCTCGACCGGATCACGCCGCACACGGTCAACGCGCCCGGCCTGCTGCTGAACGAACTGGCCCGTGCCCGCGCGAACGGCTACGCGGTCGAGTACGAGCAGACCCGCGTCGGCTTCGTGAGCGTGGCGATCCCGCTGACCGGCGCGACCGGCCTGACGACCGGCGCGCTGTCCATCACCGCGCCGTTGTACCGCGCCGACGTCGGCAAGTACGCCGGGCTGCTGACGATGGTGGGCCACCGGATCACCAAGACGGTGAGCGCCCTGCGGTCCGGTGATCGGACCACAACGGCCACCCGGTGAGCCCGGGCAGCCCATCCTTCTCCGACACCCACTCAGTTCCGGGAGGATCGGTGCGGAAAAGACTCAAGTGGCTCGGCATCACGGTCGCGTTGGCGATGACGGTGGCGTCCGCCCCGGCGGCCGCGAACGCCGGCCGTCCGCCGGCACACACGCTCGTCGTCCAGACGGACGCGGGCAAGGTCGAGGGGAAGAGCAGCGGGGCGGTGGACTCGTTCCTGGGCATCCCGTTCGCCGCCCCGCCGGTCGGCGCTCTCCGGTGGCAGCCACCCCAGCCGGCCCCGGCGTGGTCCGGCGTCCGGCCCGCGACGAGCTACGGTCCGGCGTGCCCACAAGGCTCCGGCTCGCCGGTCACCGAGGACTGCCTCTACCTCAACGTCTACCGTCCGGCCCGGGCGACGAACGAACGGCTCCCGGTGCTGCTGTGGATCCACGGCGGCGGGTTCTCGTCCGGCTCCGGCAGCGCGTTCGACGGCTCACTCCTGGCCGAGACGAACAACATCGTCGTCATCACGATCAACTACCGGCTCGGCGCGTTCGGCTTCCTGAACCTGCCGGGCCTGAGCAAGTCCGGCGCGGGCAACTACGGCCTGCTCGACCAGGTCGCGGCCCTGAACTGGGCCAACCACAACATCGACCGCTTCGGCGGCGACCACCGGGCCGTCACCATCTCCGGGCTCTCGGCCGGCGGCCACTCGGTGTGCGCCCTGCTCTCGTCGCCCTTGGCGCACGGCCTGGTCAACGGCGCCATCGTCCAGAGCGGCGGCTGCCCGAGCCACACGGTCGCCGAATCCCAGGCGGCCGGCGCGCGGTTCGCCGCCGACGCCGGCTGCACCACCACCCCGGTGAGCTGCCTGCGCGCCAAGTCCGCGGCCGACATCCAGAATTCGAGCGCCGGGTTCCGCGGCGGAATCCTCTCCGGCCCGCTCCCGACGGCCGGCGTCCCGGAACTGCCCCTGCCGCCGTCCGAGGCCGTGCGCACCGGCCGCTTCGAGCGCGTCCCGCTCCTGATCGGCAGCACCCACGACGAGGTCCGGGGCTGGGCCCGCTCCTTCGCCACCGCGACGCCCGCCCAGTACGAAAAGAGCCTCGAATACCTCTTCGGCAACCGGGCGGCGGACGTCGCGAAGGCGTACCCGCTGAGCAACTACCCCGCGCAGGACACCGCGGCATACGCGCTGGGTGCCGTGTGGACGGATTCGAGCGTCTTCTACGGCCTCGGCGGCTGCCGATACACCCAGCTGGCCCAGCAGGTCGCGAAGTACCAGCCGAAGACGTTCCTGTACCGCTTCGACGCGCGGAGTCCCTCGGCCCCGCCGGCCCCGGGCACCTTCGACGCCGGCGCCTCCCACGGAGCGGACCAGGCGTACCTCTGGCCGACGGCGACCAGCGTCTACGACCGCGACCAGCTCCGGCTGTCGGCCGAAATGGTCCGGTACTGGGGCGCGTTCGTGCGCCAGGGCACCCCGGACGCGGCCGGACAGGCGGAGTGGCCGAGCGTCAAGGACCAGCGAGCGATGGTCTTCCGGCTCGGCGGCAGTTCGCCGGTGACCTCGGCCGCGTTCGCGGCCGCGCAGCACTGCGACCTGTGGAACAGCATCAGCTACCGGTGGCTCGACATCAACGCCGAGCAGCTGGCCCAGCAGGTCGGAGTCGTGAGCCGGTAGGCCCGTGAACGCCGGCCGACGAGATCCCGGCCACGTCGGCCGGCCCCGCTGAACACGGCGAAGCAGGCGAACATGGGGAAGAGCCGGCAGGGCACCGTCGTGACCGGCCGGCGCTTCACCCTGACCAGCACCTGCTCCGGCACGTCTCGACCAGGAAGGGAGCCTTGCGATGGCCGCCGAGCCGTTCGAGGTCACCATCACCGAAGCCGAAATCGCAGACCTGCGCGACCGGCTGCGCCGCACGCGCTGGCCCGAGCCCGAACCGGTCGGCGACTGGTCCCAGGGCATCCCGCTCGCTTACACGCAGGAACTCTGCCGCAGCTGGGCCGAGGACTACGACTTCGGGTTCGCCGAGCGCGTGAACGCCTTCCCCCAGTACCGCGACACGATCGACGGGCTCGGCATCCACTTCCTGCACGTCCGCTCACCGGAACGGGATGCCTTCCCGCTGGTGCTCACCCACGGGTGGCCCGGTTCGGTCCTCGAATTCCTCGACGTCCTCGGCCCGCTGACCGACCCGCGCACCCACGGCGGCGACCCCGCCGACGCCTTCCACGTCGTCGCGCCCTCACTGCCCGGGTACGGCTGGAGCGACAAGCCGTCGACGGCCGGATGGGGCGTCACCCGCATTGCGCGGGCCTGGGACACCTTGATGGTCTCGCTGGGCTACCAGCGCTATGGCGCACAAGGGGGTGATTGGGGCTCGGCGGTCTCCGGAGCCCTGGGCGAAGTCGCACCCGAACGCGTCGCCGCCGTGCACCTGAACCTGGGCTCCGTGGCCGCGGGCACCTTCGCCGACCCCACCCCCTCGGAGCTGGCCAACCTCGAAGCCGAAAAGGAGTTCCGGCGCACCGGCCGGGGCTACTCGGCGCTTCAGGCAAGCCGGCCGCAGACGCTCGGCTACGGTCTCACCGACTCCCCCGCCGGCCAGGCCGCCTGGATCGCCGAGAAGTTCCAGGCCTGGACCGACCACGACGGCAACCACGAGACCGCCGTGTCCCGGCAGAAGATCCTCGACGAGATCTCGGTCTACTGGTTCACCGCTTCAGCCACCTCCTCGGCGCGCCTGTACTGGGAAAGCTTCGCCCACTTCCGCGACGAGGTCACGGCGCCGTCCGGGCTGTCGGTGTATCCGCGGGACATCACCCGCCCGTCGCGACGAGAAGCCGAGCTGCGGTTCACCGACCTGCGCTGGTTCGAGGAGATGCCGCGCGGTGGCCACTTCGCCGCCTTGGAACAACCGGAGTCGCTCGTCGAGCAGGTGCGCGGGTTCTTCCGCCTCTTCCGCTGACGGTCGCGACCGTGCCCGGAACACGAGGCCATCGGGGTGGCCGGCTGCGTGGGCGGGCGGAAGGCTCCGCCGGCCGGGTTCTCGACCGACGGAGCCCGAGTGCCGGGGAGCGCAACCCTCCGGTGTGCGGGGCGGGAACCTCAGCCGGTCAGATGCCGCTGACCTGGCGGATCCAGCTTCGACCCGCTGCGACACTGCCGTAGGTGGTGGTGCTGGACCGGTCGCTGGTCGAGCACACCCCGACCTGCACGCCGTCGTCGATCATCGGGCCGCCGGAGTCGCCGCCGGCCACGGCGCCGTCGGGGGTGTCGGCCGCGATGGCCGGGCCGCCGAAGTAGTCGGTGGCGCTCGTGTCGGCGATCTGCACCGCCGCCTGCTTCAGCACGGACGACTGGTGGTTGCCTTCGTCGGTGGACTGGGTCGCGCCCCAGCCGTAGACGCGGGCGGCGTCGCCTTCCTGCGCGTCGGAGGAACTGCCGGCGAGCCGGGCGAACGTGCCGCCGCCGTCGGCGTTCAGCTTGATCAGGGCGAGGTCGCCGCCGGAGTACACGTACGTCGTCGACGCCTTCGCGTGCACGCCGCCGGAAGCGCTGTTCGAACCGATGTAGAGGTCGATGTCGGTCAGGCGCCGCCCGTTGTTGTCGTACATGCAGTGCTTGGCCGTCAGCACCCACCGCGTACCGATGAGCGTGCTGGTGCAGAAGAACGTGTAGCCGTTGGCGTGCCCGTTGAACCGCGTGATGTAGCCGGGGTTCTGGGCCGTGCTGCCGCCGATGATCGACGGCTGGGCGGCCGGCGAAAGCGGCGTGACCGGGGTGCTCGCCGACGCCGGGGCCGCGGCGAGCGTGCTGACCGCGGCGCACGAACCGACGAGCAGCGCGGCGGCGCGGGCGAACCGGACGGAGGGGGTGCGCATGGGGAACTCCTTGGAGGCGGAACCGGTGGGGACTCACTGAACGTAAGCGGAGGGTGTGTCCTCGGTAAGCGCCCGAAGATCCGAGTCGATCAACGGAACAGAACGGATCTTTCGGAGGGTTGCGCGGAAGCCGGCCGACGTTCGTCGGGTGACAGCCCCCTTCCGCGGCTGTTAAACCGAACCATCCGGGCACCACCGGACGTCTCCGCCCACACGGCGCGATCCGCCGAAGGCGAACTGCTTCTCCGCACCGACGCCGAGGACCGCCATGCCGTTGTTCGCGGTGCCACCGCCGGAATCCGCCGGACAGGAACTGGCGCAGGCGCTCGCCACGGGCCCGTTCAGCCGCGCGCTCACCCTGGCCATCGACCGCAGCGGGCTGGGACTCGCCCGCCTCCGGGGCCGCCTCGCGGCCGCGGGGGTCCCCGTCAGCACCACGACGCTCAGCTACTGGCGCACCGGCCGGACCCGCCCGGAACGGCCGGACTCCTTGCGGGCGGTGGCGGTGCTGGAGGACGTCCTCGGAGTGCCGCCGCGGTCGCTGATCGAGCTACTGGCCCAGCCCGCGCCCCCCGGACCACCGGACCCGGTGCGCTGGGAGCGGTTGTGGGGCCCGCGCAACGACGTGCTGCCGGTGCTGCACTCGTTCGACGCGGCCGACGAGACGTCGTTGGTGGTGCTCAGCCTGCACGAGGCACTGCAGGTCGACGCCGCCGGCTGCCTCACCCGGCTCCGGGTGCGCGAGGTCGTGCGCGCGGTGGAAGAACCGGTCCAGGCCAAGGTGGTGGCGTTGCGCGGCTGCGTCCCGGGCCGTCCGCCGCGGCTGGTGTCCGCGCGGTACTGCCGGCCCGTGCGCACCGAGGTCCTCCCGGAGCAGGGGTTCGTGGTCAGCGAGCTGGTGCCGACCCGGTCGATGGCCGTCGGGGAGACCGCGATCCTGGAGTACGAGTTCGAATACACCGACGGCGTCCCGGACACCAGCTACGACCGGCGATTCCGGCATCCGGTGGCCGAACACCTGCTGGAGATCCACTTCGCCCCCGGCACCCTGCCGGCGACCTGCGCCGCTTACCGCTTGGACGCACCCGGAGGTCCGGAGCGGGACGTGACCGCTGTCCCGGTGTCACCGGATGCGCCCGCCCACCACTTCGTCACCGGCTGCGGACCCGGGATCCGCGGGATGCGCTGGCGCTGGACCTGACCAGTGGCGAAATGAGTGCGAGGCCGCGGCGTCGACGAAGAGGCAGTGCCCGCCGAACGGGCGCACAACCGGCACCCGCGTCCGAGAAGTCAGGGAACGTAGGGAGTCGCGATGGTGGCGAGCGCGTCCCAAGGCATGACCGCGTAGCCCGCCCCGTTGTGCCAGGCCCGGATCTGGCGTTGCGGGTCGACGGCGATCGCGTCGGCGCGGTGGTCACCGTCCAGGTCGGCGAACCGCAGCGGGGCGACATCGGGGAATCCGGCGGCCACCACGATGCTCGCGCCCTCCCACGGCATCGGCGAGAACCCGCGGACGTTGTGCCACGCGTGCCCCTCGCCGTTCTCCCACACCGAGATGATGTCGGACTTGCCGTCACCGTCGAGGTCGGCGAAGAACGTGGTGGCCGGCTTCATGTCGGCGCCCACCACGATGCTCCCGCCCTCCCACGGCATGGGGGCGAAACCGCGGGCGTTGCGCCACGCGCGGACGTCACCGTTGGCGTCGACCGACATCGCCTCGGCCCGGCCGTCACCGTCGAGGTCGGCGAACTTGAGGCCCTGCGGATCGACGATTCCGGTCGTCACCACGATGCTCGCGCCCTCCCACGGCATCGGCGAGAACCCACGGACGTTGTGCCACGCGTGCCCCTCGCCGTTGTCCCAGAGGGAAACGATGTCGGCCTTGTGGTCGCCGTCCAGATCGGCGAAATAGGTCCGCCCGGGCCGCATGTCGGTGGCGACCACGATGTCGGCCGGATTCCACGGATTACCGCCGAAACCGCCATCGTTGTGCCAGGCGTGCACGTCCCCGTTCGGGTGAATCGCCAGCAATTCCGCACGGCCGTCACCGTCGAGATCGGCCAGCATCATCCGCGACGGCGTGGCCGTCAGCGGCTTGGTCTGCTCGGCGATCCACCCGGCCAGATCGTCGACACGGGCCACCACCGCGCCGCTGCGCGTCTCGGTCTCGGCCAGGCAACCGTGCTGCCAGGACGCGCTCGTGACACCCGCGAGCTCGACCCGGTCGCCGGTCTCACGCAGTGCCGGACCGCCGGCGTCACCCTTGCACGGATCGTTCGCCCCACCCGCCGCGGTGACCGACATCGAGGTCGCCGTGACACCCTGGACCGTGTAGCTCGCGGTGTTCAGCCGGGTGGGAACCCATTCGGTGGCGGTTCGTCCGAAGCCGCCGATCCGCACCGTCTCCCCCGACGCCGGCGCGGTCGCCGCGATCGCCACCGGCGTCACCGACGGCAACGGCGAAGCACCGCTGGGGGACGTCACATGCGCGAGCACCACGTCCCGGTCCGCGGCCGGCACCAGCCGGTCCACCACCGGCAGTGGCCCCGCTCCGGGGGCGCCGGGCCCGAAGGACACCGTCGTAGGCTGCGGCGGCGGCCCATCCGGCACGTTCTGCCCGAAGCATCGCTTCGCCGTGATGACCCACCCCTGAGCCACGACCGCCCCCGAGCAGCCCGCGGTCGTCCCGTTGACCACGACCCGCGCGGCATAGCCGTAGCTGCCCTCCGGCGCCGCAGCTCCCCCGCTCACCGCACCTGCCGGCGCGGCCGAACAGACCCCACCCACACCGAGGACAACCGCCGCGACAGCCAGTCTTCGAACCCGCACCTGTTCCGCCCCCCTCATTGCCGGCCTGTTCACCGGCACCCCGCACGGGAGATTAGCAGGGGCACGGTTGGCGATCAGCCGATTGCACCTCACGGCTGAAGCCGAGCTGCGAACTCCGGTTCGGGGACGCTCAGGCGAGCCACCGGTCGACCACGCGTGCCACCTCCCGCCCGTTCTCCTGTTCCATCACGTTCATGTGGTTCCCCGGCACCTCGACCGTCTCGTCGGCGAAGGGGATCTCGTGCCGCCAGATGGGGTGGTCGGGACCGACGCCGTCGCCCTCCGAGGGGAGCGGGTCCAGGGCCCGGACGAACAGCATCGGCGCCTTCGTCGCGCGCGGGGTGAACGTGTCCAGCACGTTGAGGTGGCCGCCCATCCCGGTGAGCCGGGCGTGGCCGATGCGGCCGAAGAAGTCCTCGCGTGCGAACATCTCGTCGGCCAGGGTCGGCTCGATCAGCGGCAGGTCCGCGTCGAAGAAGTACGTGTCGACGAGGACCACGCCCGCCGGGGTGCGGCCGCGGTCCTCCAGGCGCAGTGCCGCCGCCGTGGCCAGCCAGCCCCCCGCCGAATAGCCGACCAGCGCGAACGGCTCCCCGTCCGCGGCCCGCTCCACCGAATCCGCCAGGAGACCGGCCATCGCGTCGAACGACGCCGGCAGCTTCTCCCGCGCGTCGGCGTACCCCGGCAGGTACACGACCGAGACGTCCCTGACGCCTTGCAGTTCGGCCGCGAACCGCGCGTAGTGCAGCGGGCTCGACGACGCCGCCAGCGTGGGGATGCAGATCAGCCGCGGCCGCGCGGGGCCGGTGGCCAGGTTGACCGGCGGCGGCAGTTCCGCCAGGTATGCCGCGTCGTCGTACTTGGGCCGCAGCCGCGCCGCCGCGCGGAGGAACTCGTTGCCGGCGACGATGTCCCGCCGTTCCCAGGCCTGGCGGTACAGGGCGTTGACGGTGTCGCCCTCGTCCGCCGGGGCGGCGGGCCGGCCGGGCGCCAGCTCCCCGGTGAGGCGGCCGGCCAGCGCCGCGGGCGTGGCCAGGTCGAAGACGACCGACACGGGCAGCCGCGTCCCGGTCGCCGCGGCGAGGCGGTTGCGCAGTTCGACCGCCGTGAGCGAGTCGAACCCGGCTTCGAGGAAGGGCTGCCCGGCGGTGATCGCGTCCGCGCCCGCGTGGCCGAGCACGACGGCGGCCTCCTGCCGCACCAGCTCCAGGACGCGGGCCCGGCGGTCCTCCTCGGACAGTCCGGCGAGCTCGCCGGCGAACGACCCGGCGGAACCGGGCGCGGTTTTCGCCGCCCGCCGGACGGGGGCCCGGACCAGCCCGCGCAGCAGCGCCGGCACCCGCTCGCCGGAGTTCCGGAGCGCGGCCCGGTCGAGCCCGATCGGCACCACGACCGCCTCTTCACCGGCGAGCGCCGCGTCGAAGAGCCGCAGACCATCCTCTTCGGACAGTGCGACGACGCCGGCGCGGGCCATCCGGTTCCGGTCGGCGGCGCCGAGACCGCCCGCCATGCCGCCGTCCTGCTGCCACAGGCCCCAGGCGAGGGCCGTCGCGGGCAGGCCGTCGGCCCGGCGCCGCTGGGCCAGCGCGTCGGCGAAGGCGTTCGCGGCGGCGTAGCCTGCCTGTCCCGGCGCGCCGAACTGGCCGGCGGCCGAGGAGAACAGGACGAACGCCGCCAGGCCGAGATCCCGGGTCAGCTCGTCGAGGACCAGGCCCCCGTCGACCTTCGGTCGCAGAACGGCGTCGAGCTGTCCGGGCCGCAGCGAGGTGAGCACGCCGTCATCGAGCACGCCGGCGGTGTGCAGCACGACGGTGAGCGGATGCGCGGCGGGCACCCCGGCGAGCAGCGCGCGAACGGCTTCCCGATCGGCGACGTCACAGGCGGCGACGGTCACATCGGCGCCCGCGCCGGTCAGCTCGGCGGCGAGGTCGGCGGCCCGTTCCGGCCGCCGGGCGGCGAGCAGCAGGTGCCGCACCCCGTGGACGCGGACGAGGTGCCGGGCGAGCACGCGGGCCAGGTCCCCGGAGCCACCGGTGAGGAGAACGGTTCCGTCGCGGTCGAAGGCGACCGGCCCGGCAGAGGAGGCGGCGGCGGTCAGCCGGGGCACGCGGGCGGCGCCGTCGCGGAGCACGAGCTGCGGCTCACCGGTGGCCACGGCACCGGCGAGCGCTGCGGCGGAGGCTTCGGTGGCGTCGCTGTCGACGAGGACGAACCGGTCCGGGTGCTCCGCCTGCGCCGACCGCAGCAGGCCCCAGAGCGGGGCTTGGACCAGATCGGGAGCGGGGGCGGCGACCGCGTTGCCGGTGACGAGCACGAGTTTCGAGCCGTCGAACCGCGCGTCTTCGACCCAGGAACGGGCGAGGGCGAGGGTGCGCTGGACGGCATCACGAACGGCGGCGGCGCGCACAGCCCCCGTGCCTGCGCCGCCGACGGCGGACGCAGCCGGGACGGCGCGCGGGACCGTGGCACCCAGGCCGGCGTCGGCCGTGCCCGGGTCACCGGCAGGTACCGTGGCCAGCACCACCGGCGGCACCGCCGTCCCCGCGTCGAGGGCCCGGCCCAGCTCCGCCAGGTCGCCGTACTTCGCCGACACCGTCACGTGTTCCGGTGCCGGGCCGACCACCGGCCACGCCGCCTGCTCGGCCGCCGCGAGTGGCAGCCCTGGCCAGTCGACCCGCAGGAGCTCGCCCGCCAGGGGTCGGTCGCCCAGCCGGCCGGCCGGGCGAAGGACCAGGGACTCCACCGTCAGCACCGGCCGGCCGGCCGGATCCCACGCCACCAGCGAAAGCGCCTCTCCCCCGGCCGGGGCGAGCCGGACCCGCAGGCTCGTCGCCCCCTCCGCGTGCAGGCGGACGCCACCCCACGCGAACGGCAGCCGCGGTACTCCCGGCTCCGCCGCCGACGCGAGGCGTGCCGCCGCGTGCAGGGCCGCGTCGAGCAGGGCCGGGTGGATGCCGAACCCGTCCGCGTCGACCGGCAGCGTCACCTCGGCGAACACCTCCTCGCCCGCTCGCCACGCGGCGTCGAGGCCCTGGAACGCCGGGCCGTAGCCGAGTCCCGCGGCCGCCAGGTCGTCGTGCAGCTCGGGGACGGACAGCTCCTCGCCCGCCGGTGGCCAGTCCGGTACCTCGCCGGGCTCCTCGCCCGCCGCCACGAGGACGGACCCCGTCGCGTGCCGCGTCCACGGCCCTTCGCCGGTCTGCGCGTGCACGCCGACCGTGCGGCGGCCCGACGGCTCGGGCGCGCCGAGCACCACCTGGACGCGGGTCGCCTCGTCCGGCAGGACCAGCGGGGCCTCGAGCGTCAGTTCTTCCAGCTGCCCGCACCCGGCTTCCTCCGCGGCCCGCAGCACCAGCTCCACGACGGCGGCCCCGGGCAGCAGCCGCTTGCCCAGCACCTCGTGGTCGCCAGTCCACGACCCGGCCGCGGCCGGGAGCCGCCCGGTCAGCACCAGTTCACCGGTCGACGGCACCGGCACGCACGCGGTGAGCAGCGGGTGCCCGATCGCGGTGAGCCCGGCGGCTTCGACGTCCCCCGTCCGCGGCGGCTCCCGGAGCCAGAAGCGCTCGCGCTGGAAGGCGTAGGTCGGCAAGTCGACAGTGCGGCCCTCCGCGACCACCGCCGCCCAGTCCGGCGCCAGCGTCGTGAGCGCGCCGAAGAGCGTTTCCGGCTCCGGCCGCCCGTCCCGCAGCCCGGGCACGAAGCGGATGTCGCCGGTGCAGGCCGGGCCCATCCCGGACAGCACGCCGCCGGGCCCGAGTTCCAGCCCGGTCGTCACGCCCGCGGTCCGCAGCTCCTCGACGGCGTCGGCGAAGCGCACGGTCGCACGGACGTGCGACACCCAGTAGTCCACAGTGGACATGTCGGCGGCGCGGGACACCGTCGAGTGCACCGGGATCCGCGGCTCGGCGAAGGTGAGGCCTTCGACGACGCGGCGGAACGTCGCCAGCATCGGCTCCATCAGCGGTGAGTGGAACGCGTGCGACACGGCGAGGGCCTTCGTCCGGCGGCCCTGCCGGGCGAACGTCTCCGCGATCCGCTCGACGTCCGCCCGCGCCCCGGACACCACGACCGCCCGCGGCCCGTTGACGGCGGCGATCCCGGTCGTGTCCCCCAGGTGCGGGCGCACTTCGGCCTCGGTGGCCTCGACGGCGGTCATCCCCCCGCCCGCGGGCAGGGCCTGCATCAGCGCGCCACGGGCGGCGACCAGCGTCGCGGCGTCGTCGAGCGAGAGGATCCCGGCGGCGTGCACGGCCGCGATCTCGCCGATCGAATGCCCGGCCAGCGCGTCCGGGAGCAGGCCCCACGACTCCAGCAGGCGGAACAGCGCGACCTCGACGGCGAACAGCGCCGGCTGCGCGTACTCGGTGCGGTCGAGGGCCTCGGCGTCCCCGAAGACGACTTCCCGCACCGGCAGCGGGAACCGCGCGCACACCGCGTCGAAGGCCTCGGCGTAGACCGGGAACCGGTCGTACAGCTCACGGCCCATGCCGGCGCGCTGGGCACCCTGGCCGGAGAATAAGAACGCCACCTTGCCCTCGGCGGCCGGTTCGGCTCGGACCCGCGCGAGCGCGTCGAGCAGCGCCGTCCGGTCCGCTCCGGCGGCCACCGCCCGGTACCCGAACCGGGACCGCGTGACGGCCAGTGACCACGCGATGTCCACAACGGACAGTTCCGGCCGCTCCGCCACGAAGGACGCCAGGCGGGCGGCCTGGTCCCGCACGGCCTGGGCGGTCCGCCCGGACAGCACCCATGGCACCACCGCGGTTTCCGGGCCCGGCGCCGGTTCCCCGTCCGAAGGCACCTGCTCGACGATCACGTGCGCGTTCGTCCCGGACAGCCCGAACGCCGACACCCCGGCCCGGCGGGGGCGTCCGGTCTCCGGCCACGCCACCGCCTCGGTGAGCAGCCGCACCGCCCCCTCGGTCCAGTCCACCTGCGGGGTCGGCTCGTCGACGTGCAACGTCCGCGGCAGCACCCCACGGCGCATCGCCTCGACCATCTTGATGACCCCGGCCACCCCCGCCGCCGCCTGCGTGTGCCCGATGTTCGACTTCACCGAACCCAGCCACAACGGCCGGTCCCCCGGCCGGTCCCGGCCGTACGTCGCCAGCAACGCCTGCGCCTCGATCGGGTCGCCCAGTCTCGTGCCGGTGCCGTGCGCTTCGACGGCGTCGACGTCCGCGGTGGACAGGCCGGCGTTCGCCAGTGCCGCCCGGATCACGCGCTGCTGCGCGGGTCCGTTCGGCGCGGTCAGGCCGCTGCTCGCGCCGTCGGAGTTGACCGCCGAGCCGCGGATCACCGCCAGCACCGGGTGACCGCGGCGACGGGCTTCGGACAGCCGTTCCAGCAGCAGGATCCCGGCCCCTTCGGCCCAGCCGGTGCCGTCCGCCGCGGCGGCGAACGGCTTGCACCGGCCGTCCGGGGCGAGGCCGCGCTGCCGGGAGAACTCGAGGAACGCAGCCGGCGTGGCCAGGACGGTGACCCCGCCGGCCAGTGCGAGCGTGCATTCCCCGCGCCGCAGCGACTCGCTCGCCAGGTGCAGCGCCACCAGCGCCGACGAGCACGCCGTGTCCACCGTGATCGCCGGGCCTTCGAGACCGAGGGTGTAGGCGATCCGGCCGGAGGCGATCCCGCCGGCGCTGCCCGTGCCGAGGAAGCCCTCGAGTCCTTCCGGCGCCCTGCCGTTCCAGACGCGGGCGCCGTACTCGGTGTAGATGACCCCGGCGAACACTCCCGTGCGGGTGCCGCGCAGCGACGCCGGGTCGATCCGGGCGCGTTCCACCGCCTCCCAGGCCGTCTCCAGCAGCAGCCGGTGCTGCGGGTCGGTGGCCAGTGCCTCGCGCGGGCTGATCCCGAAGAATCCGGCGTCGAACTCGGCCGCGCCGGGCAGGAACGCGCCCGCCGCGGTGGTGGACGTGCCGGGGTGGCCGGGGTCGGGGTCGAACAGCCCGCCGAGGTCCCAGCCCCGGTCGGCCGGGAACTCGCCGACCGCGTCGACGCCGTCGGCGACCAGCCGCCACAGCTGCTCCGGCGACTCGGCCCCGCCGGGGAAGCGGCAGGCCGTCCCGATGATCGCGATCGGCTCCCTGGCCCGTTCTTCGAGTTCGCGCAGTTTCTGCCGGGCGTCGCGTGCCTCGGTGACCGCGCGCTTGAGATAGGTGCGGAGCTGGTCCTGCTCGGCCATGTCACGCCACCCCGAAGTCGTTGTCGATGAGGTCGAAGAGTTCTTCGTCGGACGCCCCGTCGAGGTCACGGGGGCCGTCGTCCGGTGCGGCGCCGGGATCGGCGGCGAGGGCCTGCAGGCGGGTGAGGATCCGGGCCCGCGCTTCCGGCCCGGCGGTCCGGAGCGCGGCGGCCACGCCGTCGAGGCCGGCGAGGGCCGCGGCCGCGGTGTCGTCGGCGTCCCCGGCGAGCCGGGCCTCGGTGAACGCGGCCACCGCGGCCGGCGACGGGTGGTCGAAGACCAGCGTGCTCGGCAGTTTGACGCCGGTGGCGGCGCTGAGCCGGTTGCGGAACTCCACGGCGATCAGCGAGTCGAAGCCGATCTCCAGGAACCCGCGGTCGTCGCGGACCGCCGCGGCGGACGTGAATCCCAGCGCGTCCGCCGTCAGCTGCCGCACCAGGCCGAGCACGGCTTCGGCGCGCTCCGGCGGGGCCGCGCCGCGCACCCGCCGCGCGAAGCCGGCCGGGTCCGGGCCGCGGCCGGTGTCCCGCCGCCGCGGCGGCCCGGCCAGGCCGCGCAGCACCGCCGGGACCTCGGCCGGATCCTCCGCCGAGCGCAGGACGGTCGTGTCGACGCGCACCGGGACGACGACGGCGTCGTCCACAGCCAGCGCCGCGTCGAACAGTTCGAGGCCCTGGTCCGAGGACAGCGGGAGCAGGCCGATTCGGGCGCCGCGGGCGAGGTAGACGTCGCCGAGGCCGCCGCTCATCCCGCTCGGCTCGGCCCACAGGCCCCAGGCCAGCGCCTTCGCCGGCACGCCCGCGGCGCGCAACCGCCGGGCGAACGCGTCGAGGAAGGCGTTCGAGGCCGCGTAACCGGCTTGCCCGGCCGTCCCCAGCAAGCCCGCCGCCGACGAGAACAGCAGGAACGCCGCCAGGTCGTGGTCCTTCGTCACCTCGTGCAGGGCCAGTGCCGCGTCGAGCTTGGGCCGCAGCACCGTCTCGATCCGCTCGGGGGTCAGGGCCGTGACGACGCCATCGTCCAGCGCACCGGCCGCGTGCACGACCGCGGTGAGGTCCGGCAGGCCGGCCACGACCTCGGCCAGTGCGGCCCGGTCCGCCGCGTCGCACGCGTGCCAGCTGACGTCGGCACCCCGGTCGCGCAGCTCCGCCAGCAAGGCGGCGGCTTCCGGGCTGCCGGCCCCGCGCCTGCCGAGCAGCGCGAGCCGGGTGACGCCGTGGTGGCCGACCAGCCGCCGGGCCACCAAGCCGCCGATCAGCCCGGAGGCGCCGGTGACCAGCACGGTCCCGCCGCCCCACGCCGGAGCCGCCTCGCCGGGGTCCGCCCGGGTCAGGCGCGGGACGCGGAACTCGCCGTCCCGGACGGCCACCTGCGGCTCGCCGAGGGCGACAGCTGCCGCGAGGTGGTCGCCCGCCGGGTCGTCCACGAGCACGAACCGGCCGGGGTGCTCGGACTGCGCGGAGCGCACCAGGCCCCAGAGCGCGGCCTGCGCCGGGTCCGGCAGCTCCCCGGCCGCGGCCGCGACGCCGCCGCGGGTGTGCAGCACGAGCCGGTCGGTCCCGGCGCGGTGCTCGTCGCCGAGGAAGGCCTGCACGAGTTCCAGCGCCCGGAACGTCGTCCGGCGGACGGTCCCCGCCGGATCGCCGTCCTCGGCGGCGAACCCGGCCAGCAGGATCCCGCTCGCCGTCACCACGTCGTCCACTGTGGACACCTCGGTCCAGCTCGCCGTCGGCTCGGCCGGGGCCGCGACGGGCACCCAGTCGAGCCGGTGCAGCCCGTCGGTGGCCGGGCGGGCCGGTTCGGGGACCGGCCGCGTCACCAGCGCGCCGATCCGGGCGACCGGTTCCCCGGTCTCGCTCGCGACGGTCACCGCGAGCCCGTCGCCGGCCGGGGACAGCCGGACGCGCACCGCGGTGGCCTCGGCCGCGAACCGCGTGTAGCCGGTCCACGAGAACGGCAGGCCGTCCGGGGCGTTCCGCAGCCCGGACGCGTGCAGCGCGGCGTCCAGCAACGCCGGGTGCAGCCCGAAGGAGTCCGGTGCGCAGCCGTCCGGGAGGCGGACCTCGGCGTAGACGTCGTCGCCTGCCACCCAGGCCGCGTGCAGGCCGCGGAAGGCCGGGCCGTAGCCGTAACCCCGCTCGGCGAGGTCGTCGTAGAAGCCGGCCAGGTCGACGGGAACCGCGCCGGGCGGCGGCCATCCGGGCAGTCCGGTCGCGGTCGGCGCGCCCGCCGACAGCACCCCGGTGGCGTGGCGCGTCCAGGTCTCCTCGCCGCCGGTCCGGGAGTGGACGGTGACGGACCGCCGTCCCGACTCGTCCGGCGCACCGACCAGCACCTGCGTCTCGACGGTGCCGGTCGTCCCGAGCACCAGCGGTGCTTCGAGCGTCAGTTCGCCGACGTCCGGGCACCCGGTCCGCTCGCCCGCGGCGCTCGCGAGTTCGAGGAAACCGGTGCCGGGGAACAGGATCACGCCGTGCACGGCGTGATCGGCGAGCCACGGCTGTCGCGCGACGCTCAGCCGTCCGGCGAACGCGACTTCCGCGCGCCCGGCCACGGCGACGACCGCGCCGAGCAGCGGGTGCCCGGAGCCGGGTGGCCCGTCCGGCGAACCGCCGGACGGCGCACCGCGGTCCAGCCAGAACCGCTCGCGCTCGAACGGGTAGGTGGGCAGCGGGACGCGCCGCGCGTCCGGGAAGAACGACCGCCAGTCGACGGGAACACCCCGCACGTGCAGGGTGGCCACCGATTCGGCGAACCGGTCCGTGCCGCCGTCGTCGCAACGCAGGGTGCCGGTCACCACCGCGTCGGCGCCCCGGTTCTCGACGGTTTCCAGCAGCGCGTTCAGCAGCACCGGGTGCGGCCCGACCTCGACGAACGCCGTGTGCCCCAGCCCGGCGAGCCGCTCGACGACCGGTTCGAGCAGCACGGTCTGCCGCAGGTTCCGGTACCAGTAACCGGCGTCTGTCTCCGGGCCGTCCAGCCGTTCGCCGGTGACGGTCGACCAGAACGCGATCTCGGGCACCCGCGGCCGGATCGGGGCCAGCTCGCGCAGCAGCCGGTCGTGGATCCGCTCGACGTGCGCCGAGTGCGAGGCGTAGTCCACCGGCACCGCCCGGGCCCGCACGCCTTCGCCGTCGCAGTACGCGATCAGCTCACCCAGTGCGTCGGGATCACCCGAGACCACTGTGGACGACGGCCCGTTGACGGCGGCGAGCGCGAGCCGGCCGCCCCAGCGGGCCGGCAGGTCCGCCGCCGCGGCTACGGGCAGGGCGACCGAGACCATCCCGCCCTGCCCGGCCAGCTCGCCCAATGCCTTGCTGCGCAGGGTGACCACGCGCGCGGCGTCCGAAAGGGACAGTGCACCGGAGACGCACGCCGCGGCGATCTCGCCCTGCGAGTGCCCGACGACCGCGTCCGGCTCGACGCCGGCGGACTGCCAGAGCCGGGCCAGGGAAACCATCATCGCGAACAGCGCCGGTTGCACGACGTCGACGCGGTCCAGGCCTGGTGCACCGGGTTCGCCGAGCAGCACGCCGGTCACCGACCAGCCGGCGAACTCGCCGAGTGCGGCGTCGCATTCGGCCATCCGCTTGGCGAACACCTCCGACTCGCGCAGCAGCCGCGCACCCATCCCCGCCCACTGGCCGCCCTGGCCGGGGAAGACGAACACGGTCCGGCCGGGGCTCGTCGCGGCGCCGGAGACCACCGAGGACGCCGGGCCACCCGCCGCGAGTGCCTGCAGCGCCGCCCGCGGGTCCGCGGCCGGCAGCACCACGGCGCGGTGCTCGAACAGCGGGCGCGCGGCCAGGGACGCACCCAGATCCGCCCACCGGACGTCCTCTTCACCATCCACGTGGGACAGCAAGCGGGCGGCCTGCGCGGCCAGCGCGGTCCCGGTCTTCGCCGACAGGACAAGCGGCCCGGCCGCCGGGGCCGGTCGCGGGCGCTCGCGCACCGGTGCCTGTTCGAGCACGACGTGCGCGTTGGTGCCGCTCATGCCGAACGACGAGACACCGGCCCGGCGCGGCCGGCCGCCGTCGGGCCACGCCACGGCCTCGGTGAGCAGCCGCACCGCGCCCGCGGTCCAGTCCACCTGCGGCGTCGGCTCGTCGGCGTGCAACGTCCGCGGCAGCACGCCGTGCCGCATCGCCGCCACCATCTTGATCACCCCGGCCACCCCGGCCGCCGCCTGCGTGTGCCCGATGTTCGACTTCACCGAACCCAGCCACAGCGGCGTTTCCCGGTCCTGGCCGTAGGTCGCCAGCAGTGCCTGCGCCTCGATCGGGTCGCCGAGTTCCGTGCCGGTGCCGTGCGCTTCCACGACGTCCACGTCGGACGGCCGGAGCCCGGCCCGCGCCAGCGCGTCCCGGATCACCCGTTGCTGCGAAGGGCCGTTCGGCGCGGTGAGGCCGTTGCTCGCGCCGTCGGAGTTGACCGCGGAACCGCGGATCACCGCCAGCACCTCGTGGCCGTGGCGCTCGGCGTCGGAGAGCCGTTCCAGCAGGAGCACACCCGCGCCTTCTCCCCAGGCCGTCCCGTCGGCGGCGGCCGAGAACGGCTTGCACCGCCCGTCCGGGGCCAGCCCGCGCTGCCGCCCGAACTCGACGAACGCGCCGGGGTTGCTCATCACGGTCACGCCGCCGGCCAGTGCCAGTGTGCATTCGCCGCGCCGCAGCGACTCGGCCGCCAGGTGCAGCGCCACCAGGGACGACGAACACGACGTGTCGATCGACAGGGCCGGGCCTTCCAGGCCGAAGGTGTAGGCCACCCGGCCGGCCACGACGCTGGAGGCGATGCCGGTGAGCAGGTGCCCGGCCGCGGCTCCGGCGGCCGAGTCCCACGGCGGGCCGTAGCCCTGGTGCGTCACACCGGCGAACACGCCGGTGCGGCTGCCGCGCAGGCCGTGCGGATCCAGGCCGGCGCGTTCGACGGCCTCCCACGAGATCTCCAGCAGCAGCCGCTGCTGCGGGTCCATCGCCCTGGCCTCCCGCGGGCTGATGCCGAAGAACGCGGCGTCGAACCCGGCAGCGTCGTCGAGGAAGCCGCCGGAGCGGGTGTAGGTCTTGCCGGGGAGGCCCGGCTCGGGGTCGTACAACTCCCCGAGGTCCCAGCCGCGGTCGGCCGGGAAGCCCGAGACGGCGTCGCGGCCCTCGCGGACGAGGTCCCAGAACTCCTCCGGCGTGCCGGCACCGCCGGGGAACCGGCAGGCGATGCCGACGACGGCGATCTGCTCGTCGGCGGCGACAGGTGCGGCCGCAGGTTCGCCGAGGACGGTTCCCAGCGCCGTGCGGTGCAGTTCCGCGGCGAGCGCGGTGACGTCCGGGTGGTCGAACACGACGGTCGCCGGCAGCCGCAGCCCGGTCTCGCCGTTGAGCCGGTCGCGCAGCTCGACGGCGGTGAGCGAGTCGAACCCGAGTTCGCGGAAGGCACGGCCGGGGTCGACGCCGCCCGGCTCCTGGTGCCCGAGCACCGCGGCGACGTGCCCGCGGACCAGCGCGGTGACGAAGGGCAGCCGGTCGGCCTCGGGCACCTGCGCCAGCCGGGCCGCGAGCGGCGTGGTCCCGGCCGGGGCGGGGGCCGCGAACCGCCGTGCTTCGGGTAGTTCGTCCAGGAGGAAGCCGGGCCGACCGGCGGTGAAGGCGGGCACAAAGGCGGCCCAGTCGATGTCGGCGACGACGACGGCGGTTTCCCCGTGGTCGAGAGCGTGCTGCACCGCGGCGACCGCGCGCCGGGGCGGCATCGCGGCGAGACCGCGACGGCGCAGGTGCTCCTCGACGCCGTCGTGGGCCGACATCCCGGTTCCGCCCCACGCGCCCCAGGCGATGGCCGTGGCCGGCAGACCGCGAGCGCGGCGGCGCTGCGCGAGGGCGTCGAGGTAGGCGTTCGCGGCCGCGTAGGCCGCTTGGCCGTCGGCGCCCCAGACCCCCGAAATGGAGGAGAACAGCACGAAGGCGTCCAGGTCGGTGCCGGCGAGCAGGTCGTCGAGGTGGGCCGCGCCGGCGGCCTTGGGCGCGGCGACCCGGGCCAGCTCGGCGGCGCTCGTGCCGTCGAGCGGGGTGAACTGCGGGACGCCTGCGGCGTGGACGACGGCGTTCGGCGGGTGCTCGGCCAGCAGCGCGGCGAGCGCGGCGCGGTCGGCGACGTCGCACGCGGCGACGGTCACCCGGGCGCCGAGCGCGGTCAGTTCGTCTCGCAGGTCCGCGGCGCCCGGCGCTTCGAGCCCTCGGCGGCTGCCGAGGACCAGGTGCTCGGCGCCGTTCTCGGCGAGCCACCGGGCGACGTGCGCGCCGAGCGTGCCGGTGCCGCCGGTCACCAGGACCGTTCCGCGCGGGCGCCACGGCCGTTCGGGGGCGGTGGCGGGGGCCGCCGCCCGGACCAGCCGACGGCCGTGGACGGCGTCCCGGCGGACCGCGACCCGGTCCTCGCTCGCCGTGCCGAGCAGGCCGGCGAACCGCGGCACCGCGCCGGCGGCGACGTCGGCGAGCCGGAGTTCGCGCTCCGGCGCCTCCAGCGCGGCCACCTGGCCGAGGCCCCAGATCCGGGCCTGGTCGGGGTCGGGGGTTTCGGCCGGGTCCACCGCGACGCCGGACCACGTGACGAGCCAGCACGGCGCGTCGATCCCCTCCAGGGCTTGCAGGGCGACGGTGGTGAGCGCCAGCCCCGCCGGGATCTCCGGGTGCCCGGGATGGGGCGTGGTCCCGGCGGCCAGGAGCGAAAGAACACCGGCGGGGGTCGTGTCGCCCAGTGCGGCGTGAAGGTGTTCGGCAACGGCGTGGCGGTCGAGGCCGGTGTCGAGCGTGACGGTGACGGCGTCCGGATCCAGGGCATGGCGGATCTCCCCGGCCCAGGACGCGCCATCGGCCGGGAGCAGGACCAGCCAGGTGCCCGATGGCGGGGTCGCGGGCCGCTCCGGCAGGGCCGGCCACGTGATCCGGTAGCGCCACGGATCGCCGGCAGGCTGGTCGTGCTCGAGCCAGAACCGCTCGCGCTGGAAGGCGTAGGCAGGCAGGTCGACGGTCCGCGCGCCGGCGAAGAACGCCGGCCAGTCGGCGTCCCGGACGTGCCCGAGCGCGGTCACGGCGGTGACCGTCTCGGCCTCCCCCGCTCGCAGGGCGGGGACGAAGGTGAGGTCTTCGGCGCACTCGGCACCCATCGCGGACAGCACGGCGTCCGGCCCGAGTTCGACGCAGGTCGTCACGCCCGCCAGGGCCAGCGCGCCGACCGCGTCGGCGAAGCGGACGGTCGCGCGCACGTGCTCGACCCAGTAGCCGGGAGTGGCCGGGTCCGCCGACGGCGAGACGGCCGAGACGAGCGGAATCCGGGGCCGCGCGTAGGACAGCCCGGCGGCGACCGCCCGGAATTCTTCCAGCATCGGCTCGACCAGGGGCGAATGGAAGGCGTGCGACACGTCGAGCCGCTTGGTCCGCCGCCCGAGTCCGGTGAAGTGGGCGGCGATCGCGGCAACGGCGTCTTCGGCACCGGAGACGACGACGGCTTCGGGCCCGTTGACGGCGGCGATGTCGGCGGTGGCGGCCAGCCGCGGACGCACTTCGGCTTCGGCCGCCTGGATCGCGACCATCGCACCGGTCTCCGGCAGGGCCTGCAGCAGCCTCCCACGGGCGGCGACCAGCTTTCCGGCGTCGGCCAGGGAAAGCACCCCGGCGGCGTGGGCCGCCGCGAGCTCGCCGACCGAATGGCCCGCCAGCCGGTCCGGGCGGGCACCCCACGACTCGAACAGCCGGTAGAGCGCCACTTCCAGGGCGAAGATCGCCGGCTGGGCCAGGTCCGTCCGGGTCAGCTCGGCGCCGCCGAGCACGAGGTCGCGGTCGATCCCCGCGGCGGCGCACGCTTCGTCGAAGGCCCGCGCGTACACCGGGTACCGCTCGTGCAGCTCGCGCCCCATCCCCCGGCGCTGGCTGCCCTGGCCGGTGAAGAGGAACGCGGGCTTCCCGCCCGCGACCCGCCGCGGCCGCACGGTCTCGAACGCCGCCAGCAGGGTGTCCCGATCCGCACCGGCGACGACGATCCGGTGCTCCCACGCGGACCGGGTGGTGAGCAGGGAAAACCCGATGTCCGACGGGGACAGTTCCGGGTGTTCCGCCGCGAAGGCACGCAAGCGCGCGGCCTGGTCCCGGGCCGCGGCCGGGGTCGCGCCGGTGACCACCCAGGGCACCACACCCTCGTGCGTGCCCGGTTCGCCGCCCTCCGGCGCCTGCTCGAGGACGACATGCGCGTTGGTCCCGGAGATCCCGAACGACGACACCCCCGCCCGCCGCGGGCGGCCGGTCTCCGGCCACGGCACCGGTTCGGACAGCAGGGAGATCGCCCCCGCGGTCCAGTCCACCTGCGGGGTCGGCTCGTCGAGGTGCAGGGACTTCGGCAGCACGCCGTGGCGCATCGCCTGCACCAGCTTGATGATGCTCGCGACACCCGCCGCGGCCTGGGTGTGGCCGAGGTTGGACTTCACCGAGCCCAGCCACAGCGGGGTTTCCCGGTCCTGGCCGTAGGTGGCCAGGAGGGCCTGCGCCTCGATCGGGTCACCCAGCCGGGTGCCGGTACCGTGGGCCTCCACCACGTCGACGTCCGATGGGGACAGTCCGGCGTTCGCCAGTGCGGACCGGATCACCTGCTGCTGCGCCGGTCCGTTCGGGGCGGTCAGGCCGCTGCTCGCCCCGTCGGAGTTGATCGCCGAGCCCCGGACGACCGCGAGCACCGGGTGCCCCAGCCGCCGCGCGTCGGACAGCCGCTCGACCAGCAGCATGCCGACGCCTTCGCTCAGCGCCGTCCCGTCGGCGCCGGCGGCGAACGAGCGGCACCGCCCGTCGGCCGACAGCGCACCCTGCCGGGCGAACTCGACGAACATCATCGGCGTCGCCAGCACGGCGACCCCGCCGGCCAGCGCCAGCGCGCATTCGCCGCGGCGCAGGGATTCACAAGCCAGGTGCAGGGCCACCAGGGACGACGAGCACGCCGTGTCGACGGTGACCGCGGGACCGGCCAGGCCGAGGGTGTAGGAGATCCGGCCCGAGGCGACGCTGCCGGAGATCCCGGTGCTGAGGTAGCCCTCGAGGTCCTCCGGCGCGCGGCTCAGCCAGGACCCGTAGTCGTGGTAGACGAGCCCCGCGAACACCCCGGTCCGGCTGCCGCGCAGGGAAAGCGGGTCGATCCGCGCGTGCTCGATCGCCTCCCACGAAGCTTCGAGCAGCAGCCGCTGCTGCGGGTCCATCGAGAGGGCTTCGCGCGGGCTGATCCCGAAGAAGGCCGGGTCGAAGTCGGCGACGCCGTCGAGGAAGCCGCCCGAGCGCGTGTAGGTGGTGCCGGGCCGGTCGCGGTCGGCGCTGTAGAGCGCGTCGAGGTCCCAGCCGCGGTCGTTGGGGAACCCGGAGATGACGTCGGCGCCGGAGGTGACGACCTGCCACAGGTCCGCCGGCTCCCGGACGCCGCCGGGGAACCGGCAGCTCATCCCGACGACGGCGATCGGCTCGGCGGCCCCGGCGGTCAGTTCCCGGTTCCGGTGCTTGAGCCGCTCGTTCTCCTTGAGCGCGGCGCGCAGGGCCTCGACGATCTGTTCGGGCGTGGTGGTCATCGTCAGCTCACGTTTCGTCGGGAGAGTCGGCGGGGTCGCCGAGGGCGAGCCGGACCAGGTCGGCGACGTCCATCGCGTCGATCCGGTCGTCGTCGGCGGGCGCCGACGCCAGATCGAGGACGGTGCGCACGAGCCCGGCTTCTTTCAGGCGCGCGTAGCCGAGGGCGGAGAGAGCGGCGCGGAAGTCCTGTTCTTCGGTGTCCGCCGGTTGCCTGCCCGTGCCGGGGACGAGCAGGGTGGTGAGGTGGCCGGCGATGTCGGCCGCGGTCGGGTGGTCGAAGACGAGGGTCGCAGGCAGCCGCAGGCCGGTCAGCTCCCCGAGCCGGGTCCGCAGTTCGACGGCGGTCAGCGAGTCGAAGCCGAGCTGCAGCAGTCCGCGATCGTCACGCACGTGCGCGGGATTCGCCAGCCCGAGCACGGCGGCGATCTGTTCCCGCACCAGCCCGAGCACGGCGGCCGGGCGGTCTTCCGCGGGCAGTGCGCCGAGCCGCTGGGCCCACGTGCGGTCGGCCGCGGTGCGCCGGGCGGGCCGCACGAGTTTCCGCAGCACCGCGGGAACCGTGCCGGACGGCGAGGTGGGCAGCACGGCGGCGACGAGCCCGGTGACCGCGACCCGCCGCACGGCTTCGACGAGGTCACCCGGCGAGTGTTCCGGCGGCGGTGCCTGGGGAAGTCCCCAGGTGAGGGTCCGGGTCGAGTGTCCCAGCGCTCGCCGGTGGGCGGCCAGCGCCTCGGCGAGCGGGCTGTCGGCCGGACCGGTGATCAGGATCAGCTCGCCCGGGGCCGGCAGGGAGGGAAGATCGGCCAGGGACGCGATCCGCACCCAGCCGGGAGAGCCGAGGTCGGCTGCGGCGGCACCAGCTGCTGCCTCGCCAGACCCGGCACCACCAGCGGCACCAGCGGCTCTTGCCTCGCCGGACCGGACGGCATCAGCAGGCCCGCCCGCCGCAGCACCGGAACCGGCAACCGCGCCGGGTGCCTCGATCTCGTCTCCGGCCACCACGACCGTGCCGGTGAAGGGTTCCGGCTCCGCCGGCGACAGCTGCACCCGCTCCAGCCGCGGGACGTGCACCGCTCCCCCGCGGACCGCCAGTTCCGGCTCGCCGAGCGCCGCGGCCGCCCTGGCCAGGTTCTCCGCGTCCGGTGAGTCGTCGAGGTCGGCCAGGACGATTCGCTTCTCCGCGAGGCCGCGGACCGCGCTCCACACCGCGGCCCGAGCCGGGTCGGGCAGCTCCGCGTCGGACACCGCCACCGCTGCGCGGGTCGCCACGACCACCGTGCCCGGACCCGCCGTGCGGACCCACTCGAGCGCTTCCGCGGGGTCGTCGCAGATCCGCAGTGCACCCCCCGGCGGTCCGGGAAGGACAGGCAACGGCACCCACCCGAGCCGGAAGAGCGCGGCCTGGCCCGGTGGCCCGGCCGACACCGGCCGCAGGGTCAGGGACTCGGCCGACAGCACCGGCGACCCGGCCGGATCGGTCAGCTCCACCGCCAGCGCGTCCTCACCCGTCCGGTGCAGCCGGACCCGCGCCGCGGCCGCACCGGCGGCGTGCAGCGACACCCCGGACCACGCGAACGGCATGAGGTCCGGCCCGGACACCAGCCCGCCGGGGCCGATCGGCTGCAGTGCCGCGTCCAGCAGTGCCGGGTGGACGCCGTACCGGCCGGCGTCGGCCGCCTCGCGCTCGGGCAGGCGGACCTCCGCGAGCACGTCGGCGCCGTGCCGCCAGGCCCTGACGACACCACGGAACGCCGGTCCGTAGTGGACACCCGCATCGGCGAGCACGTCGTGGAGGCCGCCCGAGTCCAGTGGCTCGGCCCCGTCGGGCGGCCACGGCCCGGTGCGCGGCGCCGGGACGTCCCCAGCCGCCGTCAGGGTGCCCTCGGCGTGCTGGGTCCAGGCCGTTTCCGCGCCCTCCGGCCGGGTGAACACCCGGAACGGGTGACGGCCGGTCGCGTCCGGCTCGTCGGCGACCAGCCGCAGCTGCAGGCCGCCGCGGCCGGGCAGGACCACCGGCGCGGCCAGGACGAGGTCCTCGACGCGGTCGCAGCCGAGGTGCTCGCCCGCGCGGAACGCGAGTTCCAGCATCGCCGTGGCCGGCAGCAGCGTCGTCCCGCGCAGGGCGTGCTCGCCCAGCCACGCCGGGGCCGACGCCGCGATCCGGCCGGTGAACACGACCGCCTCCGACCCCGGCACCGCGACGATCGCGCCCAGCAGCGGGTGCCCGAGGGGGGTCACCCCGGCCGACGACAGGTCGGCCGTGGCCGTACCCGACCGCAGCCAGAACCGCTGCCGCTGGAACGGGTACGCGGGCAGCGGGATCCGCCGTCCGCCGGGCCGCAGCCCGGCCCAGTCGACCCCGACGCCGCGGACGTGCAGTTCGGCCGCCGACGTGACGAACCGGGTGAGCCCGCCTTCGCCGCGGCGGAGCGTGCCGGTCACGACCGGGGCCGGGGCGCCGGGCTCGTCGAGCAGTTCCCGGATCGCCGCCGGCAGCACCGGGTGCGGGCCGATCTCGACGAACGTCGTGTGCTTTTGCTCGGCCAGCGCCCGGACCGCCCGGTCGAACCGCACGGGCTGCCGCAGGTTGCGGTACCAGTACCCGGCGTCCAGCTCGTTCCCGTCGAGCACGCCCCCGGTGACCGTCGAGTAGAACGCCACCTCGCCGGTTCGAGGACGGACCGGGGCGAACGCGGCGAGCAGCTCGTCACGGAGCGGTTCCACCGCCGGGGAGTGCGACGCGAACGCGGCCGGGATCAGCCGGGCCCGCACGCCCTGCGCCTCGCAGCGGGCGACCAGTTCGTGCAGCGCGCCGAGGTCACCGGCGACGGCGACCGAGTTCGGCCCGTTCACCGCCGCGATCGAAAGCCGGTCACCCCAGCCGGCGACGAGCTCGGCCGCGGCTTCTTCGCCGAGCGCGACCGGCGCCATGCTGCCGCGCCCGACGAGCACCCGGGAAATGGCGCTGCGCGAGGCGATCACGCGGGCGGCGTCCGAAACCGACAGTGCGCCGGCGACGCAGGCCGCGGCGATCTCGCCCTGGCTGTGGCCGACCACCGCATCCGGCCGCACGCCGGCGGCCGCCCACAGCTCGGCCAGGGAAACCATGACGGCGAACAGCGCGGGCTGGACGACCTCGACGTCGTCGAGCGAGGGCGCGCCCGGTGCGCCGCGCAGGACGTCGAGCACGGACCAGCCGGTGAACTCCGCCAGCGCCGCGTCGCATTCCCGCATCCGCCGCGCGAAGACGGGCGAGCTGTCGAGCAGCTCGACGCCCATGCCTGCCCACTGGCCGCCCTGCCCGGGGAACACGAAGACGGTCCGGCCCGGGGTCCCGGCGGTCCCGCGCACCACGGCGGGATCGCGGCGGCCCTCGGCCAGCGCCGGCAGGGCCGGCGCGGCGACGACGACGGCCCGGTGCTCGAACCGCGGCAGCGCGGCCAGGCTGTGCGCCACGTCCGCGAGGTCTTCGGCTTCCAGGACGGTGGCGACCTGCTCCGCACGGGCCCGCAACGCCTCTTCGGACCGGGCCGAGAGCACCAGTGGCATCGGCTCCGCCGCGGGGCCGGTGGGCTCCGCGGCCGGCGCCTCGGCCGCCTGCTCCAGGATCAGGTGCGCGTTCGTCCCGCTGATGCCGAACGAGGAGACGGCCGCCCGCGGCGCCCGGCCCGTCTCCGGCCAGGCGAGGTGCTCGGTCAGCAGCCGGACCGTGCCGGGCGACCAGTCGACGTGCGGGGTCGGCTCACCGAGGTTGATCGTGCGCGGCAGTTCGCCGTGCCGCAGTGCCAGCACCATCTTGATCACGGCGGCGACCCCCGCCGCCGACTGGGCGTGGCCGATGTTGGACTTGAGCGAACCGAGCCACAGGGGGTGGTCCGCCGTCCGGTCACGGCCGTACGTCGCCAGCAGGGCCTGTGCCTCGATCGGGTCGCCGAGCCGGGTGCCGGTGCCGTGGGCCTCGACCGCGTCGACGTCCGACGGAGACAGTCCGGCGTCGGCCAGCGCGGCGCGGATCACCCGTTGCTGCGACGGCCCGTTGGGTGCGGTCAGGCCGTTGCTCGCCCCGTCGGAGTTGACCGCCGAGCCGCGGATCACCGCCAGTACCTCGTGCCCGCGACGCCGTGCGTCGGACAGCCGTTCCAGCAGCAGCATCCCGACGCCTTCGCCCCACGCCGTGCCGTCGGCGGCCGCCGCGAACGGCTTGCACCGCCCGTCCGGCGCCAGTCCGCGCTGGCGGCTCAGCTCGACGAACAGGTCCGTGTTCGCCATGATCGCCGCCCCGCCGGACAGCGCCATCGAGCACTCTCCGCGGCGGATCGCCTGCACCGCCAGGTGCAGCGCCACCAGCGACGACGAACACGCCGTGTCCACGGTGAGGGCCGGCCCCTCCAGGCCGAAGGTGTAGGCGATCCGGCCGGACAGGACGCTGGTCGTGCTGCCGGTCAGCCGGTAGCCCTCCAGCTCCCCGGGGAACTCGCGCGAGTCGGTGCCGTAGCCGAGCGACGCGCCGCCGACGAAGACGCCGAGCCGTTGCCCCCGCACGGAACCCGGGTCGACGCCCGCCGCTTCGAAGACCTCCCACGCGGTCTCCAGGAGCAACCGCTGCTGCGGGTCCATGGCCAGTGCCTCGCGCGGGCTGATCCCGAAGAACTCCGGGTCGAACTCGTCCGCGTCGTGCAGGAAGCCGCCCGCCCGCGCGTAGGTGGTGCCGGGGCGCTCGGGGTCCGGGTCGTAGAGCGCGTCGAGGTCCCAGCCGCGGTTGGCCGGCGGCCCGGTGACCGCGTCGGCGCCGTCGCGCACCAGCCGCCACAGGTCTTCGGGCGACCGGACGCCGCCGGGCAGCCGGCAGCTCATCGCGATGATCGCGACCGGGTCGTCACCGGCCTCGGCGACCGCGGTCGCCACGGGCGCGGCCGCCGCACCGGACAGCTCGGCCCGCAGGTAGGCCGCGAGGGCCTCCGGGGTCGGCTGGTCGAACACGACGGTCGCGGGCAGCCGCAGCCCGGTCGCCGCCGAAAGCACGTTGCGGAGTTCGACCGAGCTCAGCGAGTCGAACCCGAGATCCTTGAACGCCCTGTCCGGTGCCACCTCCGCGGCCCCGGTGTGCCCGAGCACCGCGGCGACCCGATCGCGGACCAGGTCGAGCACGTCTTCGGTCCCGGCGCGCCCGGGCTCCGGCCGCCGCGCGGTGGCCCCGGCGAGACCGCGCAGCGACGGCGGGACGCTCTCGCCGCCGCGGCGCAGGGCCGCGATGTCCAGTTCCGCCGCCACGACGAGCGGCCGGCCGAGCCGGCGGGCCGCGTCGAACAGGGCGAGCCCGCGCTCGGCGGCCAGCGTCGCCAGGCCGGCCCTGGCCAGCCGGGCGTGGTCGGCCGCGCCGAGCCGCCCGGTCATGCTGCCTTCGTGCGCCCACGCGCCCCAAGCGATCGACACGGCGGGCAGCCCGGCCGCGCGGCGGCGGGCCGCGATGGCGTCGAGGGCCGCGTTGGCGGCGGTGTAGTTGCACTGGCCGGCGCCGCCGAAGAACGCCGACGCCGAGGAGAACAGCACGAACTCGGCGAGGTCGCCGCCGCGGGTCAGCTCGTCGAGGTGCTGCGCGGCGGCGACCTTGGGCCGCAGCACGCGCTCCAGCCGCTCGGGCGTCATCGCAGCCACCAGGCCGTCGTCGAGCACGCCCGCGGCGTGGACGACCGCCGTCAGCGGGTGCTCGGCGGGGATCCCCGCCAGGAGGGCGGCGAGCTGGCCGCGGTCGGCGACGTCGCACGCGGCGACGGTCACCGACGCGCCGAGCCCGGCCAGCTCCGCGGTCAGTTCGCGCACACCGGGGGCGGCCGGGCCACGCCGTCCGGCCAGCAGCAGGTGCCGCGCACCCTGCCCGGCGAGGTGCCGGGCGACCAGGCTGCCGAGTGCGCCGGTGCCGCCGGTGACCAGCACCGTGCCGTCCGGCGCCGCCCCGGCCGGCACGGTCAGCACGACCTTGCCGACGTGCTTGGCCTGGCTGACGAACCGGAACGCCTCGACCGCCCGCCGGATGTCCCACGTGGACAGCGGCAGCGGCAGGAGCGCGCCGGCGGCGAACAGGTCCACCAGGGCGCGGAGCATCTCCTGGATCCGCTCGGCGCCGGGCTCGGTGAGGTCGAACGTCCGGTAGGTCACCCCGGCCGGGATCTCCGCGGCCGGGCGGACGTCCGTCTTGCCCAGCTCGACGAACCGGCCGCCGTCGCCCAGCAGGCCCAGCGACGCGTCGACGAACTCGCCGGCGAGCGAGTTCAGCACGACGTCGAACCCGGTGCCCGCGAACGCCGTCGCGAAGTCCAGGGTCCGTGACGAGGCGATGTGCGTGTCCGGCAGGCCGAGTCCGCGCAGGACGTCGTGCTTGGCCGGGCTCGCGGTGGCGTAGACGTCGGCGCCGAGGTGACGCGCCAGCTGGATCGCCGCCATCCCGACCCCGCCGGCCCCGGCGTGCACGAGCACCTTCTCCCCGGCCCGCAGGCCGGCCAGGTCGCGCAGCCCGTACCAGGCCGTGAGGAACACGACGGGCACGGCCGCCGCCTCGGCGAACGTCCAGTCCGCCGGCACGGGCACCAGGTTTCGGCGGTCGGTGACGGCGAGCGGGCCGAAGGCGTGGTCGAACAGGCCCAGCACCCGGTCGCCCGGCACGAACCCGGTGACCCCCGGACCGGTCTCGGTGACGACACCCGCGCCTTCGATGCCCAACGGCGGGGCCTCACCCGGGTAGAGCCCGAGCGCGTTGAGCACGTCGCGGAAGTTGAGTCCCGCGGCCCGCACGGCGACCCGGACCTGACCGGGGGCCGGCGGCTCGGCCGGGTGCGCGATCGGGGCGAGCCCGTCGAGTCGTCCCTTGTGGACGACGGCAAGCCGCCACGGTTCGTCCGGCAAGGTCAGGTCGTCGCCGGTGCTCGCCCGCTTCAGGCGCGGCACCAGCACTTCCCCGGACCGGACGGCCACCTCGGGTTCGCCGGTGGCGATCGCGGCGGCGAGCCCGGCGGTGTCTTCGGTACCGGCGTCCAGCAGCACGAACCGGCCGGGGTGCTCGGTCTGCGCCGACCGCACGAGCCCCCAGACGGCGGCCTGGTCCGGGTCGGTGCCCGCGTTCCGGGTGCGCAGGACCAGCCGCGCGCTGGCGAACCGGTCGTCGGCCGCCCAAGCCCGGCACAAGGCGAGGGCGCGGGCCGGGTCCCCGGCCGGGACGACCACGGCCGCCGGCACCGGCTCGCCGGTCAGTTCCGCGAGGTCGCCGACCGGCACGACGTCCGGCCCGGTGACTTCCGGGGCGGTGACGCGGACCCAGTCCGGTTCGAGGAGGCCGTCGCGCGGCGCCGGAGCGGCCGGACGCAGGACGAGCGAATCCACCGTGGCCACCGGACGGCCCTCGGCGTCCGCAACGTGCAGCGACACGGCGTCCCCGGCAGCCGGGGTGAGGCGGACGCGGATGGCCGACGGTCCCGGTGCGGTGACGGAAACCCCGCGCCAGGCGAACGGTACCGGGGTGCCGCCGTCGAGCCTGCCGGTGACCCCGAGCGCGTGCAGCGCGGCGTCCAGCAACGCCGGGTGCAGCGTGCAGTTCCCGGCTTCGTCGCGGAGTTCCTCGGGCAGGACCGCCTCGGCGTAGACGTCTTCGCCGTGGCGCCAGGCGGCGGTGAGGCCGCGGAAGGCCGGTCCGTAGCCGTATCCCGCGTCGGCCAGCTGCTCGTAGAGCCTCTCGACGGCAAGGGGTTCCGCGTCGGCGGGAAGCGGCAGGCCGGAATCCGCGGGCGCACCGGGACCGGCGAGCCCGGTGGCGTGCCGGGTCCACTCGCCGTTCCGTCCGGAGTGGACGGTCAGCGGCCGGTGGCCGTCCTCGTCGGCCGCCCCGGCCCGGATCTGGACCGACACCGATCCGTGGTCCGGCAGGACGAGCGGGTTCTCCAGGGTGAGTTCCCCGACGGTCGCGCAGCCCGCCGCGGCGGCAGCCTGCAGCGCCAGCTCGAGGAGGGCGGTGCCGGGCACCAGCGTCGTCCCGCCGATCGTGTGGTCGCCCAGCCAGCCGGGCGCGGTCGCGGAGAGCGTGCCGATGACCAGCACGCCCCCGTCGTCCGCCAGCCGGACGGGCGTTCCGGCCAGTGGGTGCCCGGACCGGTCCGGCGCCTGGCCGGGGGCCAGCCAGAAGCTGCGGTGCCGGAACGGGTAGGGGGGCAGGTCGGCGAGCCGGCCGCCGGTGCACAGGCTCGCCGGTGCGACGTCGTGGCCGAGCACGTGCAGGCGGCCGGCGGCCTCGACGGCCGTGCGCGCGCCGGGGCGGTCGGCGCGCTGCGCCGGGACGAATTCGATGGCGGGGTCGATCGCCGGGCCGAGCGCGGACAGCACCCGGTCGGGCCCGATCTCCAGGCACGTGGTGACGCCGTCGGCGCCGAGCCGCGCGACCGCGTCGGCGAACCGCACGGTGCCGAGCACGTGGCCGGCCCAGTACTCCGCCGTCGCCGGATCGCCGGCCGCGGCCGGCCACAGCGGGACGGCGGGCTCGGCGAATTCCAGCCCGGCCAGGACTTCGCGGAACCGGTCGACCATCGGGGCCATCAGCGGCGAATGGAACGCGTGCCCGCCGGGCAGGCGTTTCGTCCGGCGGCCCCGTGCGGCGAACTCCGCGGCGACGGCCTCGACGGCGTCCGCGGCCCCCGAGAGCACGACGGCGGCCGGGCCGTTGACCGCCGCGATCGCGGCCTCGCCGGTCAGCGCGGCACGGACTTCGTCTTCGCTCGCCTCGACCGCGATCATCGCGCCGCCGGCGGGCAGGTCCTGCATCAGCCGGCCGCGCGCCGCGACCAGCGTTCCCGCGTCCGCGAGTGACAGCACGCCGGCGACGTGCGCCGCCGCGATCTCCCCGACGGAGTGTCCGATGAGGACGTCCGGGCGCAGCCCCCACGACTCGGCGAGGCGGTACAGCGCGACCTGCAGCGCGAACAGGGCGGGCTGCGCGAACTCCGTGTGGGCGAGCGCGTCGCCGTCGGCCACGACCGCCGGGTCGAGGCGCGCCGCCGCGCAGGCGGCGTCGAAAGCACTGGCGTACACCGGGAACTGCGCACGCAGCCCGTGGCCCATCCCGGCGTGCTGGCTGCCCTGGCCGGTGAACAGGAACGCCAGCTTCCCGCCGGTCCCCCGCTCGGGCCGGACGCCGGCGAGCGCGGCCAGCAGTTCTTCGCGGCCTTCGCCGACGACGACGGCCCGGTGTGCGTGCGCGGACCGCGCGGCCAGCGTCCGGGCCACGTCCCGGACCGTCAGCTCCGGCCTCCCGGCGACGAACGACCGCACCCGGTCCGCCATGTCGTGGACGGCCTCCGGGGTCGCCCCGGTCAGCACCCACGGCACCACGCCTGCCGGGCCGCCCGCGGCCGGCTCCGGGTCGGCCGGTGCCTGCTCGAGGACCACGTGCGCGTTGGTGCCGGAGATGCCGAAGGACGAGACCCCCGCCCGGCGCGGCCGCCCGGTGGCCGGCCACGGCGCCGGCTCGGTCAGCAGGGTCAGCGCGCCGCGCGTCCAGTCCACGTGGGACGACGGCCGGTCGGCGTGCAGCGTGCGCGGAAGCTCCCCGTTGCGCAGCGCGAGGACCGTCTTGATCACGCCGGCGAGACCGGAAACGGCCTGGGTGTGACCGAGGTTCGACTTGACCGACCCCACCAGGACCGGCCGGTCGGCAGGGCGGTCACGGCCGTAGGTCTCCTGCAGCGCCTGCGCTTCCACCGGGTCGCCCAGCCGGGTGCCGGTGCCGTGCGCTTCGACGGCGTCGACGTCCGAAGCGGACAGTCCGGCGTCCGCGAGGGCCGCGCGGATGACGCGCTGCTGGGCCAGGCCGTTCGGGGCGGTGAGCCCGTTGCTGGCGCCGTCGGAGTTGACCGCCGAACCGCGCAGCACGGCCAGCACGCGGTGCCCGTTCCGCCGCGCGTCCGAGAGGCGCTCCACGACCAGTGCCGCGACCCCTTCGGCGGCGCCGAACCCGTCGGCGTCGTCCGAGAACGCCCTGCACCGGCCGTCCGGGGACAGTGCCCGCTGCCGGCTGAGGCTGCGCAAAGCCGCCGGGGTGGTCATCACCGTCGCGCCGCCCGCGATCGCCAGAGAGCACTCGCCCGCGCGCAGCGAGCGCGCCGCCAGGTGCAGCGCGACCAGCGACGACGAACACGCGGTGTCCACGGTCATCGCCGGGCCTTCCAGCCCGAAGGTGTAGGCGATCCGGCCCGCCGCCACGCTCGGCGCGCCCGCCGTGACCTGGTAGGCCTCGAGGGCGCCGGGGATCCGGTCCGGCGTCCAGTAGTCGGGCACCTGGATGCCCGCGAACACCGCGGTGCCGCTGCCGGACAGCGAGTCCGGCGCGATGCCCGCGTGCTCCAGCGCCGTCCAGGTGGCTTCGAGCAGCAGCCGCTGCTGCGGGTCCATCACCAGCGCTTCGCGCGGCGCGATGCCGAACAGGTCGGCGTCGAACCGGTCGATCCCGCTCAGGTAGCCGCCGCCGCGGACGTAACTGGTGCCCGGCCGGTCCGGATCCGGGTCGTACAGCGCGCCGAGGTCCCAGCCCCGGTCGGCCGGGAGCCCGCCGACGGCGTCGCCGCCCTCGGCCAGCAACCGCCACAGGTCCTCGGGATCTTCGATGCCGCCGGGCAGCCGGCAGCTCATGCCCACGATGGCCAGCGGCTCGTCCGCGGGGGCGGCCGGCGCGGCGGCTTCGGCCACGGGCGTGCCGAGGGCGGTGTCACGCAGTTGCGTGGCCAGCGCGGTCGCGGTCGGGTGGTCGAAGACGATCGTGACCGGCAGCGCGAGCTCCGTCGCGGCCGCCAGCCGGTCGCGCAGCTCGACCGCCGTGAGCGAGTCCAGCCCGAGCGCGGAGAACGGCCGGTCCGCGGCCACCGCCGACGGCCCGTCGTGCCCGAGAACGGCCGCGAGCTGGGTGCGGACCAGCGTCCGCAGCAGGTCGTGCTGCCCGGCCTCCGGCAACTCGCGAAGGCGCTGCCCGAGCGCGGAAGCCGGCTGCCGCGGCTCCGCCGGACGGCGGGTTTCGGCGAGCTCGCCGAGCAGCGGGCTCGGCCGCGCCATCGTGTAGAGCGCGGCGAAGCGGGGCCAGTCGACGTCGGCCACGACCGTGGCGGTCTCGCCGCCGCCGACGGCCGTCGCGAGCGCGTCGAGTGCGACACCCGGATCGATCGGGGTGAACCCGCGGGCACGCAGGGCCGTCTCGAACTCACGCGTGACCATGCCGCCGCCGGACCAGGGGCCCCACGCCACCGCCGTCGCGGCCCGGCCGAGCGCACGGCGCCGGTGGGCGAGGGCGTCGAGGCAGGCGTTCGCGGCCGAGTACGCGCCCTGCTCGGCACCGCCCCAGACGCCGGCGGCCGAGGAGAACAGCACGAACGCGTCCAGCGGCCGGTCGCCGAGCACGCGGTCGAGGACCTCGGCTCCCAGCACTTTCGCGCCGAGCACCTCCGCCAGGTGCTCCGGGCCGATGTCGGCCAGCCGCCCGAACCGGCTCGTCCCGGCGGCGTGCACCACGGCCGTCAGCTCGCCGGGGACCGACGCGACCAGGCCGGCCACCGCGCTCTCGTCGGTGACGTCGCAGGCGGCGACGGTGACCCGGTCCGCACCCAGTTCTTCGGTGATGGCCACGGCTTCCGGCGCCGCCGGGCCGCTCCGGCCGGCGAGCACGACGTGCGCGGCTCCGTTTCCGGCGAGCCAGCGCGCGACCCGGCGGCCGAGCGCGCCGGTCCCGCCGGTGACCAGGACGGTCCCCCGCGGCCGCCAGGCCGCCCGGGCCGGCGGGACCGGGCGCACCAGGCGCCGGGCGAAGACGCCGGACGGCCGGACGGCCACCTGGTCCTCGGTCCCGGTCAGCAGTCCGGCCAGCCGCCGCGCGGATTCCGCGTCCGGCTGCTCGGGCAGGTCGGCGAGCCCGCCCCAGCGGCGGGGCTGCTCCAGCGCGGCCACCTGGCCGAGACCCCAGACGGCGGCCTGCCGGGGCGCGCGGACCGGGTCACCTTCGCCGGTGCCGACCGCTCCGCACGTGACACTCCACATCGGACAGCCGAACCGCCGCAGCAGCGAAAGCGTCCCGGTGAGCGCGCCTTCTTCGTCGAGGGCGTGCAGGGAAACCACACCGGCGGGTTCCCCGGTGAAGTCCTCGTCGCGGACGTCGGCGCCCGCCTCCGCCAGTGCCGCGGCGATCAGCGGACGCCACGGCGACCGGCGGCCGCCGGCGACGAGCCACGTCCCGGACAGCCGCGCGGTGCCTTCGGCCGTCGCCGGCCACCACGCGATCGCGTAGCGCAGGCCGGCGGCGGGATCGCTGCCGGTGCGCGCCTCGGCCGGCGGGCGCCACCAGAACCGCCGTCGCCGGAACGGGTACGTCGGCAGGCCGGTGCGCCGGGCGCCGGTCCCGGCGAAGACGGCGTCCCAGCGCACGGCGGCGCCGCAGGCGTGGGCCTCGGCCAGGGACCGGAGGAAGCGGTCCCGGCCGCCGTCGCCGCGCCGCAGCGTCCCGACGGCCGCCGCGGCCACGCCCGCGTCGTCGAACGTCTCCCGCATCCCGAGCGCGAGCACGGGGTGCGGGCCGACCTCGGCGAACACGCGGTGCCCGGCGGCCAGCAGCCGCCGCACCCCGGCTTCGAAGCGCACCGGCTCCCGCAGGTTGCGGTACCAGTAGGCGGCGTCGAGGACGGCGTGCGGTTCCCCGGTGACGGTCGAGAAGAACGGGATGTCCGGCGGCCGCGGCGTGATCGGCGCGAGCGCGGCCAGGAGCCGGTCGCGGAGCCGTTCGACGTGCCGGGAGTGAGACGCGTAGTCGATCGGGATCTCTCGGGCCCGCACGTCGCGCAGCGCGCACGCGGCGACGAGTTCCCGCAACGCGTCCGGGTCGCCGGACACCGCGACCGAGCGCGGCCCGTTGACAGCGGCGACCGAGACGCGGTCACCCCAGCCGGTCAGCAGCTCGGTGACCTCGGCCTCGGGCAGCGGAACCGAAACCATCCCGGAGAGCCCGGCCAGCTCGCTCAGCAGCCGGGCGCGCAGGGCGACGACCCGGGCGGCGTCCGCGAGCGACAGCGCACCGGCGACGCAGGCGGCGGCGATCTCGCCCTGCGAGTGGCCGATCACCGCGTCGGGCTCGACACCGTGGGCGCGCCAGAGCGCGGCCAGCGACACCATCACCGCGAACAGCACCGGCTGGACCACGTCGTCACGGTCCAGCGCGGGTGCCTCGGGCCGCTCGCGCAGGACGTCGGCGGGAGACCAGTCGAGGTGCTCTGCCAGCGCCCGCTCGCACTCGGCGAACCGGGCCGTGAACTCCGGTGAGGTGCCGAGGAGTCCGGCCGCCATCCCGGCCCACTGCGAGCCCTGGCCGGGGAAGACGAAGACGGTCCCGCCGGTCGTGGCGCGCACGACGCCGGTGGTACCGCCACCGATGGAGTCGAGGGCATCGAGGAGGCCGGACCGTCCGGTGGCGACGAACGCGGCCCGCTCGTCGAAACGGCTGCGGGTGGTGGCCAGGGAGTAGGCGACGTCCGCCGGGGCCTCGTCCGGGTGGTCGGTGAGGTGGTCACGCAGCCGCCGGGCCTGAGCTCGGAGCGCGGCGGTGTCACGGGCGGAAAGAACATAGGGCAACGGGGATTCGGGCGCCGGATCGGCCGCGGTTTCCGGTTCGGCCGGAGCCTGTTCCAGGACCACGTGGGCGTTCGTGCCGCTGATCCCGAACGACGACACCGCCGCCCGGCGGGGACGGCCGGCCTCCGGCCACTCCCTCGCCGAGGTGAGCAGCCGGACCCGGCCGGCCGACCAGTCGACGTGCGGGGACGGTTCCTCCGCGTGCAGGGTCGCCGGCAGGACCCCGTGGTGCATCGCCTGCACCATCTTCACCACGCCGCCGATGCCGGCGGCGGCCTGCGCGTGGCCGATGTTGGACTTCAGCGAACCCAGCCACAGCGGCGTTTCCCGGTCGCGGCCGTACGTCGCGAGCAGGGCGCCGGCCTCGATCGGGTCGCCGAGCGCCGTCCCCGTGCCGTGGGCCTCGACCACGTCGACGTCCGATGTGGACAGTCTCGCGTCGGCCAGCGCGGCGCGGATCACGCGCTCCTGGGCGGGGCCGCTCGGTGCGGTCAGGCCGTTGCTGGCGCCGTCGGAGTTGATCGCCGACCCGGCGACCAGCGCGAGCACGGGATGGCCGTGGCGACGCGCGTCCGAAAGCCGCTCCAGCAGGACGAGCCCGGCGCCTTCGGCCCAGGCCGTGCCGTCGGCGCCCGCGCCGAACGCCTTGCAGCGGCCGTCCGCGGCCAGCCCGCCCTGCCTGCCGAACTCGAGGAAGATCCCCGGCGTCGCCAGCACCGTGACCCCGCCGGCGAGGGCGAGCGTGCACTCGCCCTGCCGCAGGGCCCGCGCGGCCAGGTGCAGCGCGACCAGCGACGACGAGCACGCCGTGTCGACGGTCACGGCCGGGCCCTCGAACCCGAGCGTGTAGGCGATCCGGCCGGACAGCAGGCTCGCCGAACTGCCGGTGAGCACGTGTCCCTCCGCGCCGTGGCCGGCTTCGTGCAGCCGGGGGCCGTAGTCGCTCGCCGTCGCGCCGACGAACACGCCCGCCGGGGTGCCGCGCAGCGCCGCCGGGTCGAGGCCGGCACGTTCCAGCGCTTCCCACGCCGTCTCGAGCAGCAACCGCTGCTGCGGGTCCATGGCGAGCGCCTCGCGCGGGCTGATGCCGAAGAACTCCGGGTCGAACAGCGCGGCATCGGGCAGAAAGCCACCGCGGCGCGGGATCTCCGCGCCCGCCGCGCCGAGGTCCCAGCCGCGGTCGCCGGGAAAGCCGGTGATCGCGTCGACGCCGTCCGCGACCAGCCGCCACAGGTCTTCGGGCGAGCCGGCCCCACCGGGGAACCGGCAGCCCATGCCGACGATCGCGATCGGCTCGCCGGGTCCGGCGACGGCCACCGGGGCGGCGGGTGCGCGCTGCCCACCACGCAGGTGCTCGGCGAGCGCCAGCGGGGTGGGGTGGTTGAACGTCAGCGTCGGCGGGAGCTCGACGCCGGTCGCCGCGGTGAGCCGGTCACGCAGCTCGACCGCGGCCAGGGAGTCGAAGCCGAGGTCGCGGAAGGTCCGGCGCGGATCGACGTCGTCGGCGCCGGGGTACCCGAGCACGACCGCGGTGGCGGACCGGACGACGTCGAGCGGGTCCCCGCCGGCGGCGGGCACTTCCGGTTGTTCGTCCATAGTGGACAAGGTGGTGCCGAGCCAGTACGGCTTGCGCTGGAAGGCGTAGCCGGGCAGTCCGATCGCCCTGGCCGGCGCCGGGTCGCCGAACACCGCGGGCCAGTCGACCGGCGCGCCGTCGGCGAAGGCCTGGGCCACCCCGGAAACCAGGGTGCGCGGCTCGGGCCGGCCGGCGCGCAGCACCGCCGTGACCGACACCGCCGCGTCCGGCAGGGCGCCGCGCACCAGCGCGGCCAGCACCCGGTCCGGGCTCACCTCGACGAACCGGGTGGCGCCGAGCTCGTGCAGCGTCCGGACGGCGTCGCCGAACCGGACGGGCTCACGGACCTGGCGCACCCAGTAGCCGGGCTCGCACAGTTCGCCCTCCGCCGCGAGCCTGCCGGTGAGGTTGGTGACGACCGGGATCCCGGGCTCGCCGTAGGCCAGCCGCCCGGCCGTGCGGGCGAACTCGCCGAGGATCGGGTCGAGCAGCGCGGAGTGCCCGGCCACGCCGATCGGGAGCCGTTTCACGCGGCGGCCGCGCTCGCGCCACCGGGCGGCCACCGCGAGAACGGCTTCCTCCGCCCCGGAAACCACCGTGGCCCGCGGGCCGTTGACGGCGGAGACGCAGGCGCCCTCTCCGAGGCCCTCGCCGAGTACCTCGTCTTCACCCGCCTCGATGGCGGCCATCGCCCCGCCGACGGCGACCGTCTGCATGAGCCGGGCGCGTTCCGCCACGAGGGTGGCCGCGTCCGGCAGGGACAGCACCCCGGCCACGTGCGCGGCGACGAGCTCACCCGCCGAGTGCCCGGCGAGCAGGTCCGGGCGCAGGCCCCAGTGCGCGAGCAGCCGGACCAGCGCGACCTCGACGGCGAACACGGCGGGCTGGGTGAACCGCGTCTCGTCCAGGAACGCGCCCCCGGCGAAGACGACGTCCTTCAGCGAGGTGCCCAGCAGCGGGTCGAACGCGGCGCAGACCTCGTCGAACGCAGCGGCGTAGACCGGGAACGCCGAGTACAGCTCGCGTCCCATGCCGGGGCGCTGGCTGCCCTGGCCGGCGAAGAGGAACGCGGTGGTCCCGCCTGTCGCCGTGCCGCGCAGGACGTTCCCCGCGTCGGCGCCCGCCGCGAGCGCGGCCAGCCCGGCCCGGAGTTCGCCGTCGCCGGTGCCGACGACGACGGCCCGTTCGGGAAAGGCGGTCCGGCCCGCGGCGAGCGCACCGGCGATCTCGGCCGGCGTGCGGCCGGGCTCGGCCGCCACGAATTCGGCGAGCCGCCCGGCTTGCCCGCGGACGGCGTCGCGGGTCCGGGCGGACACGGTCCAGGCCAGTACCGGCGGCGCGGCCACCGGCGAGCCGCCGGCCGGCGCGGGGCGGGACAGCACCAGGTGGCAGTTCGTCCCGCCCATGCCGAACGAGCTCACCCCGGCGAACCGGCCGCTGTCCGGCCACGGCGTGTGGCGGCCGTTGACCGCGAGGTTCAGCTCGGCCAAGGGGATTTCCGGTGGCGGAGCCACGTGGTTGAGGCTGGCGGGCACTTCGCCGTGGTGCAGCGCGAGCACCGTCTTGACCAGCCCGGCGACGCCCGCGGCGGCGTCGAGGTGGCCGATGTTCGTCTTGACGGAACCGACGAGCAGCGGCCGGCCGCCGGTCCGCGCGGCACCGAGGACCGACCCCAGTGCGGCGGCCTCGACCGGATCGCCTCGCCGCGTCCCGGTGCCGTGCAGTTCGACGTAGCCGACGTCCTCGGGCCGGACACCGGCGCGGGTGTAGGCGGCGCGCAGGACGGCCCGTTGCGCGGCCTCGTCCGGCACGGTCAGGGCCTCGCTCGCGCCGCCGTGGTTCATCGCACCGCCGTGGACGAGCGCGTAGACCCGGTCGCCGTCCGCTTCCGCGTCGGCGAGCCGCTTGAGGACGACGACGGCGCCGCCCTCGCCCCGCACCGTTCCGTTCGCGCGGGCGTCGAAGGCGTAGCAGCGGCCGTCCGGGGAAAGGCCGCCGAACTCCGCGAAGGCGACCGCGCCGTCCGGCACCAGGTTCAGGTGCACGCCACCGGCGAGAGCCACGACGGTCTCGCCGCGCCGGAGGCTTTCGCACGCGAGGTGCACCGCGACCAGCGACGAGGACTGGGCCGTGTCGACGGTCAGGCTGGGCCCGTGCAGGCCGAGGAAGTGCGAGACGCGGTTCGCGGCGAGCCCGCGGCGCAGCCCGGCGAAGGTGTGCGAGGTGATGGCGGAAGGCCCGGCCTGGTGGGTGAGCAGGGCGTAGTCGTCCCCGCCGGTCGCCAGGAAGACCCCGGTGTCGCTGCCGGCAAGCCGCGCCGGGACCACTCCGGCGTCTTCGAGGGCCTCCCACCCGAGTTCGAGCGCGAGCCGCTGCTGCGGGTCCAGCGCGACGGCCGCCCTCGGCGAAATGCCGAAGAAGCCGGGATCGAAGCCCCGTACGTCGTCGAGGAAGCCACCGCGGCCGGCCGGATCGGCACCGGCGACGGCTCGGGCGTCCCAGCGGCCGGCGGGGACGTCGGTGATCGCCTCGGTGCCGTCCCGCAGCAGCCGCCAGAACGCACCGGGGTCGGCGGCTCCCGGCACCCGGCAGGACAGCCCGACCACCGCGATCGGCCCCTTCGCGATCATGCCGCCTCCTCGTCGCCCTCCCGACCGACCCTGGCAGCCACGCCGGGCCCGTGACGTCTCCGGCGTTGCGGCTCGGTTCATCGCCGGGAGCGTGGCCTGCTTCGCCCGACACCGGCTCGGTGACTCCGCTTCCGCGATGCCGAGCGAGGAGAACTCGTGCGCGAGACCCGTCGATCCGGGAACTCACCCGATCGGGAAGTTCCGGCCCACCCAGGTCTCCGCTTCCGCCGCGGTCGAGTAGGTGGGCAGGTAGGGCCCCGCGGCGACAACGACCCCGATGCCGTACAACAGCTCCGCGTGCTCTTCGGACAGCACACCGCGGGCACCGACCTTGATCCCCAGCTCCTCGGCCCGCTCGACCACCTGCCGGATGGTGCGCACGGCCTGCTCCGGCGGTTCGTCGACCTCCAGTGCGTCGATGATCGCTCCGGTGAGCATCACCCCGGGGGCCGGCACGTTCAGGGCAGGCAGCAGCTCGAGCTCGGACAGCCCGGTGATGTGGACGACGAACACGACACCGGCCCGGGCCAGCTCGTCGAGTGAGCCGAGCAGGTCGCCGCGGTCGTCCAGCAGTGAAGGCACGTCCGTGCACAGCACGAGGTGCCGGTGCTGCAGCTCGTTGCGGTCGAGCTCCCGCCCGACGATGCGGACGAGGTCTTCGTCGATCGCCATCCGCCGGGGCAGGGTGAGGCACACCGTCGGCGCGGCGGCCCCGAACCTGCCGCGCCAGTGACCGGCGGTGCGCAGGGCCTCGGCCAGCAGATGACGCCCCAGCGCCCCGGTCATGCCGGTGGCCTCGGCGAGCGGGAAGAACTGCTCGGACCGCAGCTGCCCGAACTCGGGGTGACGCCACCGCAGCGCCGCGTTGAGGGAGGTGATGATCTCGGCGTCCGGCAACACGACGTGCGGCCGGTAGACGACCTCCAGCTGCCCGGACTCCAGGGCACCGGCGATGCCGCACGCCAAGCGGTACCTCGCGGCGTCCGCGCGCCCCGCCACCGGGTCGAACAGCACCCACCGGGTCCGGCCGAGCTCTCTCGCCCGGCGCAGCGCGATCTGCGCCGACCGGATCACCTCGGCCGGTGGTGGCGGACCCGTGCCGGCGAGGAAGACACCCACACTCGCGCTGATCCCGACGCCTATCCCGTCCACATAGGACGGCCGGCCGAGGGCGGCGATCACCGACTCCGCCCGTTCTCCCACCGTTGCCGCATCGTGTTCGCCCGGCAGCACCACGGCGAACACGTCACCCGGCAGCAGCGCAAGAACCCTTCGAACGTCGCCGAAGAGCGTCTCGATCGTCCGCGCCGCCGCGGCGAGCACCTCGTCCGCGGCGTCGAACCCGAGCGCCTCGCGCACCACCGCGAATTCGTCGAGCCCGACGAGCAGCACCGCGACCCGGCCGCCGCCCGCGGCGGACAGCATCCGCGCCAGCTCGGCTTCGAGCACCCCCCGGCCGGGCAGTCCGGTCACCGCGTCCGCAGCGGCGGAACTGTCGGCCACTCGTCGGCCACCTCCTCGTGCGGTGCGGTGCCCGGTGATGGCGTCGCACCCGGTTCGGGACCGGCACAATCTACGGGGTCGGCCGGTCGGCGTGCCACCCGCACGCCACCCTTCGCTCGGCGTCGAAGCACGGTCCGGGCGAAGCTAGTCTGTCGGTGTGCGCGGCGGCAGCGGCCGCTCGACAGGGAGGAGCGACGGTGCAGCTGGATGCCGGCGCCTACCAGAGGATGCTCGGCGATGAGCTCCGCCGGTTGCGGGAGGAGCGCGGGCTCACCCGGCGCGACCTCAATCTCCGCCTGCGCAGCGAACTGTCGTTGCAGACCCTGGCGACCTACGAACTCGGCACCCGGCAGTGCTCGGTCGTCCGCCTGGTGGAGCTGTGCTTGGCCTTGGGCGAAGCTCCCGACGCGCTGCTCGCCCGGGTCGGACAGCGGTACTTCGGCACGTTCGGCGCCGGCGAGTCCGACGGCGTCCGGGTCGACCTGCACAGTGTCGTCCGGACCCAGCACCAGGACCTCGCCCCGTTCCGGCGTTGGGCCGAGGGCAAGCTCGCCGAAACCGGCGCGAACGGTACCGCGCACGAGATCCACCTCGACCCGGCAGCGCTCGAGCAGCTCGCGGAACTCTGCGAGACCACGACGGCGAACCTGCTCAGCCGGATCCGGTCACTGTCCGACCCGGCGCGCTGACCGCGGCCACCCGCACGTTTCCGGCGCAACGGCCGTGGGCACATCCTGCCTGCACCGGGCTTCAGCAGAGAGGCCCTCCAGGAGGTCAACGTGTCATCGTCCGTCCTGACCGCGACCGGACGCGAGAGGGCCGAACCATCGCTCGCGGCTTTCGAGCGCTTCGTCCGGGTACACCACGTCACGGTGTTCCGGCTGACGGTGTGCCTGCTCGGCGACCGGGTGGCGGCCGAGGAAGTCACCGAACAGGTGTTCGTCGAGCTCTCGCGCCGGCACGATCGTGAGCCGAGCACGGCGACCCTCCTTCTCGGTTCCGTCGAACGATGCCTCGACCGGGCGGCGCCGACCCCGCTGCTCAAAGCACTTCGCCGCATCGAGGGAGCCGACCGGACCGGCTGGCTCCTGCACGACGTCCTCCGGTTCCCCACCGCCCGGGTCGCCGAACTGCTGACGCAGTCCGAACCGGAATCCCTGACCCGCCTCCACCGGACACGACTCGCCCTGAGCAGCCGGCTTGCGCCGTGACCACCCGGAGCGACGGCCGAGCCGACCGGTGCGGCCACGACCCGATCCGTTCCTGGGACGACCGCGAGGGGCCCGGGGAGCGCTGCTCACGCTGCGCGGCGCTCCGGGCCGAAGTGGAGAAGCTGCGCCGCTGCCTGGACCTGATCGCCGCTTCGGAAGCCCGGCCGGCTGCCGACCTGGACGGCCGGATCATGGCCCGGATTCGCGGCACGGAGTGAAAAGCCGGCGGAGTCGTGGCGCAGCTGCAGCCGCGGGCTCCGCCTCGGCGGATCGGCAGACTCCTGACGCGCCAGGGCACCGTCCCCACTGCTGCGCGAGTGCTTTCGCCAGTCCCAGAAGAAGCCGCTCAGCTAAGGCGCTTCATCTCCGAACCGGTCACCTGGCAACGCGGCACCGGCCCGGCGGGGACCGGCCGTTCCTCGCGCGCACAGTGGCCGTGCGGACAGCCGAAGAGTTCCTCGTGTGCCCGGCCGGCGCCGGCGCCGGGCAGTCCGTGGTGCAGCGAACGGTGCCCGGTGGCCGGGTCGATGTCGAAGTACCGCTTGAGCAGGCCGGAAATCGGCCTGCCCTCGGCCGCCGCCCGCTCGATCCGGGCCAGCTGCCCGTGCTTCGTCTCGTCGAGCCGCGCGATCTCGGCACGCAGATTCGGCAGATCGAGGCAGAACTGCGCCAGCACCTGCCGTTCGGCGTCATCCATCCGGTTTCTCCCAGCTCGGTTTCCGCTGCCTGGATCATATGGCGGCCGACGACCCGGTTGGGTACGGTGTCAGCCGGTGGCATCTGACGAGGCGCTGGCTCGGCTGTCCGAGCGACTGGCCGACTTCCGGCGATCGGGCCGGTCGGAGGTGTTGTTCGCGAAGGCGACCACCGACGACGCGGACGAGGTGGCCTCGATCGCCTCGTCCGGCACGGACGACCGTCGGACGACGGCGTGCGCGGTGCTCGGCCGGCTGCATTTCTTCCGCGCCACCGCTGCGGCCGACGCAGCCAAGCACGCGGAACTGGCCAGGGCACTGACCTATCTCGCACCCCTGGCCGGCGATCCGGCCCTGCTGCCCGATCCGCTGCGCTCACTGCTCGGCCCGACAGCCAGCGCGACCGCCCAGGATCGGGTCGGGACCGACCTGCTGCGTGCCGCCTTCCGCACCCCCGACCCGTACCTGGCCGGCGCCGGAATCGCGTTGCTGGCGGCCGCGGTCGCCGCGACCGCCGATGACGATCCCCGTGCCGGCGCGCGGATGGCGATGCTCATCGTGGGCCACCAGTGGCGTCACCAACGCACCCACCGTGCCGACGATCTGGAGCGGGCCATCGAAACGGGGGAACGCGCGCTGCGCGTCCTCCGGGCGGATCACCCGGAGTTCGCCGGAATCCTGTCGAACCTCGGATCGGCCCATCGAGCCCGGTACACGCGAACCGGCGCACTGCCCGACCTGACCCGATCGATCGAGCTCACCGCGACCGCGCTGGCCGCGCACTCCGCCGACGACCCGAGGCGCGCGGCGTGCTTGTCCAATCTCGCCGACGGCTATCGCGACCGGTCGTTCCGGACCGGTGACCTCGCCGATCTGGCCGCCGCGGTCGACTGCGCCGAGCAGGCGCTGGCCTGCACCCCGGCCGGCCACCCCGACCACGCCGGCTACCTGGCCCGAGTCGGCGCGGTCTACTTCCGCCGGTACGAGCGCCTCGGCGACGTGGCCGATCTGCGGCGGGCGATCGAGTCCGAGGAACGGGCGCGCACGGCGGACCCGGACCTGCACCGGCCGCCGACCGACCTGTGCGTGCTGTACCGCGAGCGGTACCAGCGGTTCGGCAAGGTCGCCGACCTGCACCGGGCGATCGAGTCGGGCGAGCAGGCCTTGGCGATGCTGCCCGGGGACGACGTGCGCCGGGCCGTGCCGGCCTCCATGCTCAACCTGGCCTGCCGTCACCTGTACGAGGCCACGGAAGACCTGGCCCACCTGCGGCGCGCGATCGGCTACGGCCGGCTGGCGGTCGCGACGTACGAGACCGGTTCGCTGGACCAGGCGAGCGCGCTGGGCAACCTCAGCCCCGCGCTGCAACGACTCTACGCGCACACCGGCCTGCTGTCGGACCTCCAGCAGGCCATCGACGTGGACGAGGAGGCGCTCGGGTTGCTGCCCGACGGTCATCCGGTGCGGGTCACGTCGCTGTCCAACCTCTGCGTCGCCTACCGGAGCCGGGCGGATCACACCGAGGCGGCGGCCGATCGGACGTACGCCATCGAACTGGGTGAGCAGGCGCTGGCCGCCATCCCGGCCGAAGATCCGACCCGAGGCGTCACCATCCGGATGGTGAGCGCCGCGTATCGGGAGCGCTTCGAACACCACGGCGAGATCGCCGACCTGGACCGGGCCATCGAACTCGCCCACCTGGCGCTGGACACACTGCCCGCCGACCGCCCCGACCGGTATCGCTACCTGTCCGAGCTCAACATCGTCTACCAGCGCCGGTCCCGGCATTCCGGCGACGCGGCCGACATGCGACGCGGTATCGAATTGCAGGAACAGGCACTCGCGTGCCTCTCACCCGGCCACCCCGACCTGGCACTGGTGGCCGCGAACCTCGGCCAGGCGCACCACCAGTTCGCCACCACCACGGGTCGTCCGCTGGACGAGGGCCGCCTCGGCCCGCTCATCGACGCGGTCGCCGGCTCGGCCGCCACGGCGTCGACGACGCAGCAGGTGCGCTCGTACCACGTGGCCGGCCGGCTGGCGACGGTGCTCGGCGACCACGTCCGCGCCGCGGCACTGCTGGACTCGGCCGCCTCACTGTTGCCGTCGGTCCCGCCGCCCGGCGCGAACTGGCGGGACCGCGAGTACCGGATCGGCCGGTACACGGGGCTGGTGCGGGAAGCAATCGCCGCGTACTGCGCGATCGACGATCCCGAGGGCGCCGTCGAAGTGGCAGAACTGAGCCGCGGCATCCTGCTCGCCGCCGAACTCGACGTTGCCGCCGAAACCCCTGCCCCGCCGGCGTTTCCTGAGCTGCGGGCGGCGGCGGCCGACGGCGTGGTGGTCCTGGTCAACACGGACCTCCGCCGGGGTGGCGCAATCATCGTCACCGCCGGCGGCGATCCGATCCTCGTCGACCTGCCCGATCTCGGCGGTGCCGAGCTGCACCGGCAGATCCAGGAGCTCATCGACGTCAACCAGCAAAGCGGGTTCGCCGCCGCACTGCGCCGGCGGCGTGTCATCCCGGAGATCACCGGCTGGCTGTGGGACGTCGCGGTCGCCCCGATCCTGGCCGCCCTGCCGGCCACCTCCCGTGTGTGGTGGATGCCGACCGATCTGCTCAGCCTGCTCCCCTGGCACGCCGCCGGGCATCCGGGCGAACCGGGCGCACTGGACGCCGTGGTCTCTTCCTATACCGCGACCCTGCGCACACTGACCCACGCCCGGTCCCGCCCACCGACGACCGGACGCAGGCAGCTGACCGTGGCCGTCCCCGATGCCCCGGGCTCGGCGCCGCTGCCGGCCACCGCCGAGGAAGCCGAACAGCTCCACGCCGCCCACCCCGGCCTGCCGCTGCTGGCCGGCGAGCACGCCACGACCGACGCCGTCCTCGCCGCCCTGCGCGAATCGACGTGGGCGCATTTCGCGTGTCACGCGGACGCCGACCTGCTCGTGCCCTCCCGCAGTGGAATCCGGCTGCACGACGGGATCCTGTCGCTGTCCGCGATCAGCCGGCTGCGGCTGGCCGACGCCGAACTGGCGTACCTGTCCGCCTGTTCGACCGCGAACCCGGGCATCAACCAGGCCGACGAATCACTGCACCTCGCGTCGGCCTTCCAGCTGGCCGGCTTTCGCCACGTCATCGCCACCCTGTGGCCGATCGCCGACAACATGGCGGCCACCGCCGCACGCGAGATCTACCGGCACCTCGACGGAACGCCACCAGCCGGCAACACCGCTCTCGCGGTCCGGCGGGCCACGCTCGACCTGCGCGCCGAGTACCCGGCACGCCCGGACCTGTGGGCGTCGCTGATCCACAACGGACCCTGACCCGCTCCGCATGGAGCGCTTGCCGTCGCTGGACGACTTCGGCGTCGCGTCGAACGGTGGCCATCCCGCCGTCCCGGTCGGCGGCTCCGTAGCTCTCGGACCTGGAGCGCGTCGAGGTCGAGTCGGAGTACCGGGCCGTCCGCAGGGGAACGATGTTCCGCGGCCCGGAAGCCGGTGCTACTTCGCGCTTCCCGGCGTCAGCAGCTTGTCGATGACGAAAACCGTGGCGTTCTCGGTGGGGATGTTGCCGCACAGGATCTTCGCGCCGTTGATCGTCATCGTTTCACCGAAACCTTCGATCTTCAGCGGGCCACCGGCCGTGTCGAGGGTCGTCGCCGTGCCCGCGGTCGAGAGGCCTTTGGCGTCGTACCGCCGGCCGATAACGTGGTAACGCAGGGTCCGCGCCAGCTCGGTGGACTCGGCCTCGCCGAGGGTGTCGAAAGCCGGGTCAGCCGGCGCGAACACCGTGATGCCGTGAGGGCTGTTGAGCGTGTCGGCCAGGTTGGCGGCCGCGATGGCCGCGGTCAGTTCGGTCAGCAGCGAGTTGCCCGAGACAGCCGTCGCGGCCGGCTGCGAGCTCATCGAGTCCAGCGAGCCCGGCGGCAACTGCGGACAGGCCGGCCCGAACACGTCAGCTCTGGTGGTCACCCCGTCCGGCGTACCGGTCGCGCCGGCGATGCTCGGCGACGGCGCAGCTATCGGCCGGCCCGGGCCGGCCGAACCGGAGCCGGCTCCGTTGCCGCACGCGCTGAGCGTGAGTGCGGCGGCGGCCAGGCCGATGCCGGTGAAGCGGACCTTGGTCACGGAAACTCCTGATCGAGTGGAAACGAGTTCGCAGCGGGCCGGTCGGATCTGGTCAGTGGTCAGGCCCCGGATGCGATCACTTACGCCGAGTTCGCGGCCGCGATCCGTCCGGGTGGGTCGAACCCCGCGCTCAACCCGATCGGGCGAAGACCGTTCAAAAGTGACCGCGGCCCGCCGACGACGCAGACCAATCCGGGAGGACAACCGGATCGAATCCGAATCGGGCGAACGTCGCGGGAGAGGTCGGTTCGGCAGTGGATTTCGACGAGGAACTGGCGCGGCTCACTCGCGAGCCGGCCGGAGCGGCCGGTACCAGGGTCTCCCTGTGCGGTCTGCCGGATCTGCGTGAGGTCCGGTCGCGGGTCGCCGAGTCGTTGACGTTCGGTGCGTGCCCCGATGGCCGGTTCGGCGGAGTCATGCTCGTGATCGACGAATTGGTCGGCAACGCGTACCGACACGCCACCGCGGTCCGCGAGCTGCAGGTCGCCCGCGCCGGGGAGCACCTGCTCGTCGAAGTGAGCGACCACGATCCGGACGTCGCGGCGGTGCGCGCCGGCCATCCGGGCTCCGGCCGGTACGGCCTGCGGCTGGTGGGCCAGCTGTCCCTCGACTGGGGTGTGCGGCTCGACCGCGCCGGAAAGGTGGTCTGGGCGCTGGTGCCGCTCCAGGGCTTCCCCGCAACCTGACAGACGCCCCGGCCTTCACGCGACTCCGGTTCGGTCACCCGCTAGGGACGTGTCCCTCCATCTCGCCCTTTCGAGTTCGGATTAACCGTCAGTCGCGATTCAACACGGCAACCGTAGTCGGATCGGGTGCAGATAGCAGGTCCGCTTTCACCCCAAAGTTTCTCCTACCGTCAAGTAGCGGTAGCCGACCGTAATTTGCCGTCATCGGCCGAAGGTGCGCACCCGCCGAATCCGCAAGCCGGTTCGGGGTCGACCCATCCACGCGGCGGGCGGCCCCGAACGGGAAGTGTCCACGAAGGATCCATCCCGGCGCCGGAGCCTGGCGGCGGGTGACGCCCGCCGTCTCCGCGCGCGGGCGGGGAGGAGATTCGTCCGTGTTTGGCAAGCGCTATGCCGCTTCGATGATCAACCGGAGCGCCGGGAACGACCAGGACCGCCGCCGGTTCCTCAAGGCGGCCGGGATGACCGGCCTCGGCGTCGTCGGCGCCGGAGCCCTCGGCGGCCTCACCGCAGGCCCCGCAGCCGCGGCCACCGCCCGGCCCGCCGCGGCGGCTGCTTCCGGCGAGGTCAGCGACGGGGCAGTCCTCAACTTCGCCCTCAACCTCGAATACCTCGAAGCCGAGTTCTACTTGCACGCCGTCACCGGCAACGGCCTTGCCGACTCCATGACCACCGGCACCGGCACCCGCGGCGGCGTCACCGGCGGCCGCGCGGTCAAGTTCAAGACCAAGGCCGCCCGCCAGTACGCCCAGGAGATCGCCGGCGACGAGAAAGCCCACGTCCAGTTCCTGCGCACCGCACTCGGCTCGGCCGCGGTCAGCCGCCCCGCGATCGACCTGCAGGCCAGCTTCACCGCCGCCGCCCAAGCCGCCGGCCTGGTCAAACCCGGACACAGCTTCGACGCCTTCGCCTGCGAAGAGAACTTCCTGCTCGCCGCGTTCCTCTTCGAAGACGTCGGCGTCACCGCCTACAAGGGCGCCGCCCCGCTGATCGCCAACAAGACCTACCTCGAAGCCGCCGCCGGGATCCTCGCCGTGGAGGCCTACCACGCCGGCAACATCCGCAGCGCCCTCTACCAGCACACCGACGGCATCCGCGGCCTCGGCCTGCTCGGCCGCGACCTGCGCGAAGCGAGCGTCAAGCTGTCCAACGCCCGCGACAGCCTCGACGGCCCGGCCGACGACGACCAGGGCGTCATCGACAGCCGCGGCAACGCCAACATCGTCCCGACCGACGCCAACGGCATCGCCTACAGCCGCTCCCCCGGCCAGGTCCTCAACATCGTGTACCTGACCGACAAGGCCGCCACCTCCGGCGGGTTCTTCCCCAAGGGCGTCAACGGCGAGGTGAACACCAGCGCCGCCAACTGACCGGAGCCGGGTGCCGGCCCACCGTCGGGGCGGTCCGGCACCCCCTCCACTTCGCTCGCGAAAGGGCGCATTCCGCGGTCGCAGGCAACGCAACAGGAATCGCACCCTGTGGTTCGTCCCGGCTCGTGCTTCCGATCCTGGAATCGTTCTTTCCGTGCGCATACGCGCCCGCCGCGCACCAACAGGACGGACGAAGACATCGCCTGCAAGGCCCGTTTTCCAGGGCTCCCGCGCTCTTTGTAAGATGGCCCCCTGTCCAAAAGCGGAGCCGCACCCGGAAGGGTCGCGTGCACTCGGCAGTCTCCGAGCGTCCGCTTTTCTCGAACGCAACAGCGCATAAGAGCCGGGTACGGCCGTCCACTCTCGCGAACTGGAGAAATGAACACCGAAATCGCCGTCGCGCCACTCGGCGCGGCTTACACGCCACACCTGGTCTGCACCGCCGGCGACCGTCTGATCCACCCGGCGGACGGCCGCAACCACCTCGCCAGGATCGTAATGCGCTGGGCCCGCGCTTGGGTTCCCGAGACCTGGGCCGCCCGCAAGTACTTCGCGGCCTTGGGCATCGGTGACGACGAAGACCCCCGCTACCGCGACGAAGACGTCATCGGGTGGCACCTGCTGCAACCACGACCGGAAACCCTCGCGTGGCGAGTGCGGTCGGGCGAAATCGACGTGACCACCGCCCTCACGGCCGAAGCCGAGGCGTGGCCCGGATAGCGTGCGCTCACCAAAGAACCCACTACCACGCGAGCGACCGTCGGACCCACAACTGAACGGTGTCGGCATCGGGAAAACGGGAAATAACCCGATCGGGGTTGATCCGCCTCAGTCATCACATCCCGTAAACCACACAATGGTGGGATCAAGTGGTATCAACTCGCCGGGTTCAGTATATGTTTTTCCTACGGGACGGAACCACACACCAACTGCCGTCCCGTTCTCCGATATCGTTGACCGAGGAGCAAGTCATGCTGAAGAAGATCGGGTTCGTCGTGGCCGCAGCAGCCGCCGGCGCCTTCCTGGCCGGCGGCGTCGCCGCGGCCGGTACCCCGGACGAGCACCACCACCACGCTCACTACTACGCCGATCACGACTTCACCGGGCAGGTCGGACTGGTGAACCTGAACAACACGGACGTGCTGCACAACGTCAACGGCACGGTGGGCGCGTGCGGTAACGACGTCAACGTGCTCGGTGTCCAGGTGCCGATCCGCAACTCGCTCAACGGCATCGGCGTGCCGATCCTGTCGCCGGGCTCGCACGAGGCCAGCAGCGAGTCGGCCTACAACTGCGCCTCGGGCGAGCTGTCCGACGGCGGCACGAGCCAGGGCAACTGATCCAGCACCGGAGCCGTCCGTTTACACGGTAACCGGCTCCGAGTTCTCGAGGCGCCGTCCGACGGTGCGTTGCGTTTCCCGAATGTGGAGTGAGCGGCACACTCCGGCTCCGCATTCCGGATACGCTGCACCGCCGGACGGCGCCGCTTCGAGTGGGCCCGGTCACGACACCGGAAAACACCGGCCCCACCCGCCTGATTTTTGCTTTCGAAGGTCTCCTGGGCCCGGCAGCGTCAAGCCGGACCCGGCGACGGAGAACCAGGCTTCCTGCCGTTCGTCAGCTCACCTCCGCAAGGCCACCTGAGCGGCGGCTCAGCCGTCGGCGCGCCTGAAGTTCGCGACCTCGCGGACGGCCGCGGCGACGGCCGGGGCATCCTTCTTCAGAATTGCGCCGTGGTTGCTCGCGACCTTCGCGCTCACCTCGATGTTCGGGTTACGGGAGGTCACCCCGTCAAGACTGGTGCGGAGCCGTTCCTGCTCGTCGCCCTTGCTTCCGAACGACGTCCCCGAAGCCACCACGTACCGCACCGGGACGGTGATGCCGTCCAGCACCGGCCCCAGCTCGCGCTCGCGCGATAGCACCCCCAGCTCGATGTTGCTCTCGGCCTGCTGCGCCGCGCTCATCCGCGGGGTCAACCCGGTCGGGCGCAGCAATGGCATGACCAGGTTCAGGCGCTTGAACAGCTTCCGGATGCGCCGCTCCATCGCCTCGTCGAGCCAGTCGTAGGGGTACGCACCATCCACCAGGACCGCTCCGATCGCCCGTTCCGGGTTCCGCTCGGCCCAGTGCGCCGCGACGACCGCCCCGTAGGACCAGCCGACCAGGAGCGCTCGCTCGGCACCCCGAGCCGCGAGCACGGCGTCGACGTCTCGGACGGCGGCTTCGAAGGAGTAGTCCGCCGAACGCTTCGACTTGCCGCGGGCGCGCTCGTCGAAGGTGATGTGCCGGAACTCGCCGAGCTCGGCGAGGACGCGGCGCCAGTAGCCCTGAGTGGCGAACTGGCCGTTGCAGTAGAGCACCGGGATACCGGGGCCACCGGTGTCGGTGACGGCGAGAGCGGTGTCTTCGACCGGCAGCATGCCGGTCCACGCCGAGGAAGCGCTGGTGTTCGTCATGCCGCCACTGTCGGCGGCCCGCCTGACACGCCCCTGACTCCAAACTGACACAAACAGCGTCAGACACCCGGAGCGATCGGACGGCTACGCCGTCAGGCTCCGAGTTCGCCGATCGACACGGCGAGACCGGCGTCGCGCGGGCAACGCCACAGCGCTCGGCCGTCGTCGAGCACGACGACCATGGGATGCCGGTGGGACCGGTCGAGGCAGCGGGGCCAGGTGAAACTGCGCCCGTCGGTGAAGACGTTTTCCACCACGAGGTCCTGGGTGAAGCCGGCCAGGGTGCTCAGCCGTTCGGCTGGCGCGGCAGCCTCGTCGAAGGCGAGGACACCGATCCGCTCGCCGTCGATGCGCAGCCAAGCCAAGAGCCGGGGATCCCCCGCGATGCGGTGGGGATCCCCGGCTTCGACATGCAGGCCGGCGGCGAGGAGGTCGTGCCGGATCGGCCGGAACTCCTCGACGACGTACTCGTTCTCGTCCGCGGTCTGCATGCGTGAAGGCCTCAGATGTCGTACTTGCAGGTCAGGTAAGCGTAGCCACCCTCGGACGGGTGAGCCGCGGAGTGCCACACGAACAGGAACGACACGGTCGCCCCGTCCGGCATGGTGTAAGTGCCGCCGCCGACCTTCTGGAACTTGCGAGGCAGCGGGCCGTGGAAGTTGTAGTTCCACGGTTCGGTGTGCGGCGCGTACACATTGGCCTGCCGGTTGTTCGCGTAGATCTGGGCCGACAGCACCACCACACCGAACCGGGAGTTCGCCGAAGCCAGCTTGACCACCCAGGGAATCCCGTGCGCCGCCGACGACTGCACGGTGATGTTCGCGACGCCGTTCGACGGGAAGGTCCCGTGGCAAGCCGGATACGCAGCCGCCGCCGCGACAGACGGCTGCGGGGTGGCCGTGCTGTCGAGGGCTTCGGTCAGCCGTCGGCCTTCCGGGCTGTCCAAAGTGCCGCCGCCGGCGGGCGCGCCCGCGTCGGCCCAGGCGTGCAGCAGGTCCTGAACGTCGCCGGCCGGCGCGGCCCCGGCCGGGACCGTGGCCAGCACCAGCCCGCAGGCCGTGGCGAAAGCCGTTACGAGGACGCGAAAAGAACGCATAGGTGAATCCCCAGTGGTAGTTCGTGTTCGGAAAACCGAGCCTAGGCGCGAACAAGGCCCGGATGGCGTTAACGCTTCGTCGGGACCGGCAGGGTATCCGTCAAGAAATCATCAACGGGCGTAAAGCCATCAGGCCGACGTTGCCGGCCACTGGCCGTACGAGCTGTTCGTCAACGGCTTCCGCGTCGGCGCCTTCGAATTGACGTCCGGTTTCACCGGCTACCCGAAGTGCGCCAACGAGGAAAGCCGCGGGTCAACCTGGCAACTCGACCACAACCAGCGCACCCCGACCATCGCCGGGTTCGTCGAATCGTGCACGCCCGCCGTGTGCGGCCGCGATGTCCGCGACGATCGCCAGGCCGAGTCCCGAACCCGGCAGCGACCGAGCCTCGGGCGCCCGCCAGAACCGCTCGAACGCGACCTCCCGGTGGTCCGGCGGGATCCCGGGACCCAGGTCGGCGACGGCGATCCGGCCGGGGGTCGAACGCACCGTGATCACCGACCCCGCGGGTGAGAACTTGATCGCGTTGTCGAGCAGGTTGAGCACCATCCGCTCGAGCGCGCCCGCGTCGCCACGCACCCGCCACTCGGCGCTTTCGACGTCGAACTCGTGGTCCCGGGCACGACTCGAAGCCCTCCGGACCGCCTGCCGGACCACGGCCGGCATCGTGACGTCGGCGTGCTCCAGCTCGTGCTCGTCGCGGGCGAGCACCACCAGCTCGGTGACGAGGTCGCCCAGCTCCTCCGCCTGCACCTGCAACCGGTCCAGCGTCCGGGCGCGCTGTTCGTCGGCCAGCGGGCGGCCGGTGTGCTCGCTGCGGGCGAGCAGGTGGATGTTGGTCCGGAGACTGGTCAACGGCGTGCGCAGCTCGTGGGCTGCGTCGCTCACCAGCGCTCGCTGGCGACGGCGCGATTCGGCGAGCGCACCGGTCATGGCCGCGAACGCCCGCCCCATGCGACCCACTTCGTCGCGGCCGGACACCGCGACCGGGATGTCGAGGTCCTGGGTGCGGGCGATCTCCTCGGCAGCGCCGGTCAACCGCGCCATCGGCTCGAGGGTCCGGCGGGTCAACACCAAACCCGCCGCGGCCGCGAGCGCCGCTCCCAGCACCGACACCACGACCAGGACGTTGCGCAACCCGCTCAGCGTGCTCTCGACGTCCGCGAGGCTGCGCGAGATGACCAGGACGTTCCCGTCACCGACCGGGCCGAGCAGGACCCGCACCGGCGTGCCGGACTCCGTGTAGCCGTCCCGCAGCGCCACCGCACGGGTCGCGCGGTCCGCCGGATCGAGGACGACGGCGTCGACACCCGGCGGCGTGCAGGCCGCGCCGTCGGCCTTGATCAGCTGGACGCCTTCGAGGAACCGCTGGAGCGGACGGCTGCCGTTGACCGCCCGGCACAGGCCGGCCCAGTCCGGCTTCGGCAGGGCCGGGTCCTGCGCACCGGGTGGCGGCCAGCCGCCGAGCAGCGTCTCGTCCAGCTGCGCACGCAGGTTGTGCTGGGTGGACACGTAGGTGACGGTGCTGATCGACGCGATCGCGAACGCGACGATGGCCGCGGTGATCAGCGCGACGCGGCTGCGCAGCAGCATCCGGGGCCTCACGGTGCCCGCAGCACGAACCCGACACCGCGGACGGTGTGCAGCAGCCGGCTCGCCCCGCCCGCTTCCGTCTTGCGCCGCAGGTAGCTGACATAGACGTCGAGGTTGTTGGTACGGCTCGCTTCCCCGCTCCACACCGCCTGCCGCAGCTGATGCTTGGTGAGCACCTTGCCCGGCGCGTCGAGGAACACGGAGAGCAGGTCGAACTCAGTCGGTGTGAGGTCCACCCGCCGCCCGCCGCGGGTGACCTCACGGGTGCCGGGATCGAGCTCGAGGTCGCCGATGCGGCGGACCTCCGGCACGGAACGGCGGCCACGGTTCTGCTTCAGCAGCGCGCGGACCCGGGCGAGCAGCTCCTCGAGCGCGAACGGCTTGACGAGGTAGTCGTCGGCCCCGGAGTCGAGGCCGGTGACCCGGTCGCCGAGCGCGTCGCGCGCGGTGAGCATCAGCACCGGCAGCCGCTCCCCCGCCGCCCGCAGCCGGCGGCAGGTCTCCAGCCCGTCGACCTCGGGCATCATCACGTCGAGGATGACCAGGTCGGGTTTCGCCTCGCCGGCCAAGACCGCCAGCGCCGTCGTCCCGCAGGTCGCCGTCCCGACGTCGTAGCCCTCGAACTCCAGACTCCTCTGCAAGCTCTCCCGCACGTCGGGGTCGTCATCCACCACCAGCAGTCGCACCGGCCAGAGGTTACGCGGCGATTCTGTGCGCCGGCTGTTGATCTCACCACCGGGGTGAGAGATCCACCTCTAACGATTCTCTCAGGTTAATTCCAGGCCATTCTCACGATCGGTAGCCCACCGTGAGAGTCACGTAACCGGTCACACAGCGTCGTGCTCGGCCGCAGGAAACCCCGAACGGAGGAAGCATGTCGGTCGGCGCGACCGGAGGCTCGCCGAGCGGCGGCCGGCTCTGGGAGATCCTCTCGTTCTCCGTGATCGGAGTCGTCTCCACGGTCGCGAACCTGGTGCTGTACGCGGTGTTCCGGCTGTGGCGGCCGGTGCTGGTGGCCAACCTTGCCGCGCTCGTGCTCACCACGCTGTTCAACACCGAGGCCAACCGCCGCTTCACCTTCGTCGGGGCGGCCACTTCCCGACGCAAGCCACACGTGCAGGGGCTCGTGGTCTTCGGGCTCCACCACGTCTTCACGGTGCTCTTCGCGGCCTCGGTGCCGGGCACCGCGGGCCGGTTCGTGCTGCTGCGCAGCTGGGTCTTCCGCAAATTCCGAGGAAAGGACGAAGAATGACAGTCGCCGCCGACCAAGCGGCACCGGCCGGCCGCGCCGCTGCCCCGGCCCGGACGCGGTGGCAGGTCTGGGCGCTCGCCGGGATCTGCGTCGCCGCGACCGCGCTCTACGCGTGGCGGATCGGCGCGGGCCAGCTGGGCAACACGTACTATTCGGCCGCCGTGAAGTCCATGACGGACAGCTTCACGAACTTCCTGTTCGGCTCGTTCGATCCGTACGGCGTGTTCACGGTGGACAAACCGCCGATGTCGCTGTGGCCGCAGGCGCTTTCGTTGCTGGTGTTCGGTTTCCACGGCTGGGCCCTGCTGCTACCCCAGGTGATCGAAGGCGTCGCCGCGGTGTTCCTGCTGCACCGCACGGTCCGGCGCTGGGCGGGCGAGAACGTCGCCCTGCTGGCCGCGCTGATCCTCACGCTCACGCCGATCACCGTCGCCATCAACCGGGACAACAACCCGGACACGCTGCTGGTGCTGCTGCTCATCGCGGCGGCGTACGCGTTCACGCGCTCGGTGAAGGCGGACACGAGCCGCGCCCGGACGAAATGGCTGCTGTGGTGTGCCTTCTTCATCGGCTGCGGGTTCGTCACGAAGATGATGCAGGCGTGGATCGTCGTGCCCGGGTTCGCCCTGGCGTACCTGGTCGGCACGAGCGCGCCGGTCAAACGGCGGATCTTCGACCTGCTCGGCGCGGCCGTCGTGCTGTTCGCGTCGTCGTTCTGGTGGGCGGCGCTGCACGACTGGTGGCCGGGCTCGAAGCCGTACATGGGCGGCAGCACCGACGGCACCGCGTGGAACCTCATCTTCGGCTACAACGGTTTCGGCCGGATCTTCGGCGACGAAGGCAACTTCGGTCCCGGTGGTGGCGGCGCCCGCCCGAATCTTCCCGAAGGGATGAGCCTGCCGTCCGGGATGGGCGGCGGCATGTTCGGCGGCGACACCGGTCTCGGCCGGATGTTCGGGCCGTCGGTCGGCGGGCAGATCTCGTGGCTGCTGCCGCTGTCGCTGTTCGTGCTGGTCGTCGTCGCGGTCAAGGGCGTGCGGGCGAAGGGACCGGGCGATCCGGCTTCGCGGGCCGGCTGGTTCGCCTGGGGCGGCTGGCTGCTGGTGACGGGCGTGGTGTTCAGCTACGCGCAGGGCATCTGGCACCCGTACTACACCACGATGCTGGCTCCGGCGATCGCGGCGATCTCCGCGGCAGGCCTCGCCCGCTTCTGGCGTGCCTACCGCGGGGACGGGGCGGCCTCGTGGCTGCTGCTGCCCGCCGCGGTCGCGCTCACGGCGGTGTGGGCGTTCGTGCTGGCGAGCCGGGAAGCGTCCTGGCACGGCTGGACGCGCTGGGCTGTCCTGGTGACGGGTGTGGTCACGGTGGCCGCGCTGCTCGGCGCGCGGCTCGCCGAGGCCCGCCGCGCGGTGTTCTCGCGGGTGTCGCTGGTGCTGGGCCTGGTCACGCTGCTGCTGGTCCCGGCGGTGTGGTCGACCGCGACCGCGGCGACCGGCGAGAACCTCGGTGTGATGCCGGCGGCGGGCCCGAACGGCGGCGGCTTCGGCGGCCTGCGACCGGGCGGCCAGGGTGGTTTCCCGGGCGGCACCGGCGACCTGCCGCAGTTCCCCGGTGGCACCGGCGGGTTCCCGGGCGGTACCGACGCGGCCTTCCCCGGCGGCGGCTCCCAGCAGCCACCGGGCGGTTCGGGCCGTGGCCGGGCGGGCGGCTTCGGCGGCATGATGGACGGCAAGCTCACCGACGAGCAGCAGCGTGTCCTCGAGTACGCCAGCCAGCACAAGGGAAACGCGGAGATCACTCTCGCGGTCGACGGCGCGGCGACCATGGCCGCGGGCTTCATCATCGGCTCCGACGAGACGGTCATCGGCATGGGCGGCTTCATGGGCAGCGACGACTCCCCCTCCGTCGACCAGCTGCAGCAGTGGACCGCCGAAGGCAAGCTGAAGTTCGTCCTGGGCGGCAACACGGGCGACAGCCGCGGAATGCCGGGCGTGTCCGGCGGCGCGGGCCGGCAGCGTCAGCAGTGGATCACCCAGCACTGCACGGCGGTCGACCCGGCGGCCTACGGCGGTCAAGCGGCGCAGCAGGCCGGGCCGATGGGAGCCCAGACCCTCTACGAGTGCCACGCCTGAGCGAGTCCGCAGGGCGGAGCCGGCGTCCCCTCTCAGGTCACGGCTCCGCCACCTGCTCCCGCTCGGCCGCGCACAGCCCGGATCGCACCGCCTCACTGACTTCGGCGCGGTCCGGCAGCGATCCCTCCGCCGTGTCCGAGCGTGGTGGCGAGCGGTCCGCCGGAGGCGAGCGGCGTTTCCGATCCCCGGTCCGACCGGCGCCGGCCGCGAACGCCGGTCGGACCGACGGTTCACCGAAGCCGAACCTGGAGCTCGCCCGACTTGCCGGTGACCTCCACCTCGAGCTGGTCACCTCGGGATGTGGCGACCAGCCGGTAGGGCACCGGGCGGCCGCCGAACGAGACGCCGGTGACCGTTTTCCCCGGGGGGATGACGGCTCCGACCGTGACCGCGGCGGTTCCGGTCCACGAGAACCACGTGGTCAGGCTCGCTGGGGTACTCGTCGCGCGGACGGCGAGGGAGCCGGTGCCGAGCCGGATGTCCGAGCCCGCGATGCGGTGCTGCCCCTGCGGGATCTGGGGAACGACCGCGATGCGGCCGTGGGGCAGATCGGGGTCGACACCGAGTTGCTGGTGCACGACCGGCCAGAGCACGCCGTAGGTGCCCCACGCCTGGAGGACCATCGAGCGGTCGGTGAACGGGCGGTCGATGTTCGCCGTGAAGTCCGGCGACGGAGCCACTTCCGGCATCGCGCCCGGCTTCTCCCAGATCGCCGGGTCGAGCTGGATCCGGGTGTTCGCCGTGGTGTAGCGCTGCTGCTGGGTGCGGCCGAGCCTGCCGTAGTTGCCTTCGGCCACCGCCATGATCGCGGTGTTCAAGGAGTACACGGCCCGCTCGGCCGGTACCGCGGTGACCACCTGGTCGCAGCTGGGGCCGGGGTTGCCACCGGAAGCGCTGGTCGGGCCCGTCCCGGTGTGGTAGAGGCCGAGGTCGCCGCTGTAGCAGTCCTCTTCCCGGCGTTGCAGGGTTTGCTGCGCGTGGCGCCGGGAGGCGAGTTCCCGCGCGCCCGGCAGGGCCGCTTCAAGCGGGGTCAGCCCGATCCAGTGCCGCTGGAAGACGGGCGTGTTCCCGTCACCGAGGGAGTCGCCGTACCCGGCGGCGTCGTCGCCCGCCCACCAGGTCGCGTCGAACCGGCCGCGCAGGTCTTCGAAGCGGGTCTGCGCCCAGCGGGCGGTCGCGCGGTCGCCGCGGCGTTCGGCCATGTCGGCGAGATCGGCGAGGCCGCGGAGGTAGTAGACGGCGTTGTCCAGCTTTTCCGCGCCCATGCCGGGACGCTCGACGTTGCCCAGCCCCTCGGGCCAGCCGTCGTGGTCGGCGTCGAGGTTCGTGGCGATGTACCTCAGCGCGCGGGCGGAGAGGTCGTAGAAGTCGTCGAGGACCCGGTCGTCCCCGCTCCAGCGCCACAGCAACGCCACCACGCTCGGGAACTTCGCGGTCTCGTCGGTGTTGCCCGGGTCGCCGTTGGCCCCGAAGTACACGTCACCGGTGGAAACGACTTCGTGCACGATCTTCCCGCTGCGCCGGTTGACCAGGTCGCTGACGTCGCGCAGGGCGCGCAGGTGGTCGCGGACCAGGTCGAAGCGACCGGCCGCCACGGCCGCGAAGGCGGTGTACTCCCCGTCGGTGCCGAACAGCCACGGGTAGTCGGGGAAACCGGCGCCGATCCACCGGGCGGACGGGACGGTACCGGCCGCGGGCGGGTAGCCCGTGCCGGCCGACACGGGCCGGATCTGCAGGTTCCGGGCCTGCTGCACCGAATCCGCGAGGTTGCTCTTGCTCCACTGGACCGCGGCCTGCAGCGGACGATCACCCGGCAGGTCCACTTGGGTCGGGGCGACCGCGGCCCGTCGTACCGCGAGCTTGTTCGTCCAGGCGGCGGCAGGGGCGGCCAGCGCCGTCCGGGCGGCGTGGGCCGCCTCGGTGGCGCTCGTGGTGGAGCCGGCCACCGCGAACCACAGCGTCGTCGTGCGGTTGGCCGTGACGTCGACCCGGTAGTCGAGAGCGCCTCCGGCCCCCTTGCCGGCACTGCTGTCGTCGCAGCGGTACGGAGCCGTGCCGGTGGCGGGACACAGCACGGGCGGGTCCTGCGGCCCCCGGTGCGGCCCCGCCGTGGCGGTCGCCACCGGTGGCCGATCGCCGGCGACGACCGCGCTGTAGTCGTGCGGGCGCGCTCCGGGCGCCGACGACGTCCCGGTGTCGCGGAAGGTCAGTGCCGTTCCGTCCGTGCTCGCGGTGTCGGGCAGGTCCACGGCGGCCGAGGACGGTGTGGTCGACGTCCACGGGTAGGCCAGCAGCAGCTCCGAGTGGGCGTCGACCCGGAGATCGACCGTACGGCTCACCGGGCTGCGCAGGCTGAGCGCGACGAGGGTGGTGGCCGATCCGTCGGGTACGAACTGGACGCGCTCCGCCGTCACGCCGCCGGTGGTGCGGTAGCGGAAGCGCTCGTACCCGTCACCACTGGCGTAGCCGACGGCGGTGGCGCCGGTGCCCAGCCACTGGTCCCCCACCCGGAACCAGAGGCCGTCGAGCAGCTTGATCGGCGGCGCCCAGAACCCGCCCATCTCCCCGCGGATGTGGAACCCCGCGGCCGGGTACTGCCCCGACTCGTCGCCGAGCACGTACGCCTGCTCACCGGTGATCAGCGACCGCCGGTCGGCGAGGCGGGTGGTGGTGGTCGGTTCGTCCGCTCCGGACCCCGCCACCAGCAGCGGGCCGGGCGGGCTCGTCCCCGCCGTCGCGGCGGCGGGGACAGCGGTCAGGCAGAGCGGGACGAGTACGGCGAGCACACCGGATCGCGTGCGCAACACGGTTACCTCCAAGGAGTTTCGTCCGGCGCGGCACGGCCGGTCACTTGAGACCGCCCGCGGTGAGGCCGGCGATGATGCGGCGCTGGAAGACGAGCACGAGCACGACGAGCGGCACGGTGACGACGACACCCGCCGCCATCTGAGTACCGAAGGGCTGGTCGAAGCTGTACGCGCCGGTGAAGCGGGAGATCGCCACGGTCGCGGTCTGCATCGACTTGTCGTTCACCATCGACAGCGCGATGATGAACTCGTTCCACGCGGTCACGAACGTGATGATCGCGGTGGTGAACACCCCGGGCGCGGCCAGCGGCAGGATGACCCGGCGGAACGCACCGAGCCGGGTGCAGCCGTCGATCATGGCCGCTTCCTCGAGTTCGCCGGGCATCTGCCGGAAGAACGCGTTGAGGTTCCACACCGCCAGCGGCAGGGCGAGTGCCATGCTCGGCACGATCATCGACTGGTAGGTGTTGATCCAGTTGATGTCGGTGAACAGCTTGAGCAGGGGCACGACCAGCGAGATGCCCGGGAACATCGACGTGGCGATGATGATCGCGGCGGCCGCGTTCTTGAACCGGAACCGCAGCCGCGCCAGGCAGTAGGCCGCCGACAGCCCGATGAGCAGGGTGAGGACCGTGGCGACCCCGGCCACCACGAGGCTGTTGAGCAACGCCCGGCCGAACCCGACGTCCACCCCGAACACGGCCGTGAAGTTGGCCACGGACACCGGAACCGGGAAGGGCGTCAGCGAGAACTGGTCGGTCGGCCGCCGCAGCGCGGAGACGACCATCCAGTAGAACGGGGCCAGGCAGTAGGCGAGGATGACCACCAAGCCGCCGTAGCGGAACACGGCGCGGTACTTCATACCGGAACCACCTCGGGAACGGGCTCGTGGGCCGGCGCGGGAGCGGGCCGGCGGCGTCCCCGGCGGGTCCGGTCGCGCGCCTCGCCGATGACGTCGGCGCCCAGCAGTTTCACGAACACGAGTGCGACGGCGGCCACGTACAGGAACAGCACGGTGGCGTAGGCCGCCGCCGGGCCGAACCTGAGGTTGCTGGCCTCGTCCCAGGCCAGCATCGTCAGCGTCTCCACCGACTCCTTGCGGTTGCCGACGAGGACGAACGGCAGGTCGAACATCCGCAGCGAGTCCAGGACGCGGAACAGCACCGCCACCGCGAGGATCGGCCGGATCAGCGGCAGGGTGATCGACCGGAACTGCCGCACCGCTCCGGCGCCGTCCACCCGCGCGGCCTCGTAGACCTCGCGCGGGATCACCTGCAGTCCGGCGAGCACCAGAAGCCCGATGAACGGCGCCGTTTTCCACGTGTCGGCGATGATCACGGCGAACTTCGCCTGCCAGCCTTCGGTGGTCCAGAGCACCTGGTGGCCGATGATCGCGTTCGCGACCCCGTCGGCCTGGAAGATCCACCGCCACAGGATCGCCGAGACCGCCGTGGGAATGGCCCACGGCACCAGGATGCTCGCCCGCACCACGCCACGCCAGCGCAGCGCCTGGTGCATGACCAGCGCCATGGCCACGCCGATCACCACCTCGAGGGAGACGGTGACTCCGGTGAACAGCGTTGTGTTGCCGAAGGCGTTCCAGAACCGGGCCGCCGCGGGGCCACCGAAGATGCCGGTGTAGTTGTCCAGACCGGTGAACTGGTCGCCCTGAACGACGAAACCGTCGGCGTCGACCGTCTGCCCCGACTGGTAGAGCGACTCCCGCAGGGCCGAAACCAGCGGGTAGCCGACGGCCAGGGCGAGCACCACGAAAGTCGGCGACAGCAGCAGGGCGGCGAGCCGTCCGGCTTCGCTCACCGCCCTGCCCCGCCGCACGGGCGTTGCCGTGCTCACTTGAGCAGGCCCCCGAGCTGGGTCTGCAGCTCCTTCAGCGCGGCCGCGCTGTCCTTGGTGCCGGAGATGGCGGCGTACGCGGCTTCCTGGATCGCCGTCGTCACGTCCCCGTACCGGACGGCTTTCGGCCGCGGCTTCGCGCCGAGGATCGAAGCCTTCAACGTCGGCAGGTACGGGAACTGCTTGAGCAGCTCCGGGTCGTCGTAGAGCTTGGTCCGGGTGGGCGCCTGCGACGTGGCCAGCAGGTTGGACCGTTCCGCCTGCTCGGTGGTGAAGAACTTGATGAAGTCCAGCGCCGTCGCCTTGTGCTCGGCGAACGCCGAGATGGCGAAGTTGTGCCCGCCCAGGCTGGAGACACCCGGACCGGCCGCCCCGGGCAGCGGCGCGACGTCGAACTTGCCCGCCACCGTCGAGGATCCGTCGGTCTTGTTCGCCAGCGCCCACTGGTACGGCCACTGCCGCTGGAAGACCAGCTCGCCGGCCTGGAAGGCCCGCCGGCCCTCTTCTTCCTTGTAGGTGATCGCCTTCTGGGGGATGACGCCGGCCTTGAAGCCCTGCACGAGCCGGTCGAGACCGGCTTTGGCCTGTGGCGTGTCCACGGCGGGCTTGCCGGAGTCGTCGACGATCGTTCCGCCGGCCGAGTGCACGGCTTCGTCGAAGTTGACGGTCAGGCCCTCGTACTTCTCGAACTGCCCGGCGTAACAGCCCGCGTTCGCCGCCTCGGGCAGCGCCTTGACCTTCTGGCACGCGGCGGTCAGCTCGTCCCACGTCTTCGGCGGCGCGACCCCGGCCTTGGCCAGCAAGTCCTTGCGGTAGTAGAGAAGCCCGCCGTCGGAGTACACCGGGACGGCGTACAGCTTGTCCCGGTACTCCGCGGTCTGCACCGCCGGCTTCAGGAAGTTGTCCAGGTCGAACTGGTCACGCGGGAGCTCGACCACCCACCGGTTGGCGGCGAACTCGGGCGTCCACACGACGTCGAGGTTGAGCACGGTGTAAGCGGTGGACTTCACCTGGGCGTTCTGCACCATCTGCTGCCGCTGGGCGTCCGCCGACTCCGGCAGCTCGACGATCCGCACCTGCTCGCCGGGATGGCCGGAGTTCCACTCCGCCACCAGCTTCTGCATGTTGTTGGAGGTGTCCTTGCCGGTGACGAAGGTGATGTCACCCCGTCCGTCCAGTGCCGGCGCCGCACTGCCGGTGGCCCCCGCCCCGCTGCCGCTTCCCCCGCCGCAGGCGGCGGCGAGTGCCCCCACCGCCGCCATCGCCGCCACCCGCAGTGCGGTCGTTCCCGGTCCAGCCATGCTCGTTGTCTCCCATCACCATTGATGTTCACAAACCCAGCGGGGCGCTGCCCCGGACCACGATCTGCCCGGGCAGCAGGACACCGGCTTCCGCGGTGCCGGGCTCGGCGTCCAGCAGGCCGACCAACGTCGTCGCGATCTCGGCGGTCGGCTGGCGAACCGTGGTCAGGCCGTTTTCCACCGACGTCGCCAGCAACGAGTCGTCGAAGCCCGTCACCCAGACGTCGTGGCCGGGCCGCGATCCGCGGCGGCGCACCTCGCCCAGCACCCCGACGGCCAGCAGGTCGGTCGCGGCGACGATCGCCGTCGGCGGCTCCCGGCCGTCCAGCAACTCCGCGGCCGCTCGCGCGGCACCCTCCAGGCTGTCGGAGTCCGCGCGGGCTTCCGGTTCCGGCAGGCCGAGGTCCCGGCACCGGGACCGCCAGCCGTCCCGCCGGTCGCTGCCTGCTCCGCCCGCGTCGGGACTGTCCCAGCCGATGAAGCCGATCCGGTCGTGCCCGGCGTGGTGCAGCCGCGTCACCAGCTCGGCGCAGGCCGCGTGGCCGTCCACGTCGACCCACGATCCGGCCTGCCGCCCGTGCCGCGGCCAGGTCCGGCCGAAGGAGGCGAACCGGATGCCGCGACCCGCGAGCCACGCGTGCCGGGGATCCTCCCCGACGGTGTCGGACAGCACGAACGCGTCGACGGCCTGCTGGGCGACGAGGTCGGCGTAGGTCGCGAGCCCGGCCTCGCCCTCGGGCGCGGTGAACAGCAGCAGGTGCCGCCCCGACGCTTCGACGGCCGCGGTGAGGGCGTGCAGGAACGCGTCCATGTACAGGCTGTGCCCCGAGTGGCGGGACAGGCAGTACCCGATCAGCCCCGCCTGGCGGGTGGCCAGGCTGCGCGCCGTCCGGTTCGGCCGGTAGCCCAGTGCCTCGATCGCCTCCCGCACCCTGCTGCGCGTGGCCGGGTCGACGCGCTCGGGCGCGTTGAGGACGTTCGACACGGTCTGGTGGGACACACCGGCGTGCGCCGCCACCTGCCGCAGTGTCACGTCCTGTCCTCGTCGAACCACTCGTCGTCTCCGCAACTGGTGACACTCGCACGCGAATGCCGTACTCTCCGTAGTTTGACCGGTCAAATCCGGCCGTAACAGTGACTGATGTCACCAGTTCGTGTCAACACCCGCGGAGGAACCGTGACCGGCTCGAGCACGTCGCTGCACAGTCTCATCACCGTGCTGAACGCTCCCTCCGTCGTGTGCTCCCACCCCGACGGGCACCTGTCCGGCCGCGGGGCGACCGGCTGGTTCAGCCACGACGTCCGCGTGCTCGCGCTCCTGGAGTTCGCGATCGCGGACGTGCCCACCGTCTCCGTCGGGCACGAACTCCAGCAGCCCTCGGCAGCCGTGTTCCACGCCGTCGCGCGCGAGTCGGAGTCCCACTCGCGCGACGCGACGCTGCTGCTGGAGCACCGGCGCCAGGTCCACCCCGCGACCCTCGCCGAACGGCTCACCGTCACCAATTTCGACAGCCGGCGGACCTTGACGATCAGCCTGCGCGTGGCGACCGACTTCGCGGGCATGGACGCGGTCAAGGCCGGCCGGACCCTCGCCGCCGTCCCGCCGGTGGTCGACGACCGGATCCGCTGGCAGGAGGAGCGGGCCTCGGCCGTCCTCCGCACCGAGCCGGCGGGGATCGCCGAGGTCGACGCCGACTCCGTGACCGAGCTGACGTGGCAGCTGGAACTGGGGACGGGCGAATCCTGGCACCTCGACGTCACCGTGGCCGCCACGTTCGGCCCGAGCGAGTTCGACCAGCGGCCCGCGGCCCGTGCTCCACAGTGGACAGTGACACCGGACGTGCCGGCCCCGGTCGCGGAAAGCCTCGAGGACCTGCGGGCGCTGCTGCTGGCGGACCCGGACAGCCCGGACGACGTCTACCTCGCCGCCGGCGCCCCCTGGTACCTGACCCTGTTCGGGCGGGACTCGCTGTGGGCGGCCCGGCTCCTGCTGCCGCTCGGCGGGCACCTGGCCGCGGGCACCCTGCGCACCCTCGCCCGCCGCCAAGGCGTCCGGTACGACCCGCACACCGAAGAACAACCCGGCAAGATCCTCCACGAAGTGCGCGCGGCACCGATCGACACCGGCCAGGTGCGGTTGGGTTCCCGCTACTACGGGACGATCGACGCGACCCCGCTCTGGATCTGCCTGCTGCACGAAGCGTGGCACGCCGGCCTGCCCGCCGAGGAGGTGGAGCGACTGCTCCCCCACCTCCTGGCGGCGATGAGCTGGCTCACCGGAACCGACGCCGACCCCGACGGGGACGGGCTGATCGAGTACCGGCCCTCGCCGGCCGGCGGCCTCACCCACCAGGGGTGGAAGGATTCGCACGACGCCTTCCTGCACGACGACGGCCGTCATCCCCGAGCCCCGCTCGCGCTGTGCGAAGCCCAGGGTTACGCCTACGCAGCCGCGCGAGCCGCCGTCGAACTCGGACAGGCCTTCCGGCGGCCGGAGGTGGCGGAGTGGGCCAGCTGGGCGCACCGGCTCGAACAGCGCTTCCGAGCGACCTTCTGGACCGAGGACGCATCGGGCAGGTACCCCGCCATCGCTCTCGACGCGGAGAAGAATCCGGTCCACGGCGCGACCTCGAACATGGCGCACCTCCTCGGCACCGGACTGCTCACCGGCGAAGAAGCGGCCCTCGTCGCACACCGGCTCGGCCACCCCGACCTGACGACCCGCTTCGGGCTGCGCACCCTGAGCTCGGCCAGCCCGCTCTACAACCCGTTCAGCTACCACCGTGGATCGATCTGGCCCCACGACACGGCCATCGCCCTGACGGGCCTGGCCGCGGAAGGACACCACGACCAGGCCGGCCGGCTGGCGGAGGCCATCCTGCGCACGGCCGGCCACTTCCGCGGCCACGTTCCCGAACTGTTCGCGCTGCTCGACGATTCCGGCGCACCCCTGGCCTACCCGGCGGCCTGCAAGCCCCAAGCGTGGTCGGCGGCCGCGGTCGTCCGGGCCGAGCAGTACCTCCGCACCCGGTGACCGTCCACCTGGGAGGGCCGGGGATCCCGGGTCAGGCGGACCACTGGCAGTGCAGGTGGGTGTCGTGCCCGGCGTCGCCGGGGCCGAGGACGAGGCTGGCCCCGTTGTTGCGGCAGCTTTGCATGACATCGCGGTAATACGCATTCCCGGAGTCGACGGTGACGCCGTTGATCACGGAAATGTCGAAGGCCCGGCCGTCGTAGTGGGCCGACCCGGCGGTGTGCGATCCGCCGGCGATCTCGCTGATCGACAGCCGGTACGCCGAACCGACGAAGTAGAGGCCCTTGAGCATGGATTCCTTGAGGCACACCGAACCGCCCGGCGCGGTGCCGTAGCTGCTGCGCTGCGCGGCCAGGCCGGAAGCGGCCTGGTTGATCTCCTTGAGCGCGGTGGCGTTGTCGGCGACTCCGCTTTCGTGGGAGTTCGCGAAGGTCGTGCGCCCCTGGTTGATGACCGACAGTGCGGTGGCCGACGGACACTCCCCGGCCGACGCCACCCCTGGCGCTGCCACGGCCTGGGTCGCGCACAGGCCGGCCGCGACCACCGCGGCGGACACCAGGTGCAACACTGCGTTCTTGAACGAGCGAGTCATGCGTTCTCCCGGAAATTACAGGTAACAGCCCGAAGAGCCGAGGATGGGTGTGGTGTCCACGGTCAGTCCCGAGGCGGGACCGACGACAATCGTGGCGCTGCTGCGGGTGATGGCGCTTTCGCAGGCGGCGGCGCTGGATCCGGTGTAGTAGCCGATCCAGACGTCGACGCGGCGCTTGCCGCCGGACCAGTCGCTCTGGCACGCGCCGCAGAGGTCTTCCATGACGAAGTACTTCTTGAGGTACGGGATGTACACCCGGGTTCCGGCGCTGAGCCAGCGCGGGTCGGACGCCAGGGTGACGGGGTTGTCGTAGGTGCCGGTCCCGTTGGCCGTGCCGTGTCTCGGTGCCGAGCCGGGGTAGGCGATCGCGCCGCCCGGCGGATCGTTGTCGCCGGCGGCGAACCCGGTCACCGTGGCGGTGTAGTCGGCGGCCGCCGCGACGCCGGTCGTCGGCGACACGAAGGCAACGGTGAGCAAGGACAGGATTGCCGTGATTCTCGTTCGCACGAGCACAGCCTGAGCGAAACACGATAGCCGGACAACAGGAGATTCCTTCACGAACCGCACGGCTGTTTACGCCGGCGTAAAGCCCCCTTCGCCGGGCAGGTCGATTCCCGGGTACAAGAGCGGGTTCTTCGCCATGTAGGCGTAGTGCGCCGGGTTGTTCTCCGCCACACGCCGCCGGTACCGCTCGCGGTAGAGACCGAGCACGGTCGGCGCCAGGGCGGCCACCGCCGGGTCGTCGCGCCACGACAGCGCATAGCGGGACACCGGGCCGCCGAGGAGCCGGCGCGACACGATGCCGGGCTCGCAGCGGTAGCTCGGCGGCCCGATGTCGACCGCGGTGCTGAACGCGTGGATGCCGGCCATGTGCACGCTGTCGTCGACGTCGTGGACCAGACGCGGCCGCACCGGGGAAAGATCGGCGAAGATCCGGACCATCAGTTCGCGCTGGTCGTCGATCGGCGTCAGCCAGTCGTACCGGCACAGCTCTTCCCAGGTGACCACCGGCTGCCCCGCGAGGGGGTGGTGCGCGCCGAAGATGGCCCACACCGGATCGCGGACGATGTCCGCCGAGCCGAACCCGGTCAGGTCCAGCCGGGGCCGGACCCGCGGGCCGTACCAGGTTTCCCAGACCAGGAAGTCCACGGCGCCGCGGCGCAGGTCGGCGAACCCGTCCGCGCAGGCGCGGTAGTAGCGCAGGCGCCAGGGGACGTCCCCGGCCACCGCACTGAGCAACGGCACCATGTCTTCGTGCACGGCGCGGTAGGTGCCGACGGTGTAGCTCTCCGGCCGGTCGGCGGCCGCCGGTGCCGCCAGCCGCCGGTGCGCCGAGGCCCAGACCGCGTCGATCTCGAGAACGGCGGCGAGTGTCGTGTCGCCGGCCGCCGTCAGCGCCACCGACTTCGAATCGCGGTCGAGCAGCTGGGCGCCGAGGGACCGCTCGAGCCGCCGGATGCGCTGCGACACCGACGAAACCGACATCCGCAGCCGGGTCGCGGCGCGGGTGAACGACAGCTCCTCCGCCACCGCGCGGAACACGAGCAGGTTGATCCAGTCCAGTTCGGCGGCGCTGCTCCCGAGCCGCGTCACGGGGCGTACAGGTCCGCGTCCGGCGTGCCCCGATCGACGTCGCGGAGGTAGTAGCCGGTCGTGGGACGGCTGTGGAAGTCGAACGTCGAGCCGGGGCGCAGGCGCCAGATCTTGAACCCGCGGTAAGTGAGCGATTCGCCGGGCACCGCCCGCTCGGGCCGGTGGTCGGCCAGGACGACGTAGGCGTCCTGGCCGTACAGGGTGGCCAGGCCGGTGCGGTCGAGGAAGAGGGAGCCGCCTTCTTCGACACCGACACCCCACGCGGCACCGCCGGAGGTGAGACCGTCGTTCACCGCCCGGGCGGTGAAGGCCATCAGCCTGCCCATCCGGTCACGGGTGACGAAGTGCGAGTCGTTGATCGTGTCACCGTAGTCCGGCCACGCGAACATGCCCGTGGTGAAGGTGATGTCCGAGGAGTAGGGATCGTCGAGCGCGGTCCGGCTGTCGACACTGGCGCCGCATCCGTTGTAGACGATCGAGCTGGTGATGTGCGTCCCGGCGCTCCCCCCGCCCGCACCGCCGCCCTTGGCGACCACGGACCGGACGGAGGCTTGCAGGGCGGTGCCTTTCCAAGCGGCGTAACGGCATTGGTCACCGCCGGCGAAGTAGACGAACTCGGCGTTGCGGAGGTCGGCGTTGACCCGGCTGTCGTCACCGTCGGCGGCCCGGGTGAGCACCCAGGTGGTGCAGGAGTTCACCCCGGCCAGCCGGATGACGGCGTCGCATTCGGGGGTGCGGCTGCCGCTCGCCGGGGTGGAGCCGGCGAGGACCACGACGTCGAGGGTGCCGCTGCCGCCGCGGATGGTGTCGACGGCTCGGCGCATGCTCGCGTCGACGACCGCGCCGGAGCCGTTCATCGTGAACGCCGGGCCCGACCAGTCCGGCCGGGTGACGTCGATCGAGCTGCCGGCGCGGAACCGGGTGACCGAAGCTTCGGCGACAGCGGTTCCGGAGACGGCCAGCAGCATGCAGGCGGCCAAGACGGTGAGGCGACGACCCATGTGCCCTCCCAGGTCCGGTGAAGAAACAAATATTACATCTAGCCTCATGTTGACGGAAGATGTAAGTTGCGTTTCACCTTCGACCGGCCATCACCGGACCCCGCCCCACTCCTCGGGAAGGCTCGACCGTGCTCGTGAAACCTCCTGCCCACCCCGGCCCGCTCGCCGCCGTGGCCGCCGCCTGCCTCGTGACCACCCTGACCGGCTGCAGCCCGTCCTCCACCGCAGCGCCCGCCCAGCAGACCGTCGCCGTCGCCGGGGTGACCATCAGCGCGGCCGCGGACCTGCACGACGCGCTCCCGGCCGCGATCCGCGACACCGGGACCGTCCGGGTGGCCTCGGACGTCCCCTACGCACCGTTCGAGATGTTCGTCAAGGAGGGACAGCCGGAGCTGACCGGCCTCGACTACGACCTCGGCCAGGCCCTCGGCGGCAAACTCGGAGTCAAGTTCGCCTTCACGCCGCAGAAGTTCGACGGGATCGTCCCGGCGATCCAGGCCGGCAAGTACGACGTCGTCATGTCGGCCATCACCGACACGAAGAAGCGGCAGCAGGTCCTCGACTTCGTCGACTACTCGGTCTCCGGCTCGGGCATCCTCGTCGCGAAGGGCAATCCGCAGAAGATCGGCTCCCTGGGTGACCTGTGCGGCAAGGCCGTCGCGGTCCAGGTCGCGACCCACCAGCTCGACCTGCTGACCGCGCAGCAGGCGAAGTGTCCCGCGCCGATCTCGATCCAGACGTTCCCGAAGGACTCCGACGCCCAGCTGGCCCTCCGCTCGGGCAAGGTGGCCGCGGAGGTCCTGACCAAGCCGGCCGCCGGCTGGACGGCCAAGACGGCCGACGGCGGTTCGGCGTTCGAGTCGGTCCAGGACCCCGCCGCCGACGGCGGTTACGACGCGACACCCAACGGGATCGGGGTGTCCAAGCGGCTGCCCGAGCTGACCGACGCGATCCAGAAGGCGCTTCAGGCGCTGATCGACGACGGCACGCTCAAGAAGATCTGCGCCGCCTACGGCGTCGAGTCCATCGCCGTGCCGAAGGCGACCCGCAACGCCGGGGCGGCCTGAGATGACCGTCCACACCGAACCGGAGGCGACGACCGGCCGGACACCGCCGGCCGAGCTGACCACCGTCCCCTTGCGACACTGGGGCCGGCTGGTCTCCGCGGCGATCGCGCTCACCGCCCTGATCGGACTGATCGGCTCCCTGGCGAAGAACCCGAACGTGCACTGGGACATCGTCGGGCAGTACCTCTTCGACGGCCTGGTCTTCCGCGGGCTCGCCACCACGCTCTGGCTCACCGCCGCCGCGATGGCGCTCGGCCTGGCGCTGGGCACGGTGATCGCCGTGCTCCGGCTGTCGCACAACCCCGTGCTGAGCAGCCTCGGCAGTCTCTTCGTCTGGTTCTTCCGCGGCACGCCGCTGCTGGTCCAGATCATCTTCTGGGGGTACGCCGGCGCGCTCTACCAGCGCATCATGATCGGCATCCCGTTCACCCACGTGACGTTCTTCAGCGTGGACACCAACTCCGTGCTGACCCCGGCCGTCGCCGCGCTGCTCGCGCTCGGGCTGAACGAAGCGGCCTACTGCAGCGAAATCGTGCGGGCGGGCATCCAGTCCGTCGACGTCGGCCAGGCCGAGGCCGCGCACTCCCTGGGCATGCCACCGGGCTTGACCCTGCGGCGGATCGTGCTGCCCCAGGCGATGCGCGTGATCATCCCGCCGATGGGCAACGAAGTGATCAACATGCTGAAGATGACGGCACTGGTCTCGATCATCTCCGCCCACGACCTGATGTCGAACATCCAGGACGTCTACGCCCAGAACTACCAGGTCATCCCGATGCTGGTGGTGGCGGGCGCGTGGTACCTGGCGCTGGTCACCCTGCTGGCCGGGCCGCAGTCGTGGCTGGAACGGCGGTTCGGCCGCGGCACCACGACCGCCGGACCGGGCCCCGCGGCCCGGCTGTTCGCCGGCGGGCTGTCCCGCCGGCTCTCGCGAAAGGAAGACCGATGAGCCCGGCCATGGTCAGCGCCCACGGCGTGCGCAAGCGGTTCGGCCGGCTCGAGGTGCTGCGCGGGATCGACCTGGAGGTCGAAGCCGGGCAGGTGTGCTGCCTGCTGGGCCCGTCCGGCTCCGGCAAGTCGACGCTGCTCCGGTGCATGAACCACCTCGAAAAGATCGACGGCGGGCACCTGTCGATCGACGGCGGGTTCGTCGGCTACCGGCAGCAGGGGACGAAGCTGCTGGAGCTGACCGAGCGGGAGGTCGCCCGCCGCCGCCGCGAGATCGGCATGGTGTTCCAGCGGTTCAACCTCTTCGGGCACCTGACCGCCGAAGAGAACGTCATGGAGGCCCCGGTCCGCGTCGGCGGCCTGACGAAGGCCGCCGCGCGCGAGCGCGCCCGGGAACTGCTCGACCGGGTCGGCTTGGCCGACCGGGCCGGTCACTACCCGGCCCAGCTCTCCGGTGGCCAGCAGCAGCGGGTGGCCATCGCCCGCGCGCTGGCCATGCGGCCCAAGCTGATGCTGTTCGACGAACCGACCTCGGCGCTCGACCCCGAGCTGGTCGGCGACGTGCTGGACGTCATGCGCGGGCTGGCGGCCGGCGGGATGACGATGGTCGTCGTAACCCACGAGATCGGCTTCGCGCGGGAGGTCGCCGACAAGGCGGTGTTCATGGACGAGGGCGTCGTGGTCGAGGAGGGTGATCCGCGGCAGGTGCTGGTCCGGCCGAGCCAGGCGCGGACCCGCGAGTTCCTGGCGAAGGTCCTGTGAGCCTGCGGACCGACCTGGCGCACCCGCTCCGGCGCGCCGCGGTCGAAAGCCTGCCGGGCTACCTGAGCGAACTCGCCGGGCTCGTCGCGTTGGACTCCGGCTCGGACGACCCCGAGGGCGTGAACGCGGTGGCCTCCCGGGTGACGCACCTGCTGCGGCAGCAGGGGTTCGCGGTCGAGCGGGTGCCGCTGGACGGGCGGGGCGACGCGGTGATCGGCCGGCTGGCCGGCCGGACACCCCGGCCCCGCGGCGGACGGCGCATCCTGCTCGCCGGGCACCTGGACACCGTCTTCGACCGCGGCACCGCCGCCGCGCGGCCGTTCTCCGCCGACGGCAAGCGTGCCTACGGACCGGGCGTCAGCGACGACAAAGGCGGGCTGCTCGCCGGGTTGACCGCCACGAAGCTGCTGCTCGGCACGGGTTTCCGGGACTTCGCCGAGCTGGTCTTCCTGGCCACCCCGGACGAAGAGGCCGGCTCGCCCATGAGCCGGCCGGTCACCGAAGCACTGGCCGGAACCGCGGACCTGGCCCTGGCCCTGGAGTGCGCCCGGGAGAACGGCGACCTGGTGCTCGCCCGCAAGGGCGTCGCCGACTTCCACATCCGCATCACCGGACGGGCCGCCCACGCCGGGATCGAGCCGGAGCGCGGGGCCAACGCCGCGCTGGCGGCGGCGAACCTCGTGCTCGAACTCCAGGCGCTGAACGGGCGGCGGCCCGGCGTGACGGTCAACGTCGGCACGATCCGGGCCGGTACCCGGACGAACATCGTCTCCGCCGAAGCGTGCCTCGAGCTCGAGGTGCGCTCGCCGACCCGGGACGGCATGGAGTGGGCCGCGAAGAGCATCCACGAACACGCCGGGCACCTCGCCGTCGAAGGCACCGCCGCCGTGGTCACCCAGCTCGACGACTGCCCGGTCATGGAAGACGGCCCCGGCGCCCGGGTGCTGCTCGCCCGCGCCCGCGCCATCGGCGACCGGCTCGGCTTCGCCGTCGACGCGGCCGCGACGGGTGGGGTGGGGGACGCCAACTTCATCGCCGGTCAGGGCGTGCCCGTCCTCGACGGGCTCGGTCCCATCGGCGGTGCGGACCACACCCCCGGCGAGTGGCTCGACGTCACCTCCGTGCCGGACCGCGTCGCCCTGCTCGCCACGCTCATCGCCACCTGCGGCACCCTCGATGCCCGGAAGGACCTCTGATGCCCGGACGCCCGGCTCGCGCCATCATCGTCACGATCCTGCTCCTGCTTTCCTCGTGGACGTCCGCGCACGCGACGACGGCCGCACGAGGGTCCTTGGTGCTCGTCGGCGGCGCGCTCGCCGAAGACAACGACGCCGTCTTCGACGAGGTCATCGCGCGGGCAGGCGGCCCACGGGCCCGGATCGGGATCATCACCGCAGCCTCCCTCCCGGCCAGCCAGGACCCCGACGCCGACGACCCCGAGAAGTGCTCCAACTCCGTGTGCAACGGCGCGTACTACGCCGGGCTGTTCACCCAGCACGGTGCCGCCGCGGAGTGGATCCCGGTCGACCTGGACCACGTGGCCGCGGCGGAATCCGACGCGGTCGCCGCGCGGGTCCGGGGTATGAGCGGTTTCTTCTTCGGCGGCGGCGACCAGTACCGCTACGTGACGACGCTGCTGCGCGGGGACCGGCACACCGACAGCTTGGTGCTGGCCGCCATCCGGGCGAAGTTCCGCGCGGGCGCGGTGATCTCGGGATCCAGTGCGGGCGCCCAGATCGCGTCCGGCCCCGACATGGTCACCGGCGGCGACTCCTACGAGGGCCTGCGCGACGGCAGCAGGCCCGGCTACTTCGAGGACCCCTCGGTGCTCGGCTACCTCCCGGCCGGCGGGTTCGGCCTGCTCACGTCCGGCCTGCTGGACACCCACACCGGCGTCGACGGCCGCGAAGGCCGGTCCTTGCGGCTGGCCGCCGACACGGGGCACGACCGCGTCTACGCCCTCGACGAAAACACGGCGGTGGTGGTCGACCGCCCCGGCAGCCCGGCCGAAACGCTCCGGGTGCTCGGCGAACACGGCGTGACGGTCCTCGACCTGCGCCACGGCCAGGCGACCACCGGGAGTTGCGGCTGGTCCGTCCACGACGTCCGGTACGACTACCTCACCGACGGTGCCCGGTACATCCCGGCGGCCCGGCTGGCCGTTCCGCCGGCCGGTGCCCGGCCCGCCACGCCGGTGGACCGGTCCCCGGTCCCGGAGAACGACGACGTCTTCCATTCGCCGCGGAACGCGGCCGGCACGCCCTATTCGCTCCTGCGCACCGCCGTCGCCCTGGCGGGCAGTGCGGTCGCCCGCACGACGACCGCGCACACCTTCGAGACCGCGCCGCGGTTCGACGTCCGGCTCCGGAAGACCGCGGCCACCCGGACGTGGACGAAGCCCGCGGTCCCGGGCAGTGTCCTGGACTTGCGGCTCGACGTCGGGCCGACGGCGTGCACGGCGCCCGTCCGTTAGGTTGTCGGCGGGGCGATCCCGCCGCCCCGGCACACGGAGGAGCCCCACGATGCCCGTCGACACGGTTGCCGAGCAGATCCGGCGGCGGCTCGGCGAGCTGAGCCCCGCCGAGACCAAGGTCGCCCGGATCCTGCTGGCGAACTACCCCGCGGCGGGCTTCGAAACCCTCGCGGCGCTGGCCGAGCAGTCCAAGGTCAGCGCGCCGACCGTGCTCCGGCTGGTCACCAGGCTCGGCTATGCGGGCTTCCCGGCGTTCCAGGCCGCACTGCGCGAGGAGCTCGGCGCCCGGGAAGCCTCGCCGCTGACGCTCTATTCGGGAGCGGACGAGCCCATCGGCGCGATCGCGGTCCTCGACCGCGCGGCCGGCGAGTTCGGCCGGGCGATCCACCGCACGTTCGCCGAGACGAGCGAACACGACCTCGACCGCACGGTTTCCCTGCTCACCGACCCCAAGCGGCGGATCACGCTCGCCGGAGGCCGGTTCAGCGGCCTGTTCGCCCAGTACCTGGCCCTGCACCTGATGCAGCTGCGCGACCGAGTCGAAGTCCTGTCCGAACACCCGGTACAGCGAGCGGCGGCTGCCTCGTCCTGGGGCCCGAAGGACGTACTGGTGCTGTTCGACTACCGGCGCTACGAGCCCCCGACGGAGCGCCTGGCCGAGCTGGCGGCGGAGCGCAAGGCCACGATCGTGCTGTTCACCGATCCCTGGCTGTCCCCGGTGAGCCACCACGCGGACGTGGTGCTGGCCCAGCAGGTCACCGCACCCTCGGCCTACGACAGCTTCGTGCCGACGATCGCTTCGATCGAGGCCGTGGTCGCGTTGCTGCTGGAGGCCCGAGGAGAAGAGGCACACGTGAACCTGGCCGAGCGCGAGAAGATCGTCCACCGCCTCGACCTCCACTGAAGCCCGGACAGCCCGAGGCACCCTGGACCGAGCACCTTCGGCGACCCGTGACCGCACCCCTCGATGTGGTGCCCACGACCATGTCCGAGGCGTGCGGGACGTGGCCGGCGCACATTGCCCCGGCTCGCTCGTTAGCCGATAGTTGCGGAGTTCCCCCCGGTGTCGTGAGGAGCCCGTCGTGCGCCTGCTCAGCCTGGTGGCCGCTGCCGCCATCGTCGTCGGTGTGGAGGTCGCCGCGCCGGCGCTGCCGGTTGCCTCGGCCGCTCCCTCCTACCTGACCAACGAGGCGACGTTCAGCACCGTCGCCAACGGGTGGGCCAAGGTGGAGCGCTACCGCGACACCACACCGGGATTCGCCGACGAGCAGTACCCGCCGGACGGGCGGGGCAACCAGGACGGGCAGCGGCTGACCTTCTTCGGCGGCGTGGCGCAGCCGTCCTCGTCGCGGTTCCTGCTGTACTCCGCACCCGGCTGGTCGACCGGCGCGAAGGCCACGCCGGTGCTGCTCGTCCACGGTGCCAACGACAACCCCGACCGGGCCTGGGCCAATCCGAACGAATCCGGCGGCTTCGGGTGCGGTTCGGCGACCTGCCCGTCGACCGGGCTGATGCAGTACCTCAGCTCGCGCGGGTACCGGGTGTTCGCCATCGGCTTCGCGCACAAGCAGGGCGAGAACCGCCAGCAGGCACAGCAGGTCGGTGACGCGATCGCACTGATCAAGTCACGGCTGGGGGTTAGCCAGGTCGATCTGGTCGGCTGGAGCAAGGGCGAGCTGTCCACGCGGATGTACGTCTCCTCGGTGAAGCCCCCGTGGGGCCGGGCCTACGCCGGCGACGTGCGCAAGCTGATCACCCTCGGCGGGCCGAACGGGGGCTACGACTACCCGTTCGCGCACGGCTACGCGCACGACCTGTCGATCTGGCCGGAGTGCGGCGTCAACATCAACGCGCCGAGTCCGCACACCAGGATGACCTGCTACGGCAGGTACACCTACCACCCGGAACTGTCGATCACCCCCACCGCCGGCTGGGACACCTATCCCGGGCAGCGGCAGATGCTGGCCCGCTTCGACAGCACGCTCGGCGTCGACGGCTCGCAGCAGGACTGGTACACGACCTACTACGGCGGCCAGGGCTTCTACACCGACGGGACGGGCATCCAGGCCGCGATCGACGCCGGGTCGATGATCTCTGCCATCCAGTCCGCCGGCACCCCCGCGGGCGTCTCGGTGTACCTGCTGGCCGGCGGCTCGCCCACCATCGTCGGCGTGTTCAACGAGAACCGCGGCCCGAGCGACGGCATCGTGTTCGTGGCCAGCGCGTTGGACAGCACGGGCATCGGCCACCTCGCCGCGACCGCACTGGTCGGCTCGGTGAACCACCTGCAGCTGGGCTGGGCGTCGGCGTCGATGTCCCAGGTGACGAGCTGGCTGGCGTGAAAGGGACGACTGTGACCACACTCCTCGACGGAATCACCTCGGCGAAGGTGCCGACCGACCGGCTGACCACGCACGTGCTGGAGGTGGCCGGCCGCGAGCACGGCGAGCCGGTCGTGTTCGTCCACGGCAACGTCTCGTCCTCCGCCTTCTGGCAGGAGTCGATGCTCGACCTGCCGGAGCGGTACCGCCCGATCGCGGTGGACCTGCGCGGCTTCGGCGGCACCGATCCGTTGCCGGTGGACGCGACGCGCGGGGTACGCGACTACGCCGACGACGTGGCCGCCACGCTGGCCGCGCTGGACGTCGGCGCCGCGCACCTGGTCGGCTGGAGCATGGGCGGCGGCGTGGTCCTGCAGCTGCTGCGCGACCACACCGCGCTCGCACGCACCGTGACACTGGTCAACCCGGTCTCGCCCTACGGCTTCGGCGGCACCAAAGGCGCGGACGGCGAGCTGGTCGACGCGGCGGGCGCCGGCTCGGGCGGCGGCGGAGCCAACCCGGACTTCGTCGCCCGGCTCAAGGACGGCGACGCATCGGACGAGTCGCCGTTCTCCCCGCGACAGGTGCTGCTGGCCTTCTACGTCAAACCGCCGTTCCACCCCGCCCGCCTCGACGACCTCGTCGAGTCGATGCTCACCACCCGGGTCGGCGACGACCACTACCCCGGCGACTCCACCACGACCGACGCGTGGCCGGGCGTCGCGCCGGGCACCCGTGGCGTGCTCAACACCCTGGCGCCCGGCCATTTCCGCCTCGATGACCTCGACACCATCGAGCCCAAGCCCCCGATCCTCTGGGTGCGGGGAGCCGACGACCAGATCGTGTCCGACACCTCCATGTTCGACCTCGCCCACCTCGGCCGGCTCGGCGCGGTGCCCGGCTGGCCGGGCGAGGCCACCCACCCCGCGCAGCCGATGGTCACCCAGACCAGAGCCGTCCTCGACCGCTACGCCTCGGCGGGCGGCGACTACCGCGAGGTGGTCATCTCCGACACCGGCCACAGCCCGCACATCGAGAAGCCGAAGGAGTTCTCGGCGGCGCTGCTCGAGGGGTTGGCCCAGCGCTGAGGAGCATCCGACACACCGCCATCCGCCGCCTTGGCGGGATACGGAGTTCAGCTTCTCCGCCGCCTTCCACCGCTCGTATGGGGTGTCGCCAGGCCGCTTTCGCGCCGCTCCGGTGCCCCTGCCCGGAGCGGTCAGGGAGTCCTGCCGCCGCATCGGGCAACGGCGGACCACGGAGTTGACGGCGAAGCGGCGGTTCGGGTGGCAGTCGGCGGTTACGCCGGCGTAGCTGCTTGCGGAAGCCGAGGAACCACGACCGCACTTGCGCCGGCTGCCTCGCCGCATTCGGCCTTGTCTCCGGGCAGAGGTGCTACGGGTTCGCGAGGTCGGCGAGCCCGCCGCGCTCAGGTTCCGGCCAGAAGCCGGTCGAGCACCCGGTCGAGCCCGACGGCGAACAGCTCGTCGTCCGGCCACCCGGCGTCGACGAACCCGGACGTGCTGAGCGTCGGATAGCGCTCGGCGGAGGCGAGGATGTGCGCGCGGACCTTGGCGATCGCGGCCGGGTCGTCCAGCCGGCGCCAGGTGGCGTCCGCCAGCGACGCGCCGAGCACGAAGCCGGCCAGGGTGCGGGTCGCGGCCGCGAGTTCCAGTCCGGCCAGCCCGGCCTGGACGAGCATCGCCTGGATGAACTCGGTGCGCGCGAGCACGTTGGGTCCGAGCAGCGGGCGGCCGAGCAGCGCGGGCGACCAGGGGTGGGCGAGCATCGCGGCGCGCCAGCCGACGAGCAGCGTCCGGAGCCCGTCCCGGGGCTCCGAGCCCGGCGGGGGCACCGGAACTTCGCCGACGACGTGGTCGAGCGCGAGATCCAGCAGGTCTTCCTTCGTCGAGACGTGCCAGTAGAGCGCAGTGGACGTCACCTCGAGCCGTTCGGCGAGCCTGCGCATCGTCAGCCGTTCCGCGCCCGCCGCGTCGAGTTCGGCGATCGCAGCGGTGATGATCCGGTCCAGGGTGAGCGGCGTGTTCCGCCTCGGCGGCCGCGGCGGCTCGTCCCGCAGCCAGACGACGTCGTCGGTCATGACCGGTCACCTTACCCGCCCACATTTGACTTATCGTCGGTAAGTTAATATAACATCGGTAAGTCAAGCCCGTGAGCGATCGAAGGTCTCCCATGAAATCCGAAGCCGTCCCGAACCGGTGGCTCGCGCTGGTCGTCCTCAGCCTGGCCCAGCTGACGGTCATCCTGGACTCCACGATCGTGAACATCGCCCTGCCCACCGCACAGCACGACCTGGCCTTCTCCGACGACAACCGCCAATGGGTCGTCACCGGCTACGCCCTCGCCTTCGGCAGCCTGCTGCTCCTCGGCGGCCGCCTCGGCGACCTCTACGGGCGCAAACGCTTGTTCATCGCCGGCATGCTCGGCTTCGCCGCCGCCTCCGCCCTCGGCGGCGCCGCGGACGGGTTCACCCTCCTGCTCATCGCCCGTATCGCCCAAGGCGCGTTCGCCGCGATCCTCGCTCCTGCCGCACTGGCCATGGTTTCGGTGACCTTCGCAGGCAACGCCGACGAACGCGGCCGCGCCTTCGGCGTCTTCGGCGCCATCTCCGGCGCCGGCGGAGCACTCGGCCTGCTGCTCGGCGGCGTGCTCACCCAGAGCCTGTCCTGGCGCTGGTGCCTCTACGTCAACGTCGTCATCGCCGCGATCGCCATCGGCGGTGCGCTGGTCTTCCTCGTCGACCGGGCCCGCCCGGCACGCACGCCCCTGGACCTCGCGGGCACCGCCCTGGCCCTGCTCGGCCTGTTCGGGATCGTCCACGGCCTCGGCAACGCCGCCTCCCGCGGCTGGACCGACGCGTGGACCGTCGGCCCGACCGCGTTCGGCGTACTGCTCGTCATCGCGTTCGTCCTCGTCGAACGCCGGGTCCGGAACCCGCTGCTGCCGCTGTCGGTGATCCTCGACCGCGACCGGGGCGGGTCCTACCTGACCATCGGGATCTCCGGCACCGGCGGCTTCGCCGTGTTCCTCTTCGTCACCTACTACCTCACCGACACCTTGAAGTTCACGCCGGTACAGAGCGGCCTGGCTTTCCTGCCGATGGTCGTCCTGGTCATGGCCGGGGCGGTGGTTTCCGGTGCGGTGCTGCTCCCCCGGTTCGGGCCGCGCCCGATCGTCCCGGTGGGCAGCCTGCTCGCCGCCGTGGGCATGGTCCTGCTCACCGGGCTCGACGCGGACTCGACCTACCCCGGCGGCGTGCTCCCGGCCCTGCTCGTCATCGGCCTCGGCCTCGGCCTGATCTTCGGCCCCGGCCAGAACGCCGCCACCAGCGGCGTGCGGCCGCACGAAACCGGGGCGGCGTCGGCGATGGCCAACATCACCCAGCAAGTCGGCGGCTCGATCGGCCTCGCGGTGTTCAGCTCCCTCGGCGCGACCGCCACCACGAGCTACCTCACCGCCCACGCCGCAACCGCGACCGACCCCGCCAGCCTCGCCGCGGCGACCTTCGCCGGCTACCACTTCGTGTTCCGGATCGCCGCCGCACTGTTCTTCGCCGGTGCCCTGCTCGCCGCCGGCCTTTTCCGCACCGGCCCCCTGACCGTCAGCCCCGATGCCGAACCCGTCCTCACCCACTGACCGACCCGAGGAGAACCATGTTCACCGACAAGGAAATCCAGTACCTGCACGACCAGCCCCTGTGCCGGGTGGCGACCGCCCAACCCGACGGAACTCTCCAGGTCAGCCCGGTCGGCTTCACCTACAACCCCGACACGCAGACCATCGACCTGATGGGGCTCAACCTCCGCAAGAGCCGCCGGTTCCGCAACGTCGCCGACAACGGCCGCATCGCGCTCGTCATCGACGACGTCCCCAGCACCGACCCCTGGCGGGTCCGCTCCCTGGAGATCCGCGGTCACGCCGAAGCCCTCACCGACGTCGAAACCCCCGGCCACCACGACAACGCCATGATCCGCGTCCACCCCCGGCGGATCATCGCCATCGGCGTCGAAGACTGGGACGTCGACTACACCAAGCAGATCCCCCACAGCCGCAACGTCTGAGAAGGAGACGACCACCGTGAAAGCTGTGCAGTTCAAGCAGTACGGCGGGCCCGAAGTCCTCGAACTCGTAGACCTGCCCGACCCACACCCCGGCCCCGGCCAGGTCCGCATCAAGGTCCGCGCCGCCGGGATCAGCGCCAGCGACACCAAGATCCGCCGAGGCGAACTCAGCTTCGGCGCCACCCTCCCCCAAACCACCGGAGCCGACGTCGCCGGCGTCGTCGACGAACTCGGCGACGGCGTCACCGACGTCGCCGTCGGCGACCGCGTCTTCGGCATCTCCGACGACCAAGCCGCGGCCGCCGAATACGCGCTGCTGACCTACCGCGGGAAAATCCCGCCGTCACTCGGGTTCGTCGACGCCGCCGGTATCCCCGCCGCCCTCGAAACCGCCACCCGCGGCCTCGACCAGCTCCACGTCACCGAGGGCACAACCCTGTTCATCAACGGCGCCTCCGGTGGCGTCGGCACCGCGGCCGTCCAGCTCGCCCGCGCCCGCGGCGCACGGGTGATGGGCTCCGCCGGCGCCCGCAACACCGGCTTCCTGCGCACCCTGGGCGCGGAACCGGTGACCTACGGGAATGGCATGACCGACCGCGTCCGCGCCCTCGCCCCCGGTGGAGTCGACGTCACCCTCGACGTCGCCGGCAACGGCGTGCTCCCCGAGCTCATCGCCCTCGCCGGCGGCGAGCTTAAGAACGTCATCACCCTCGCCGACTTCGCCGGCGCCGAACAGCACGGCGTGCACTTCAGCAACGGCTTCACCGACGGCAACGCCTTCCACGCCCTGGCCACCATCGGCGACCTCATCGAAGCCGGCAAGTTCTGGCTGCCGGTCGAACGGACCTTCCCGCTGGCCGACATCGCCGAAGCCCACCATGCCGCCGAGACCGGTCACGTCCGTGGCCGCCTGGTCCTCATCGTCAACTGAAGGGAACCCCATGAGCGACACCGAATCCGCCTCACCGAACTCATGGGCGCCCCTTACCGGATCGCTGCAGCCCACCACACCCTCGATCGCGAACCTCGCGATCGGCTGAACGCCGGCGCACGACCGCTGAATTTCCACACACAAGGAGCGGGGCACCGGATTCCTCCGGTGCCCCGCCTTGGCCCATCCCGCGAACCGTCAGACGGTGTGCGGGCTGTGCGCGACGGTGTTCCAGCCCGAGGCGATGACGCCGGCGTCGCCGCCGTTGCCGCCCCAGCCGGAGTTCCCGCCGGTGGTGGTGCTGTCGTTCCCGGCGTCACCGGTCGAACCGGTGGCACCCGTCGCACCCGAGTTGCCCGAAGTCACCGTGGTGTGCGACTTCGTGCCGCTCTCGTGCTTCCAGCCACAGCCGTGGTGACGGCTCTGCTGCTCGTGCCCGCGGGTCGAGGAGACGGCGGTGTTGCCGCCCGTCGAGCCCGAGTCGCCCGAGTTGCCGGACTTGCCGCTCACGGCGTTATTGCGGCTGGTGGCGTTCCCGGCGTCGCCGGAGCTGCCACCGTTGCCGCCCTTGGCGGCGCCGGTCACGACACCCAGAACACCGGTACGGCCGCTCTGGTGCTTCCAGCTGTGCCCACCGTTGTTCGTGGCGGAGTTGTGGCCGGTGCTCACGACAGTGGCGTCGCCACCGTTGCCCGCCCAGCCGGAGTTCCCGCTGGTGGTGGTGCTCCAGTTGCCCGCGTCGCCGGTCGAACCGGTGGCGCCGGTGGCACCCGAGTTGCCCGAAGTCACCGTGGTGGCCGACTTCGCCCCATTCTCGTGGTTCCCGTGCCCGCGACCGTTGTGCTGGCCGCCGATGGTCCACACGATGGCGGAGTTGCCGCCGGTTGAACCCGAGTCGCCCGAGTTGCCGGACTTCCCGGTCACCGCGGTGTTCTTGCTGCTCGCGTTGCCGGCGTCGCCGGAGTTGCCTCCGTTGCCGCCCTTCGCGGTTCCGGTCACGACACCCAGGACGCCGGTGTTGCCGCCCCGCTCGTGCCGGTTCCAGCCCCAGGCATGGCCGCCGTCGTTCGTGGCGGAGTTCTCCCCGGACGTGGCCGTGGTGGCGTCGCCGCCGCGGCCCGCGTTGCCGGAGTTGCCGCCGGTGGTGGTGCTGGTGTTGGTCGCGTCACCGGTCGAGCCGGTGGCGCCGGTGTTCCCGGAGTCTCCCGAGGTCACCGTGGTTTCGCACCGCGCCAGCACACACAGGCCGTAGGCGCTGTTGCCGCCGGTGGCGCCGGAGTTCCCGGAGTTGCCCGAGTCACCGGACACCGCGGAGTTGCCGCTGGTGGCGTTCCCGGCGTCGCCGGAGCCGCCACCGTTGCCGCCCTTGGCGGTACCGGTCACGGAGCCGAGGACCCCGGTCAGGCCGCCGCGGGCGCCCCGCGAGTCCGCGGTGTTCTTGCCCGACGCCGCCGACGTTGCGGAGCCGCCGTTGCCGGCGTTGCCGGAGTTGCCGCCGGTGGTGGTGCTGGTGTTCGAGGCGTTCCCGGTCGAGCCGGTCGCGCCCGTGTTCCCGGAGTTGCCCGAGGACACCGAGGTGCTGCACTTCGCGAGCACACAGACGCCGTAGGCGCTGTTGTGCCCGGTGGAGCCGGAGTTGCCCGAGTTGCCGGAGTTCCCGCTGACAGCGTTGTTGCTGCTGCTCGCGTTCCCGCCGGAACCGGAGTCCCCGCCGGTGCCGCCGGCCGAAACGCCGGAGACCACGGAGTGCAGCGTGGTGCCGAGCCCGCCCAGCGGGCCCGAGTCGCCGGTGTCCGCACTGGCCACCGCTGATCCCAGCAGGACGAACCCGCCGGAAATGACCGCGGCGGTCAGGCCGCGTCGCACGTACTTGTGCATGACTTCCCTTTCCTTACCATCTGTCCTTCATGGATTTCCGGAGGTGGAAAGGGTTCGTCAGCTCGGATGGTCGTTGCCGTAGTACTCGAGCCAGTGCAACGACCACGCACCCGCGGGCGGCGCCCGCCACGTGCGATCGGTGCCGGGAATACCGCTCCCGGCCACGGTCACGGCGAACTCACCACCGTGCCGCGCACCGGAACCGGCCGACATCGTCCCGCTCACGCCCGAGACGCCAGCGGGTAACTCGCCGCCACCGGAGCCCGACAGCGGACCGGCAACGCCGATGTCCGCCGAACCGGGATGCCCGGCGACCGGCACGGCCGCGTGCGGACGCGACGAGCCGGCCTGGTTGACCACGACCGGCCCAGTGGGACCGGCAGGCGCGGCGACCACCGGCACAGCACCGCTGTCTTCGCGCGGTCCGGGTTTCGCCGGCTGATCGGTCGCCGGGTGCCCGGTCACCGCCGGGAGCACGTGCTCGGCCCCGACCGCCTGCACCACCGGTGCGGTCAACGGCGCCGTCGCATGCAACACCGGCGAGGTCACCGGAGACAGCGCGTGGAGTACGGGCTTGGTGACCGGCCGCAAAGCCGACAGCACCGGCTCCGCGGCATGCAGCACCGGACGCGTCACCGGTGCGGCCACGGGCTCCAGCCCGTCCGTCACCGGCTTCACCACCGGAGCCACCCGCGACGTCACCGTGTGCACCGTGCCCGCGACCGGCTCGAGCGCCGGCCCCACAGGCTTGAGCACGTCGTGCATGGCGCTCCCGACGCCGCCGAGCAGACCGGGCCGATCCGGCGGCGGCGAACCTTCGGAAGCGTTCGCGGCCCCCGACACGGCCAAGGCCAGCAGGGTGAATCCGAACAACGCGCCGGCCACCACGAGCACCCGAAGTACCAGCGGGTGCTCTACCGGCGTGTCATCCGTCCGGGAAGTATCCATCCATCTCACCCCCTTTCGGGTCTGGACTTCACCGTCAGTCTTGGTTCGGCACGGCAGCCATCACCGGATTGGGTGCAGATCGAAGTTTTTTCTTTCACGCCAACGTGTTTACTACCTCTGAGTAGCGGGTACCACTCGCGGTTTCCTGAGCTCTCCCCCAAATTCGGCAATCCGATCCGGAGAGAGACCCATCCGCCACGCGCCCGGCCTCGATCGGGAAAAGTCCACGAAGGATCCATCCCGCGCCAGGAGCCTGGCGGCGGGTGACGCCCGCAGCCGCCCACCAGAACTCGCCAAGAAGTTTCTACGTCCGCGAAGACCGACTACTCGACGAACTCCGTGCACGATTCCCCGAGACGGCCGACACGATGGTCCGACGATCGCGAGCTACCTGAGAGCGAATTGCCTGACGATCAGCTGTGACTGTTCCCACGCGAGAAGTCAAACCTCGATAACGAAGGCGAACCTCCCTCTGCGGTGCACTCGGCGCTACCTCCACAGCAGGTGCCCGGCGGCGAGCGTCCCGACCAGGCTGGTGGCCGCCGAGAGGGCAAGCAGCACCCTCGGCGTAGCGGTTCGACGTGGGTACAGTCCGGCCCGCCCCGCGATCACCACCACCGCCAGCGCGCCGAATCCGGCTGTCAGAGCCAGTGCAGAAGCTTCGACCAACCCGGTCCGCAGCAACACGGCCGCGGCCACTGCGGCGGACAGGGCCGTCCGCCGCCAGGCCAGCGCCGTCCGCTCCGGCTGCAGCCCTGGGTCGCGCTCGCTCACGACCGGTGGGTCAGCACGACGAACACCACGACCATGCCGGTGAGGGCCGCGATCGTGCCCATAGCGGCGGGCAGCCAGTCCATCGGCAGTGGCCGCTGGTGCCGCATCGCCCGCTGCACCGTCGCCCACCGCCGGTAAGCGAAGGCCGCCAGCACCGTGCCCGCCACCGCCAGCAAGACCGCCAGCCCGGTGCGCAGCCCGGCGACCGAGAACGACGGCACCAGCTGCGCCAGCGCCACCGCACCGGCGATCAACGCCAGCGCCGTGCGCAGCCACGCCAGGAAGGTCCGCTCGTTGGCGAGGGTGAACCGGTAGTCCGGCTCCTCCCCCTCCTCGTACCAGTGCGGCTTCACGACTCGGCCAGCAACGCCCGGTAGGTACCGAGCAGCGGATCGCCAGTGGTGTCCAGCCAGGCAAGCAGCTCCCGCCGCACCGCGGCCAGGTTCTGCTCGTGGGCGGGGTCCGTGGCGAGGTTGGCCAGCGAGTGGGGATCGGCTCGCAGGTCGTAGAGCTCCTCCGGGGCGCGGTGCAGGTAGAACCCGACCCGGTCGCCGCCCGCTTCGACCATCGCCGGCCACGTCAGGCCCAGCATGTTCTCGGCGCGGTACTCGCGAACGCCGTCGGACCAGGCGTTCCAGATGTAGCCGAACCGGGCGTCCTGGCGGCAGCGCATCTCGAACCGGCCCTTCGCGGCCGTCTCGTGGAACACCGTGTGCACCGCGTCGCGGCCGCCCTGCGGTTCCCCGCGCAGCAGCGGAAGCAGGCTCCGACCATCCACTCCGGACGGCACCGGCACCCCGGCCGCCGCGCAGAAGGTCGGGAAGAGGTCCAGCGCCGACACGAACGCCGTGTTCTCGCTCGTGCCGGGGCGGGTGACGCCCGGCCAGCGCACGATCAACGGCGTCCGGCTGCTCTGCAGGTAGCAGTTGGCCTTGGCGAACGGCACCGCGATCCCGTTGTCCGACAGGAAAACGACGAGCGTGTCCGCCGGATCCACGGCTCCGAGGACGGCGGCCACGACGTCGTCGCAGCGCCGGGACGAGCTGAGGTACTCGCGGTACTCCTGCCGCACGCCGGGCAGGTCCGGCAGGAATCCGGGCACCCCGACGTCGTCCTCCGGTCCGAAAACGCGCGACGGCGGCGGGTAGGTCGCGCGGGCTTCGGCGGGGAACCGCTCCTGCTCGGCCTGGCTGCCGGAGTACGGCCGGTGCGGGTCGTGCGCGTTCGCCATCAGGAACCACGGCCTGCCCTGTTCGGCCGCCTCGGCGACGAAGGCCGCCGTCGCTTCGCCGTAGGCGTCGGGGCTGCGGCCCATGCCCAGCTCGCGCATGCCCCGGGTGAAGTCCCAGCCGAACCGCTCGACCGGTTGCAGGTGCTCGACCTTGCCGAGGATGCCCGAGAAGTACCCGGCTTCGCGCAGCACCTCGGTCAGCAGCGGGACGCCGTCGGCGATCGGTTCGAAGCCCTGCGCGCCGTTGCGGTGCGGCCACCGGCCGGTCATGATCGCCGACCGGCTGGGCTGGCACACCGCGACGGCGACGTGCGCCCGCCCGAACGTCATGCCTTCGCCGGCGAGCCGATCGAGGGTCGGCGTGACGCCTGCCGGGCCGCCGAAGCAGCCGGGGGTGTCGCCGCCCATGTCGTCGGCGGTGAGCAGCAGGATGTTCGGCGGCATCACGCACTCCCCAGCCGCAGGGTGGCGCGGACGTCCCCGAGGCCGCGGGCGAGCAGCAACTCCCCGTCCGGCGGCAGCTCCACCCACTTCCCGTTCTCCCAGCGGCGCCGCAGGCGCGGATCCCCGGTCACTTCGACCCGCGCGCTCTGCCCCGGTTCGACGGTCGCGGCGCCCCAGCCGACGAGGCGCACCGGCTGCCGTTCGTCCGCCGGGCGGAAGTACAGCTGGACGACCTCCCGGCTGGTGCGGCCGCCCGTGTTGGTCACGGTGACCGCGACCCGGTGGCCGTCGTCGTCCAGCACCGCGGCGTCCGAGTAGTCCCAGGTCGAGTAGCCGAGGCCGTGGCCGAACCAGAACGCCGGCGCGGGTGCGCGGCCCGCCTCGTGGCCGCGGTAGCCGATGAACGGGCCTTCGGCGTACTCGAGCCGTCCGTCCACCGGGGTCACCGACCACGCGGGAGCCGCGCCGTCCGCCGCCGGAAAGGTCGTGACCAGGCGCCCGGCAGGTTCGATGTCGCCGAGCAGCGCGGCCGCGACGGCGTGCCCGCCCTCCTGCCCCGGCAGACCGGCCCAGAGCACGGCGTCCACCTGCTCCAGCCACGGCATCAGCACCGGGGTCGCCGCGTTCACGACGACCACGGTCCGGCGGGCGGCGGCCGCGACCGCACGAACGAGGTCGTCCTGCACGCCGGGCAGCCGCAACGACATCTTGTCGACCGCTTCGGTTTCCTGCTCCTCGGTCAGCCCGACGACGACCACGGCCACGTCGGCGGCGCGCGCGGCGGCCACCGCCCGGTCGACCGCCTCGGTCACGTCCTCCGGGGCCGGGCGCGCGACCAGCCCGTACAGGCCCCGGCCGCCGGGCTCGAGGGTGACCTCGGCTTCGAGCAGCGCGCCCGGCTCGACATCGACGAGCACAGTGTCACCCGGTGGCCGCAAGACCGCTTCGCCGACGTCGCCGCTGGTGAGACCCAGCTCGAACCGGCCGGTGCAGCCGCCGGCCCGCACGTCCCACGTGCCGACGCCGATGCCGCCGACCAGCGTTCGCCCGCCTCGCGGCAGTCGCGCGGACAATCGAACGACTCGCGGCGCCTCGGGCAGGTCGTCGTCGACCCCGATCATCGTGCTCGCCGCCGCGAGATCGCGTTCTCCGAGCAGCGAGCCGTCGGCCGCGTGCAGCGTCACCCGCATGCCGGGCTCGCCGGTCGACGGGTGAACGGCGAACTCCGGCCCGGCCGGGACCGGACGTTCCCGGACCTCCACGCCGTCGACGACGGTGACCGCGTCGCCGAGCAGCCCGGTCAGTCCCTCGGCGACGCTCACCTGGTACGGCGGGTTCACCCGCGCCGAGCCGCCGCCCATGTCGATGGTGTCGACGGCGTGCCGGCCGATCAGCGCGACGGTGGTTTCTCGTGCCAGCGGGAGGATCCCGTCGTTCGTCAGCACCGTCATGCCCTCGGCGGCGAGCCGGGTCAGCTGCGCCCGCCGGGCCGGGCTGTCCGGCGCGGGCACGTCACGCGGAGGCCGCGATGTGCCGACGCGTTCGGCGAGCAGCAGCAGGCGGTCGAGGTGGTCGTCGATCACGGCTTCCTCGACTTCACCGGCTTTCACGGCGTCGACGAGCCGGTCTCCCCACGGCCCGACCGGACCGGGCATCACCAGGTCCAGTCCGGCGTTGGCCGAAGCGGCCGTGCTCGTGGTGGCCCACCAGTCGGACACGACCAGCCCGCGGTAACCCCACTCCCCCTTCACGATGTCGGTGATCACGTGCCGCTGTTCCGTGGCAGGGGTGCCGTTGACCCGGTTGTAGGCCGCCATGATCGACCACGCGTCCGCGTCGGCGACCGCGATCTCGAACGGCAGCAGGTACACCTCGCGCAGCGTCGCCTCGTCGACGACGCTGTCGACGGTGTGCCGGTCGGTCTCGGACTCGTTGGCCACCAGGTGCTTCAGACACGCGCCGACCCCGTGGTCCTGCAGGCCTCGGACGTACGCGGCGGCGAGCGCCCCGGACAGCAGCGGGTCCTCGGAGTACGCCTCGAACAGGCGGCCGCCGAGCGGGCTGCGGTGCAGGTTGACGGTCGGCCCGAGCACGACGTGGATGCCCTGCGCCGACGCCTCCTCGGCGAGCAACCGGCCCACTTCGTAGGCGGTTTCGGTGTTCCACGCCGACGCCAGCAGCGTCGCGTTGGGGAACAACGTGACCGCGGGGCCGCCGGAGAACGTCAGACCGCGGACCCCGGTGGGCCCGTCCGACAGCCGCAGCTCGGGCAGCCCGATCGCGGGCGCCGGGCGGAGGGTGAACATGCTCGCGCCGGTCAGCAGCGCGACCTTGGCCGGCAGGTCCAGCGCACTGTCCACAGTGGAAGTCATCGGAAACCTCTCGATCAGGCGGGGTCGGCGGCCGCGATCATCTTGTCCCAGGCCGCGTGCCGCTCGGGCGTCCAGGCGACGTCCGGGGCATGCCAGGACACCGGCGTGGCCCCGGTCGCGGCCGACAGACGTTCGGCCAGGTCGTCGGCGAGGTGGCCACGCCCGGTCGCGCGCAGGTGTTCCTGGTAGCGGACTGGGTCGTTGTAGTAGACCGGCCCGACCTGCAGCGTCGTCTGCATCGGGTCGGGCAGCGCGCCCGGGCGGCCCGCGTAGGTGTGCAGCCACTCCGCCAGGTGCGTGCGCATCCGCGCGGCCAGCTCCGGTTCCTTGTCGAGCAGGTCGGTGGTGAGGTGCGGGTCGGCGGTGACGTCGAACAACTGCTCCCACTCCGCGCGGAACGCCCCGGGGTGGTAGGTGCGGATGTAGAGATGGTCGCGTGTTCGGACCGACCGCTGGTAGGTGTGGGCGCCGTGGCCCAGCACGAGGTACGGCCGCGACGGGATTTCGGTGCCGCGGACGGCGTCGGCGAACGAGGTTCCCTGCCAGCCACGAGGAATCGGGACACCGAGCAGGTCGCAGATCGTGGGCGCGAAGTCGATGTTGTAGAGCAGCGCCTCGCAGTGCCGGGCGTCGTCGGGCAGCTGGTCGGTGACACCGGGCCAGTAGACGACCAGGGGCAGCCGGTGGACCGGCTCGTTGGCGAGCCCGTGCTCGGCGTAGGAGCCGTTCTCGCCGAAGGATTCGCCGTGGTCGGCGCTGACGATGATCGCGGTCTCGTCGGCGATGCCGAGTTCGTCCAACGTGGCCAGGAGTTCGCCGAACAGGCTGTCCCAGTACATGATCGTGCCGTCGAACCCGTTGATCAGGTGCTCGAAGTCGGCGCGAGTGCGGATCGCCTCAGGCATGTTCTCCGGGTACGGCGACTTCCGCGGGCCTACCGAGTAATGCAGGTCCAGCGCGCTGCGGGGGCCGTAGACCTCGGCGTGCCCGTCGATGGCCTCCTGGTCCGGCCACGCCGGCGCCGGACCGGACGCGGCCGCGCGCTCGGTCCATTCCTTGTCCGTGAGGTACGGGGTGTGCGGCTCCCAGTAGGTCAGGTGCAGGTACCAGTCGTCCTCGTGCGCGTGCCGGCGGATCCAGTCCAGCCCCACGCGGTTGATCTCCCGGCCGTCCTCGTCGTTGATCTCGTTCGTGGCCCGGATCGACTCGCGGAAGTTGCCGAGGAAGTGGTAGGCGCGGTGCCGTTCGGCGAACATCGAGACCGCGGCGGTGTAGTGCCCGTGCTGCCCGAGGCGCTGGCCGAGCAGCGGCCGGTCGGGGTGCGGCGAGTGGCCCGAGTCGAGCCGGAACCGCGCGGCCTCGCCGAAGTGCCCGATGACACCGTTGGTGATGCCGAACTGCCCGCTGGTCATGGCGGTCCGGGAGGGCAGGCACGGCGAGTCCGAGCAGTAGTAGCGGTCGAACACGACGCCTTTGTCCGCCAGGGCCTGCAGGTTCGGGGTCGTGGGCCGGTGGTAGCCGTACGGCTGCGTGTGGTCGGCGCGGAGCGTGTCGACGTCGACGTAGATGACGCGCATGGGAACCCTTCTCGAGGCGGCGGTCAGCCGGAGTCGCGGGCGCAGCGGAACCCGGTGTTGCCACCGGAGCTGTCGGGGGTGTTGTGCGAGCGGGCGGCGACGCGGTAGCGGTTGCAGTAGGAGACGTGGCAGAGGTAGGAACCGCCGCGTGTCACGCGGTCGGCCCCCGACGACGGCCCGGTGGGGTTCCGGTGATCGGTTCCCCAGTAGTCGGCGCACCACTCCCAGACGTTGCCTGCCATGTTGTGCAGGCCGAAGTCGTTGGGCGGGAACGCGTCCACCGGCGCGGTGCCGGCGTAGCCGTCTTCGGCGGTGTCGGTGATCGGGAAGCGGCCCTGCCAGATGTTGGCCATGTGGCGGCCGTCCGGGGTGAGTTCGTCGCCCCAGGGGTAGCGGCGCTGGTCGTGCCCGCCGCGCGCGGCGTACTCCCACTCCGCCTCGGTCGGCAACCGTTTTCCCGCCCATGCGGCGTAGGCGCCGGCGTCGTGCCACGACACGTGGACCACCGGGTGGTCGCCGCGGCCGGTCAGGTCGCTGCCGGGGCCTTCGGGACGCCGCCAGTCGGCGCCGGTCACCGCGGCCCACCACGGGGTGACGTCCGGGCGGGGCGAGATCCGGCGCAGTTCCCGGTTCAGGAACCGGACGAACACGTAAGACCAGCCGAGGCGCTCGGCCTCCGTCACGTACCCCGTGTCCTCGACGAAGGCCGCGAACCCGTCGTTCGACACTGCGTACCGGTCGATCAGGAACGGCGACAGCTCCACGGTCCGGACCGGGCCTTCGCCGTCGGCCGGGAAGCCTTCGGCGTCGTCGGTACCCATCCGGAACTCCCCGCCGGGCAGCGAAGCCATCCCGGCGGTGGAGCCCGGTCCGGTCGGCTGCGGGACTTCGGGAGCCACGGTGTCCCCCGGCGGCCGGCCCGGGGTGCAGCAGCTCATGCCACCGCCCCGGTGCGGGCCAGTTCCCCGGCGAAGTGGCAGGCGGCCAGCTGCCCTCCCTCGGTCGGGGTGAGCGCGGGGTCCTCCTCGGCACAGATCGTCCGGTCCGGACGGTGCAGCGGGCCGATCGGGCAGCGGGTGCGGAACCGGCAGCCGCTCGGCGGATCCTTCGGGCTGGGCAGGTCACCGCCGAGGACGATCCGCTCGCGCGTGCGCCCGCCCGTGTCCGGCACCGGCGACGACGCCAGCAGCGCGGCGGTGTACGGGTGCTGCGGCGACGAGTAGACGGCTTCGGCGTCCCCGATTTCGACGAACCGGCCGAGGTACATGACCGCGACCCGGTCCGACAGGTGCCGCACCACCGACAGGTCGTGGGCGATGAACAGGTAGCCGAGGTCGAACTCGTCGCGCAGCGATTCCAGGAGGTTGATGATCTGGGCCTGGATCGAGACGTCCAATGCGGACACCGGTTCGTCGAGGACCAGCAGCTTCGGCCGGGCCGCCAGGGCGCGGGCGATGCCGACGCGCTGGCGCTGGCCGCCGGAGAACGCGTGCGGGTAGCGGTCGAGGTGCCGTTCGTCGAGCCCGACCCGCTCGACCAGCCGCACCACTTCCGCCGCCCGCTCGGCCGCGGGTGTGCCGCGGACGGCGAGGGCCTCGTCGAGCGACTGGCGGATCGTGCGGCGGGGGTTCAGTGACGCGTAGGGGTCCTGGAAGACGTACTGGACGGTGTCGCGCAGGTGCGGCGAACCCGCGGGTTCCTTCGGGTCGAGGGTGTGCTCTCCGACCCGAATGGTGCCGGCCGCGGCGGTGTTGATGCCGACGATCGTCCGGGCCAGCGTCGACTTCCCGCAGCCGGACTCGCCGACCAGCCCGACCGTCTCGCCGCTGGAGACGGTGAGCCCGACGCCGTCGACCGCGTACACCGGACGGTGCCGGCGGAACAGGCCGGTGCGCTCGGCGTTGACGTCCACCTTCAGGTCGGTGATGTCCAGCAGCGGCACCGGGATCCGCTCGCGGCGGGCGGTGGCCGCGGCGGGCGGGCGCATCGGCGGGATCGCGGCACCTGCCTGCGTGACGTGGCAGGCGGCCAAGTGCCCGTCGCCGCGCGACACGAGCGCGGGCACCTCGCGGGTGCAGACGTCTTCCTTGAGGCGGCAGCGCGGGTGGAAGGCGCACCCGCTCGGCAGGCGCGCCGGGTCGGGCGGGGCGCCCGGGATCGACGGCAGCCGGCGGCCGGTGGCCACCTCGTCGACCCGGGGCATCGCCGCGAGCAGGTCGGCGGTGTAGGGCAGCTCGGGCCGTTCGAAGATCGCCGCGACCGGGCCGCGTTCCATGACCCGGCCGCCGTACATGACGACGACCTCGTCGCACATCTCGGCGACCACGCCCATGTCGTGGGTGATCATCAGGACGGCGATGCCCAGTTCGTCACGCAGCTTGCCCAGCAGCCGCAGGATCTGCGCCTGGACGGTGACGTCGAGCGCCGTGGTCGGCTCGTCCGCGATCAGCAGCGACGGCGAGCTCGCCAGGGCCACCGCGATCACGACGCGCTGGCGCATGCCGCCGGAGAACTGGTGCGGGTAGTCGTCGATCCGCCGGTCGGCGTCCGGGATACCGACCTGGTGCAGCAGCTCGCGGGCACGTTCCCGCGCGGGCCGCTTGGCGGTGCCGTGCACGATCAGCGCTTCGGCGATCTGGTCCCCGACGGTCATCGCCGGGTTGAGCGCCGACTGCGGGTCCTGGAACACCATCGCGATCTCGCGGCCGCGCAGCTCACGCATCCGCTTTTCCGGCAGGGCCAGCAGGTCCGTGCCCCGATACCGGACTTCGCCGCCGGCAATCCGCCCGGGCGGGCGGACCATGCGCAGGATCGAGCGGGCCGTGACGGACTTGCCGGACCCGGATTCGCCGACGATGCCGACAATCTGGCCGGGCCGCACCGAGAACGTCACGTCGTTGACGGCGTGCACGACCCCGCCCGGGGTGTCGAAGTGGGTGCGCAGACCGCGCACGTCCAGCAGGATTTCGGAGGTGGTCATCGCCGGGTCGCCGCCTCGTTGAGCGCGTCGGACAGGAGGGTGAAGGCCAGCGCGAGCAGCAGGAGCACCAGCCCCGGCCCGAGCACGTAGGTCGGCAGCGTGCTGACGTACCGCGCGCCGACGTTGAGCATCGCGCCGAGCGACGGGTTCGGCGGGTTGATCCCGAGCCCGACGATGCTCAGCCCGGCCTCGATGAAAATGGCCACCACCATGAACACCGTGGCCTGCACGAGGATCGGGTCGGCCACGTTCGGCAGGATGTGGCGCACCAGCACCTTCGGCCGGGACACGCCGAGCACCCGGGCCGCGAGCACGTACTCCCGCTGCTGCTGGGCGAGCAGGCCCGCCCGGGCGAGCCGGCCGAACCCGGGGAGCCCGGCGATCACGATGGCGACGAACAGCGACGTCCAGCCGGCGCCGATCATCAGCACGATCATGATGCCGAGGATCAGCCCGGGGAACCCGAGGATGATGTCGAGCAGCCGCTGCGTCGCCGAGCCCAGCAGTTTCGACAGGTAGCCGGTGAGGCCGAGCAGGGTGCCGAGCACCATGCTCACCGGCACCGCGGTGAGGATCAGGCTGAGGTCGGTGCGCAGCCCGTAGATCGTCCGGACCAGGAGGTCCCGGCCGAACTCGTCGGTGCCGAGCAGGTGGGCCGCGGACGGGCCGGTGAGGGCGTCGCGGGCCTGCTGGTCGTAGCCGCCGGGCGCGAGGACCGGGGCGAGCACGGCGACGGCGACGAGCAGCGCGAGCAGCACCGCGGCCGCGATCCCTTTCGGGGTCCGGAACGCCTTCGCGTACCGGGCGAACGTGCCGCCCCGTTCGGGTTTGCGCGCCTTGTCCGGCACCGCCGCCGGGACGGAGATGGCGATCGTCCTTTTCGGAATGACCATGGTCACTGCCCCAATCGGATGCGGGGGTCGAGCGCGGCGAGGGCGATTTCGGTCAGCAGCTGGGCCAGAACCGCGATGAACACCGTGCCGACGATGAGCACCTGGACGACCGCGTAGTCGGCGTTCTGCGCACCGGACACGGCCAGCTGGCCCAGCCCGTTGCGGGCGAAGATCGCCTCGATGACCACGGCGCCGGCGAGCAGGTCGCCGAACCGGATGCCGATCGCCACCACGGCCGGGCCGAGGCTGTTGCGCAGGACGTGCCGGACGCTGATCCGCCGCGACGGCACGCCCTTCGCGACCGCCAGGTCCACGAAGTCCTCCTGGCGCACGCCGACCATCGACGTCTGGACCAGCCGGGCCACGCCCGCCGACATGGGCAGCGCGAGCGCCAGCGCGGGCAGGAGCAGGTACTGCAGCCCGATGGAGGGATTGTCGAGCACCGACGTCTCGCCGCTGATCGGCAGCAGCCGCACGGCCACCCCGAACACGAGGATCAGCAGCAGGCCGACCAGGAACGGCGGGGCAGCCAGGAGACCGGTGTTCGCACCGCCGATGAGGGTGCGCGCCCACCGGCTGCGAGCCGACCCGGCGAGGACGCCGAGGCCGATGCCGAACACGATCAGGAAGATTCCCGCCAGCACGGCCAGCTCGACCGTGCTGTCCAGGCGGTCGCCGATCAGTTCGGCCACCGGCCTGCCGTACTGGAAGGACTGCCCGAGGTCGCCGGTGAAGAGGCCGCCGAGCCAGTGCAGGTATTGCGTCACCCAGGGCTGGTCGAGCCCGAGCTGCGCCCGGATTGCGGCGATCGTCTGCGCGGACGCGTCCGGGCCGGCGATCACCGCGGCGGGGTCGCCCGGGGCCAGGCGCGGCAGCAGGAAGGCGATCACGCTCGTGGCCAGCAGCACCAGCACGATCGACGGGAGGCGGCGGAGGAGGAAGCGGCTCATCGGACCAGGCACGTTTCCCGGGACAGCAGCCCGCCGGAGGTGAAGGCGGTGCCGCCGACGGCGGTGGAGCGGACCATGATGCCCGGCGTCGTGACGACCACGTGCTGGACGGCCTGGTCGAGCATGTAGGCGGTCAGGTCGTGCACGGCCTTGGCCGCGCCCGGGCCCGCTGCCGGCTTGGACGAGGCCTTGCACCAGCGCGGTGTACTCGGGGCTGCTGAACTGCCGGTGGGCACCTTGCAGCCGCACGTCCGGGTTGGTCTGCGCGATGAGCGACGGGGTGTCGGCGACGCCGCGGAAGGACAGGTAGTTCCCGCCCTTCTGCGCCGCCAGCCGCGCCTGGTAGTCCGGCGCCGCCAGTGCGACCAGGTTCGGCTTGAGGCCGATGTCGGTCAGGTTGTTCGCGATGATCTGGTATTCGGCCTGCAGCTGCGGGTTGTTGATGATGGTGATCGGCACCGCGGCGCCGGTCGCCCCGGCCTGCTGGATCAGCTGCCGGGCCTTGGCCGGGTCGTACCGGTAGGTGTTCTCGAGGTCCTTCGGGTAGGTGTCGCCCTGCGGCCAGATGAGGCCCGCGGTGGTGCCCAGCCCGCCGAAGACCTGCTGCTTGATCCGGTCCCGGTCGATCGCGTAGCCCACGGCCTGCCGGGCGGCCTTGTCGGCGAAGACGCCGCCGGTCGTGTCGAGGACGAGCGAGTACGCCGCCTGCAGGGTGTCCTGCAGCTGGAACTGGTCACCCTGGCGGGTCATCGTCTGCGCGTCCTGCGTGGTGAGTCCCCCGGCGAGCTGGGCCCGCGACGAGCGCAGGGCGGCCAGTTGCGCGGTCGAGTCCGGGATGACGACGTTCTCGATCCGGTCCAGGTGCGGCAGGCCCTGCTGCCAGTACTTCTCGTTGCGCACCAGCACGATCTGGGATCCCGGCTGGTACTTCTCGACCTTGAACGGTCCGGTGCCGATGATCTTGCTCCCGTCGGCGAGACCGGCGTAGGTCGCCGAATCGACGATCGGGGTGTCGTCGAGGACGCTCGCGAGCACCGGCGACAACGCCGTCTTCGAGCGGATCGTCACCTCGTGGTCACCGTTCGCCTCGACCTGCCAGCCACTGATGATCTGCTTGTCGATCGAGGGGCTGGCCGGGGTGAGGGCCTGCTTGAAGGTGTACAGCACGTCCGCCGCGGTGAAGGGCCGTCCACTGTGGAAGGTGACGCCCTGGCGCAGGGTCAGCACGGCGCTGCGGTCGTCGGCGCCGAGCTTCCACGCGGAGGCCAGCAGGGGCTCGGGGTTCTTGACGTCGCCGTTCTTCACCGCGAGCAGCGTTTCGAAGACACCCCTGACCCAGAACAGGTTCGCGGCGCCCTGGGCGAGGATGCGACCGGGGATCGGAGGTTGCGCGCTGGCCACGACGAGGGTGCCGCCGGGGCGGCAGGCCGCCGTGGATGCGCCGGACGCCGCCTGCTGTTGCAGGTCCACTGCGGACTGACAGCCGGCGACGAGGACGGCCGACAGGGTCAGCAGGAGGGCACCACGAATTCTGGATACGCCTGAGCGCATGGAAGGACTCCTCGTTGAGTCAGGATTCGCCGGCGCGTGCTTCGCACACGCGGCGACCGGACCGTCAGCGGCCGGTGCGGGGTCGGGAAAGCCGGGGCTGCCACCGGGGCGGCAGCGCTTCGCGGGAGTGTGGTCAGTGCTTTTCGAGGCGGCGCATGCTCGTCTCGAAGATGCCGCACATGTCGACCGACGGGTCGCGAAGCCATTGCAGCTGCAGGCCGTTCATCAGCGAGACCAGTTCGGCGGCGGTGTCCGCCGGGTCGAGCGAGGCGGGCAGCCTGCCCGTCTCCTGGTCGCGTTCGAGCAGCCGGACGAGGTGGCCGCGGACGCGGCGGTTGCGTTCGCGGAAGAACTCGTGGGCCGGGTGTGCCGGGTCGAGGCTTTCGGCCGATTGAACGGTGAACAGCCGCACGAGACCGGGTTGCGTCTCGTTGCGGCGGCAGTGCGCCACCAGCCACTCCCGTGTGGAGGCGTCGACACCGGCGAACTGGGCCGCGAGGGCCTGCTCGTCCTGGAGGTCGCGCTGTTGCAGCAAGGCGAGGATGAGCGCCTCTTTGCTCGGGAAGTGGTGCAGCAGCCCGGGTTGCGAGACCCCGACCTTCGCCGCCACCTCGGCGATGCTGGTGCCGTGGAAGCCGGCGACGGCGAACGCGTCCGCGGCGACGGCGAGGATCTGCTCCCGCCGCTCGGCGGCCGGGAAACGGGCCCGGCCGGACTGTGCTCGTGTCATGCGGCTCCTTCCAGCGATGCCGCTAACTTACCGAGTACTCGGTAAGTTAGGAAGACGTACTGCCGAGTAACTTGTGATCGCCGCTGATCAGGGCGTCGCTGACGGCCTGGAGCTTCGCCCGGGGCAGCAGGCCGACGGCCATCGCGGCGATTTCCACCAGGCTCAGCCCGCCGGCCATGGCCGCCAGCGGACCGGCGAGCAACCCGGGCACCCGCTCTTCGAGCACCGCACGGGCTTTCGAGTCGGCGAGCAGCTCTCGCAGCGGGGTGTGCGCGCTCAGCGGTCCCTGCGGATAGTCCTCGCGGCGGATCGGTTCCCGGGCCGCTTCGACCTGGGCCCATTGGCGCCGCACCTGCAGGTGGTTTCCGCCGGGACCTCCGTGCTCCGGCAAGCCGAGCCGCTCGTACTGTTCCGGCGGCGCGTCGGTGTCGCGCATGAGCCGGGTCAGCAGCCCGAGCATCCGCAGTTCGAGTTCGTCGTCGACGAGCGGCCGTTGCTGGCCCGGATCCTCGTGGAGGTCGAACAGGAGCGTACCGAACGCGTACGGGTTGGACATCGCCTGCCCGGGTGTCCGCAGGACCGGAACGCCTTTGGTGAACGCGAACGGGGGCACGAGTTCGGCGTCGCGCAGCTCCTCGGGTGCGAAGCGCGCCATCATGTGCGTCGGCATGAGCGTGTACTCCGCCAGCGGCGCGTTCGCCTCGGTCGCGGGGGCTCGCATGTAGACGTACCGGCCGTCGGTCACGCTCACGTGCCCGCCGAACCCGCCGAACAGCGCCGCTTCCCGCACCGGCTCGTCGGCGGCGACGACGTCCCGCAGCGGCCGGCCCTGCATGTCCGGCGGCCGGGGCACGCCGAACCACTCGAGCAGCGTCGGCCCGAAGTCGATCGTCTGCACCAGCGCCGATCTCCGCTCGCCGGCGGCGCCCACCCGCGGGTCCCAGACGAACAGGGGCGTGTGGATCGTTTCGTCGTACCACGGCGGCACGTTCTTGCCCCACCAGCCGTGCTCCCCCAGCAGGTACCCGTGGTCGGTCACGACCATCAGCAGCGTGTCCCGCCAGAGGCCGAATGCGTCCATGCGGTCGAGCACCCGACCCAGCGAGTGGTCGCACATCGACAGCAGCGCCGCGTACCGGTTGCGCACGTGGGCGGCCTGCTCCGGGGTTTCCAGCACCTGGGCGTAGTCGGGCCAGTCGAGTTCCGGGCCGTCGTAGTCCTCGGGGTAGCGGTCGTGCCAGCGCGGGTAGCTGAAGAACGGCTCGTGCGGGTCGAACGTCTCGATCTGCAGGAACCAGCCGTCCTCGGCGTGGTTGACGTCCAGGAAGCGCAGGCCCGCGTCGAAGGTCCGCGTCTGCGGGTGGTCGGCCTCGTCGGTGAGGTGCTGCCGGTTCACCCGGTCCTGGCGGTAGGCGGGCCGCCGGAGGCGTTTGAGGTTCGCAGCCGGCTCGGGATCGGCGACCTGCCCGTGCCAGAAGTCGCCTTCCTGGCCGCGGAAGAACTCGTAGGTGCGGAACCGGTTGTGGTAGGTGGCGCCGCCGTCTTCCCAGTAGTGCGCGTGGTCGGTGGCCAGGTGGGTGTGCACGCCGGCGTCGGTGAGCAACTGCGGGGCCGAGTCGTCGAACGGTTCCAGGGGACCCCAGCCGCGGTGCAGGAAGTTGTAGCGGCCGGTGTGCATTTCGCGGCGCGCCGGCATGCACGGCATGCTGCCCGCGTAGCAGTTGTCGAACACGGTGGTCCGCTCGGCGAGCCGCGCGAAGTTCGGCGCGTGCACGTCCTGGCCGCCGTAGGCGGGCAGGTGGCGGCGGTTGAGGCTGTCGAACATCACGACGATCGCCTTCACGAGACACTCCTTTACTTACCGAGTACTCGGTAGGTAGCGTGACCGCATTCAACCCCGGACCCGGCACGCAGGCAACCCCGGAGGCATCGTGGCCCCACCAGATTTCGTCGTGATCGTCGCCGACCAGCTGCGCGCCGACGCGCTCGGTGCGTTCGGCGCCGAGCACGCCCGCACCCCGAACCTGGACGCGCTCGCCGCCGCGGGGATGACGTTCACCAACGCCTTCGTCCAGCACCCGGTGTGTTCGCCGAGCCGGGCGTCGTTCCTCACCGGCTGGTACCCGCACACCGCCGGGCACCGCACCCTGGACGGGCTGCTGCGGCCGGACGAGCCGAACTTCCTGCGAACCTTCCGCGACCACGGCTACCACGTCGTGTGGGCGGGCGACCGCGGCGACACGTTCGCCCCCGGAGCGACCGAGCTGAGTGTGCACGAGCACGGGTTCACCGAAGTCCCGGCCGGGCCGCGCTGGGGCGGCGAGCCCGTCGAACGACGACGACGCCGTCCCGCTGTCGCCGACGTCGAAGATTCCTTGTGGGACCGGCTTTTCTACGGCGGCGAAGTCCTCGACGACGCGCTCGACTTCGACGAGGCCGCGGTCCGCACCGCCGAAGCGTGGCTCGCCGATCCCCCGGAGCAACCGTGGGTGCTCTTCGTGCCGCTGATCGCGCCGCACTGCCCGTTCGAGGCCGCCGAGCCGTGGTTTTCCCTGCACGACCGCGACACCCAGCCCGCTCCCGTTCCCCCGGGGACCGGGCCCGCCTACCTCGCCGCGATCCGCGAGAAGTACGGGCTCGACCGCGCCACGCTTCCCGCGTGGCAGGAAGTCGCCGCCGTTTACCACGGCATGGTGTCCCGGTTGGACGCCCACGTCGGCCGGATCGCCGCCGCGGTCGCCCCGGACACCGTCGTCGCCTTCTTCGCCGATCACGGCGAATACCTCGGCGACTTCGGCGTCATCGAGAAGTGGCCGTCGGCGATGCACGCGTGCATCACCCGCGACCCGCTCATCCTCAGCGGCGGCCCGGTCCCCGCCGGGACGACCGACGCGCTCGTCGAACTCGTCGACGTCTTCCCCACGTTGCTCGACCTCGCGGGGATCGAGTGCGACCACGTCCACTATGGACGGAGCTTGCGGCACCTGTTCGACGCCCCGGACGGCGAGCACCGGACGTACGCGTTCAGCGAAGGCGGCTTCCTGGCCGAAGAAGAGCCCCGGCTCGAGCGCGGCGCGTTCCCCTACGACCTCAAGGGCGAACTCCAGCACGAAGACCCCCGGCTCGTCGGCAAGGCGTTCGCGGCCCGCGATCGCGACTGGACCTACGTCTGGCGGCTCTACGAACCGCCCGAGCTCTACGACCGCCGGACCGACCCGGCCGAGACGCGCAACCTCGCCGGACGAGCGGAATTCGCCTCGGTCGAGGAGCGGATGCGCGACGCCGTCCTCACGTGGCTCGCCACCACGGCCGACGTCCTCCCCGCCGGCCGCGACCCCCGGCGGCCCGCGGTCGACCTGCCCACACCGAAGGCGTAGTCCCTAGGTGCGGGCGCGCAGTTCGCGCAGCAGATCGTCCCGGATGCCTTCGTGCGCTGGGCTTTCCGCGAGGTTCCGCAGTTCGCGGGGATCGGCGAGCGAGTCCGCCAGGAACACGTCTTGCTCGCCGGGTGCCGCGGGGTGCCCGTCGATGCGGACGGTGGCGTCCAGCCGATAGCGCCGGGTCCGGATGCAGCTGCGCCGCGGCCAGCCCCGCCCGTCGTCCCAGGTGCCTTCGTCGCGGTTGGGGAACGCGCGGCTCGCCGGGTCGCCGTAGCCGATGGTCGCCAGGACGTGGTCCGGCTCGGGCTCGCCGAACAGGTCGCGCCCCGCCATCGGCGCGGCGGCCGGGATGCCGGCCGCCGCGAGGAGCGTCCGGGCGAGGTCGAGCGACTGGACCAGCTCGTCGCGGCGCTCCCCGCCCGACCGGCCCGGCAGGCGGACGATCAGCGGAACCCGGTGGCTCTGCGGGGCGAAGGTGTGCTTGCCGAAGGCGCCGCCTTCGCCGAGGTGCACACCGTGGTCGGAGGTGAGCACGACGATCGTGTTCCCGGCCAGGCCGAGGCTCTCCAGTTCCCGGAGGACGAGCCCGATCTGCTCGTCCACCCAGGCGACCAGTGCCAGGTAGCCGGCTTGAGCTTGCCGCAACTCGGCTTCGGGCATCTCGCGCCCGCCATTGATTTCGGCGAAGCGGCGGTCGAAGCGGCTGCCGTCCGGGTCGCCGTCGAGGGCGTGTCCGGGCTGGGCGTCCGGCGGGAACAGCCGGGCCCAGCGTTCGGGCGCCACCACCGGCGTGTGCGGCTGTAGGAACGACGCGCGCAGCAGGAACGGCCCGTCCACCGCGCGCAGCCAGGCGATCGCCCGCCGCGTCACCTCCTCGGGGACGAACGCCTCCCCGGAATGCCGGCCACCAACGACGAACCGCATGCCGGGCGTCCGCACCAGCGAGTCTTCATCGGCGCCCGCGAGCGGATCGCGCATTCCGGCCCCGGTGTGGTCGTCCACCTGCCACGGTTTCAGTTCGGGTGGGATGTGCTCCTTGCCGAAGCTGGCGGTCGCGTACCCGGCGTCGGCGAACAACTCGGGGAAGGTGACCACCCCGGCGGGGAGCGGGAACCCGCCGGCGGCGGCTTCGTTGTGGAAGACACCGGTCCGCTCCGGCGGCAGCCCGGTCAGCGTCGAGATGCGGCTCGGCACGCACACCGGCGAGTTGGTGTAGCAGCGCTCGAACACGACGGCGTCCGCGGCCAGCGCGTCGACGTGGGGGGTGCGCGGGGACAGTCCCCCCGCTTCCGCGTAGCAACCGAGCGCGTCCGCGCGCAGCTCGTCGCAGTACAGCCACAGGACGTTGGGACGATCGCGCACGCGGGCACCTCCGGACTCTTACTTACCGAGTACTCGGTAAGTAACGAGGCCACACGCTAACCCCGGTCGACCGGACAAGGCAACCACGGCAGGATGCCGAGACGTCGGCGACCGTCCGGAAGCCCCGGTTCCCGCTGGAGTTGTCCGGCGTGTTCGCGGTGCGGGCGGCGACACGGTAGCGAATGCAGTAGGAGCGGTGGAACACGCACGCCCCGCCGCGCATCGGCCACGGGCGATTACCGGCGCTCGTACCGGCTGAGGCGACCATGTCGCCGGGAGGTTCCGCCTGGTCGCCCGGCCTGTCACTGAGTACTGTCGCTTGAGTGACCGAAGCGGGCACGAAGCCCGGCACCCCCGGATGAGCCCATGGAACCCTCCACGAAGGAACCCGGCGATCTTCGGCGTTCGGCTGCCGAGCATCTGGCCTTGCGACGAGTGGCGACACTGGTGGCGCGAGGGGCCGCTCGTGCCGAGGTTTTCGAGGCACTGGTGACCGAGGTCGGCCTGCTGATCTCCGCGACCGACGCGGCGCTGGTGCGACTGCACGACGACGAGACGGTCACCATGATCGGGCGCTGGAACGAGTCCGACGGCTACCAGGGCATCGGGGTCCGGCACCCGTTCGGCTCCGGCACCCTGGCTCGGCTGATCTGGGACGGCAAGCGTCCGGGCCGGATCGCGAGCTACACGGGCTCATCGGGTTCGCTGGCCGAGATGATCCGCGGCTGGGGCTGGCGATCGTCAGTCGGTGCGCCGGTCATCGTCGACGGAACCGTGTGGGGACTTACCGCCGTCGGCTCGGCGAGTGACCAGGAGCTCCCGCCCGGGACAGAGGACCAGCTGGCAGCGTTCACCGAACTGCTGGCCATCGCGATCGCCAACGAGCAGAGCCGCGAGGAGCTCGAGCAGCTCGCCGCCGAGCAGGCCGCGCTGCGGCGAGTGGCCGAACTGGCGGTGCACGACGCCCCGCCGGATGAGGTGCTCGAGGCGGTGGTCACCGAGGCCGCGCGCCTGGTCGGCGTCGCCTTCACCACGTTGCTGCGCTTCGAGCCCGACGGGGCGACCGAGGTGGTGGCGATCCACGATCCGCCGGACGGTGTGACCGTGGGGATGCGCGCCTCGGGCGACGGTGACGGCGCCACCCAGCGCGTCTGGCGGACCCGGCGGCCGGCCCGCACCGACCGGCTGAAGGCCATGTCGGGCGCGTGGCCGCGGCTGGCCTCGAGCCAGGGATATTCGTCGAGCGCCGCGGCGCCGGTCCTGGCCGAGGACCGGCTGTGGGGCGCTCTGGTGGCAGCCGGGAGAGGGGCTTTACCGCCCCGAATCGAAGAACAACTCTCGCGGTTCGCCGAGCTGGCCGGCACGGCGATCGCCAGTTCCCAGGCGCGTGCCGACGTCCAGGCGCTGGCCGACGAGAGGGCGGCGCTGCTGCGCGTCGCCGAACAGGTGGCCCGCGGCGGACCGCCCGATGCGATCTTTGCGGCGGTGGCTGCCGAGGCTCAGCAGCTTCTCGACGGCCAGCCGATGACACTCGTCCGCTTCGAGGAGGACGCGGCGCTGGTGGTGGTGAGCCGCAGCGGTGGTCCGGTGCCGCCCGGGACGCGCATCTCCTACGCGTCCGGCACGTTGCCCGACCGCGTCCGGCGGACCGGACGACCGGAGCGCGTGGACGACTACGGCGCCGAACCCGACGCCGGCCTCGCCCGGGAGTTCGGCCTGACCGCGGCGGTCGCCGCACCGATCGCGCTGGAGAGCCGCGTGTGGGGAATGCTCACCGCCACCTCGGCCGACGGGCCGCTGGTGCGCGGAGTCGAGGAGCGTCTTCAGCAGTTCGCCAACCTGGCCGGCACCGCGGTGAGCAACGCGGCGAGCCGCGCACAGCTGATCGCCTCACGCGCCCGGGTCCTGTCGACGGCCGACGAGACTCGGCGGCGGCTGCAGCGTGACGTGCACGACGGTGCCCAACAGCGTCTGGTCCAGACGGTCATCACCTTGAAACTGGCCCGGCAGTCACTCGCCGATCGCGACGTGCCGGCCGGCATCGACCGGGTCGAGGAAGCACTCAAGCACGCTCAGCGCGCCACCGATCAACTGCGTGAGCTCGTCAGCGGGATTCTCCCGGCGGGGCTGACCCGCAAGGGCTTGCGCGGCGGAGTGGAGTCCTTGCTGACCGACCTGCCGCTGCCGGTCGACGCCGTGGTCGACATACCCCGGCTGCCCGCGGAGATCGAGACCACCGCCTACTTCGTCGTGGCCGAGGCGCTGACCAACGTCGTCAAGCACGCCCGCGCCAGCCGCAGCTGGGTTCGCGCCGGCCTCAGCGACGGCGCGGTGCACATCGAGGTGGGTGACGACGGGATCGGCGGAGCTCAGGCCGGCACGGGCTCGGGTCTGACCGGCCTGTTCGATCGGGTCGAAGCACGCGGCGGCGCGCTGCGCATCACCAGCCCGGCGGGAATGGGAACCACCGTGGAAGCCACAGTGCCGGTTGACGAACCGCTCCCGTCCACGCCGGGAATGCCTCATTAGCTGTGCGCGGGTCTACAAGCCTGGACCGGCGCTCCGCACGTAAGCCAGTACGGCGAGGACCCGGCGATGTCCGGTGCTTTCGGCGCCGATGCCGAGCTTGCGGAAGATGGCGGTCACGTGCTTTTCCACAGCCGCCTCGCTGATGGCGAGCGCCGCGGCGACGCCCGCGTTCGACTTGCCCTCGGCCATCACGGCGAGCACGGCCCGCTCGCGGGCCGTGAGCTCACGCAGCGGGTCGTCCCGGCGATCGCGGCCCAGCATGCGGCGCACGACCGCGGCGTCCAGGGCGGTCCCCCCGGACGCGACCCGCCGGATCGCGCTGACGAACGTCTCGACATCCCCGACCCGCTCCTTGAGCAGGTAGCCCACCCCTTCGGGCCGGTCCCCGATGAGGTCCAGCGCGTAGGACTCCTCGTTGAACTGGGAGAGGACCAGAACCCCGAGCGCGGGTCGGCGACGTCGCAGCTCCATGGCCGCGACCAGCCCGTCATCGCCTCGGTGCGGGGGCATCTGGACATCCACGATGACGACATCCGGACGGTAGGCCAGCACCTTGCCGAGCAGGTCTTCGGCGTCCCCGGCCTGGGCCAGCACCTCGAGCCCGGCCTCCGCCAGCAGGCGCACGATTCCCTCACGCATCAGGACGTCGTCCTCGCCGACGACCACGCGCACGGCCCGGGCCGGCTCACCCATCGAGCATCCGGCGGAACTGCGATCCGGCCATGTCGGTCTTCGGGACGAAGCCGACGGCGCCCGCCTGCCGGGCCTCGGAATCGGTGGCCGCGCCGGAATCGGAGGAAATCAGCAGCACCCGGGGCTGCCACGACATCAGCCGCACACGCGCGGTCAACTCGAACCCGTCGCCGTCCGGCAGCCCGATGTCGATCAGCACGGTATCGGGCCGGAGCTCGGCAACCCGCTCCACGGCCTCCGCGATGCTGCCGGCCTCCCCGACGACATCGTGGCCCCAAGAGCGCAGGAGCCCGATCGCAAGCTCACGAAAGGACGAGTCATCGTCGACGACGAGAACCGACCGGGGCATGGCCACATCTTTCCAGCCCAGCCGGCTCGACGAGGTAGGGCTGGCCGGAATATTCGGCGGGCTGGCCATAGTCCTCTCGCGGGTGAGCGCGACCGTGCTGTAGGGCCAGCGGGTCTTGGGCGTGACCGCGCCCCGCTGACATGCTGCCCGTGACAGCGAGCTTCCCCGGAGGACGCCATGGGCACCGTGACCGTCGGCCAGGAAAATTCCACCCCGATCGAGCTGTACTACGAGGACCACGGAAGCGGCCACCCCGTCGTCCTGCTGGCCGGCTGGCCACTGGACAGCCGATCCTGGGAACCGCAGGTTCACCCTCTCCTGGAAGCGGGGCACCGCGTCATCGCCTACGACCGCCGCGGGTTCGGCCGGTCGAGCCGGCCCACCGAGGGCTACGACTTCGACGCCCTGGCCGATGATCTCCACCAGCTGCTGACCGGGCTCGACCTCCGCGAGGTCACGCTGATCGGCTTCTCGCTGGGGACCGGCGAGCTGGCCCGCTACATCGGCACCCACGGCACGGAACGGCTGAAGAGCTGCGTCTTCATCGAGACCCTGGCGCCGTCGTTCGCCAAGTCCGCGGAAAACCCCGAGGGCGTCGACCAGGCCGGGGTGACCGGCGTGCAGCAGGCGATCCTGGACGACCGCTTCGCGTGGCTGACCGGGCTGGTCGAGAACCTGCTCAACCTCGACGACTACCTCGGCAAACGGGTGAGCGAAGAAACCGTTCGCGCCCTCTGGAACGCCGGTGCCGAGGCCTCACCATGGGCGACCTGGGCGTGCCCGCCCGGCTGGCTGGCGGACTTCGGCGACGACATCACCAGGATCGACATCCCGACGCTGATCCTGCACGGCACCGCCGACCGGATCCTGCCGATCAACGGCCAAGGTCGTCGCCTGCACGCCGCGCTGCCCGCGGCGCGGTACGCCGAGATCGACGGCGGCCCGCACGTCATGGGCGTCACCCATGCCGAAGAAGTCAACCGCGAGCTGCTCGCCTTCCTGCGCGACACCGCGCCGACGCCATGACCAGCCCTGACTCGCGCGATGACCTCGCCGGCACGCTCACGCGGACCGAACTGCAGCGCGCTGCGTCCTCGATCCCCGGCCGCGAGATCGTCCAGGTGCTCACCGAGATCCCGGCCGGCGTGCAGTCCGGCTGGCACCGGCATCCCGGTGAAGAGGTCGGCTTCATCGTGGCCGGCACCGTGCGCATGGAGATCCAGTCCCGGCCCACGCTCACCCTGAACGCCGGCGACGGTTTCCTCATCCCGCCCGAGACACCGCACAACGCCACCGACCTCGGCCCCGAAACGGGCCGCATGCTGTCCACCTACCTCGTCGAACCGGGAAAACCACTGGCCGTGTTCACCAAGCCATGACGATCGAGCAGGGCCGACATCCTGGCCGGGAAGCGGCTGACCTGATGAGGAGCAGTCGATGAGCAGCGCAGGAAATGGCCCGGGCGACTCCGCCGCCCCGGAGCGGGACGACGAGGCGACCGCGGCGCCGGCTGCCTCCGCGCGGGGGCACGGCCGCGGGTATTGGGCCACCCTGGCCGCGATCGGGGCGGTCGGGGGTGTCCTTTCCGGACTATTCGCGATCGGCGGCGGCATTTTGATGGTTCCCCTACTGATGTGGCGCGCCCGTCTCGGCCAGCGGCAGGCCGCGGCGACCTCGCTGGTGGCCGTCATCCCCGCCGCCGTCGTCGGCTCGGCCACCTACTTGGCTCACGGCGCCGTCAGCATCGCAGGCGCCGCACTGCTGGCGCCGGGCGTGATCGCCGGGGCGGTCGCCGGCAGCTACCTGCTGCGGCGCCTGCCGCTGGCCTGGCTGCGGTGGATGTTCATCGCCTTCGTCGTCGCGAATGCGATCCGCCTGCTGGCCGTCGCGCCCGAGCGCGGCCACCCGGTCCACCTGACCGCGGGCGTAGCGCTCGGCTATGTCGGCGTCGGCTTGGTGGTCGGGATCGCCTCCGGCCTGTTCGGCATCGGCGGCGGGATCATCGCCGTGCCGCTCCTGATCTCCGGCTTCGCCGTCAGCGACCTGATCGCGAAGGGCACGGCACTGCTGGTCAGCATCCCGGCCAGCGTGGCCGGCACCGTGACCAGCCGGCGAAGCGGCCTGGTCGACGTCCGCGCCGGGCTGGTCGTCGGTACCGCGGCCGCCGCGGCCTCGGTGCCGGCCGTGTACGCCGCGCTGGTGATCCCTCCCGCCCTGTCGGGAATCTTGTTCGCGGCGCTGCTGCTGGCCGTCGCCGTCCAACTCGTCGTCAAGGCGCTGTCCGCCCAGCGGATCCAGGCAGCGGCCACCGGGCGGTCGCCGGGTAACGGGTGAGCCCTTGTCCCCGCCTCGGCATCAATCAGGAAGAAGGAGAGAACGATGGGTACTGTCACCACCGCCGACGGCACGGAGATCTTCTACAAGGACTGGGGTTCCGGCCGGCCGGTCGTCTTCAGCCACGGCTGGCCCCTGACCGCCGACGCCTGGGATGATCAGCTGTTCCTGCTGGCCTCCCACGGCTACCGCGCCATCGCGCACGACCGCCGTGGCGGCGGCCGGTCCGGCCAGCCCTGGGACGGCAACAACCTGGACACCTACGCCGACGACCTGGCCGCGGTGATCGAGGCCCTCGACCTGCACGACGCGGTCCTGGTCGGCCACTCCACCGGTGGCGGGGAGGTCGCCCGCTACATCGGCCGCCACGGCACCTCCCGGGTGGCCAAGGCGGTACTGCTCAGCGCGATCCCGCCGCTGATGCTCAAGACGAGCGCCAACCCCGAGGGCCAGCCCCTGGAAGTCTTCGACGGCCTGCGGGCCGCCCTGACCGCCGACCGGTCCCAGTTCTACCGGGACCTCAGCGAGCCGTTCTACGGCGCCAACCGCGACGGCAGCACCGTGTCGCAAGGTTTGCGCGATTCGTTCTGGCTGCTGAGCATGACCGTGGGCGAGAAAGGTGCCTACGACTGCATCAAGGCCTTCTCCGAAACCGACACCACCGAGGACCTCGAGAAATTCGACGTCCCGACCCTGATCATCCACGGCGACGACGACCAGATCGTCCCCATCGCCGCCGCGGCACTGAAATCGGCGAAGATCGTCCCGAACGCGACGCTGAAGGTCTACCCCGGCGCCCCGCACGGCCTGGCCCAGACCACGGCCTACAAGGACACCTTCAACAACGACCTGCTCGACTTCATCAAGTCCTGAGCCAAGTCCCCGCAATCGCCCCCCGATCAGCGACAGCCTCGCTCCGGTGGGCGCGCCGACAGGTGCTGCTGACCGGCGGGAACAGGGGATTGCTGAAGTCTCTGTCGTCGCGCTGGCAGGCGCACCCTCCAGGTGAAGAAGGCCATCGGGCTCTCCCCGCGTCCGGACTTCGACACGGCCGCGACGGCGGTGATTTCGCACGCGGGGCTGCGCCGGTGGGCAGCCAGCGGCGCAGCCCGGCCGAGTGGCGGGTCGTGACCAGGGCCGCGCCGCCTCATCCGCGGGCCCGTCGAAGAGGCGATCCACCAGCACCTGGTCGGCAGGCACAACCTCATCGAGGACGTGGGCCCTCTCGCGGAACGCGCGGGCGTGCCCACCCTGGTGCTCAACCACCTGGCGCTGGCCGGCGGCGACCGGGTGGCGGCGCTGCGCGTCTTCCACGGCGCCCTCGGCTTGGAACTAGTCCGTTGCTGCGCAACCTCGCCGTCCGCGCTGAGCAGGGCGATCCACCCAGCTCATTGCCGTCCGGGCCGGGCGGATTCCCCGGCCGCAACGCGAAGCCCTTGCTCAGCACCTCAAGCACGACGTCGCGCATCCCGCCAACCCGGGACGCTCCGGCCCCTGATCCAGCGCCTCCCCCTGCCGACTGCGATCGGTAACAAGGGTCGAACTCAGCGCTGAAATTTACAGAAAACGTGACGGCTCGACCGCTTACCGCCTCGAACAATCACGTTCCTGGCAGTTGCGCGACGCATGTCGTTTCGTGAAGCCGCTCAGCGGCCAGGTCGTCGAGGAGTACTTCGGCATCGGCCAGTCCCGTTCCGTCCCCTGGCGCCGCCAGCCGGTCGCCTACTCGGCGAGCTCAGGGCCACGACGCGCCGGTGGACGGCTGTCGTCGTCGAAGGCATCCGGTGCAGGTTCGATGACCAATTCTCCCTCACTGCATCCGCATGGCCGCCCACAACGTCCGGCTGCGGGTTCCCGAACTCGGTAGCTGCTACCAGCCCCGCAAACCCTTCCCACGCCAATCCATTGGGCCCGGCCAGCGCCCGGAATCGGCGCGGTAAAGACGAGCTCCCGCGGGTCGCCAACTCATCTGGCCTCTACAGGAAGACTACCTTCCACCTCAGAAATAGACGCCGATTTGACGCTCCTGGCATTATTCTGAAGCACGTCCTCCTTGAAGATATTACGAGAATCTCTTGCCAGACCAGCTATGCAAACGAGACCAACCGCGTCCGTGGCCTTTGACGTTGACCTTCCCCAGGCACCCAAGAGATTCCAGATCCAAAACGCGTACCTTGGGGTTCACATTCGAAGTTATTATTCCAGCATAAAGAACTTCAGCTTCCTCCTCCATTCCGCCCTCCGGAACAGTTTGATACACCGTCCCCTTCGGAGCGTTGCAGTAAAGGCGAGCAATCCCCTGCCAACCACTATCATACCAAGCTTTTCGTGAACAAGAAGGCCGCCCGCACTGCCCAACGGAAGGGCAGTGAAGACATCAAGAGAGAGGGCTTGATCACTGCAATAAGTCGTGCTTCGAGCCGAATATGAGGCTTCGACAATTTTCAAGCCGCGACCCTCTTTAGGTGGAAACTCCGTTTCATGCTCTCCTTGAGCCCTTAGCTCAGAACGCAACTCGAAGAGGAAGGCCGGTACACCTAGTGCAACAGCAGGCCCTGCGTTTTGATCGACAAACGGTCGGTTCACCAGCGCCACGTCGGAGCCCTCCTCGACATCCAGTCGCTCGTTGTAGACACAGCGTTACACCGGCGCATTCAAGATCTCCCGCCGGTCAGCTGGCTACGGCTCGTCGGAAGGATTCGTCCGCCGAGCTGCCTAGAAGCTGGAAGAACTTCGCGAGGTTGGCGGACCCCAGCCTTACCATCCGCTCGATCTCGTGGCGATCACACGTGGTATCGATTAGCGCGACAGCGCTGACGCGGCGACCGTCGTTTCACTCAGCGGCGGCCGGAGCCGGCGCGGTTGCCAGCCATCCTGATCCGCAGGCCGCTCAGGTCGACCAGGTCGATGGGCGATTGTCGAGCCGTCCGGTACCCGGCGGCGGGCGCCTCCGTCCGGCAGGGACCGGCCAAGCACACGAACTCAAGCGACGACGGCACAGCTCGCCTCTGGAGGACCGTGCCGCTTCTCCCGTGACCAGTACTTCCCGCGTCAGAAGATCTCGAACAGCCTGATGGCTCTCTACGCCGGTGCACCTACGCCCTGAACGCAGATCGGTAACGGCGGATCCGCCGAACGGCCTCATACCGCTTCCACCAGATTGCGAAATGGCTCGACGAGTGAGGTGCCGGATGGCGCCGCCAACGTGGTTGGCGACGGTGGAGCGTAGAGGCGCGGCGGGCGAGCAAGAGGCGGGCCACGGACTTGGGCGGGCCCGTTGCGTTGTGGGGGAGCAACGCAACGGGCCCTGGAGGGAAGGCGGCCAAGCCTCAGCGGACGCCGCCGCCGACGCTTTCGATGATCCGGAAGAAGCCCGCTTCCAAGTCGCCGTCGAGGGCGAGACCGCGGACTTCGCCTTCGTACCGGGTGCGTCCGGCGACCAGCACGCCGACCCGGTCGCAGATCTGCGCGATCTCGGAGAGCTGGTGGCTGGAGATCATGATGGTGACGCCCGCCCCGGACAACGACCTGATCAGCGCGCGCATCTCCCGGATCCCGATCGGGTCGAGCCCGTTCGTCGGCTCGTCGAGCACGATGAAGCGCGGGCGCACGAGCAGAGCGATCGCGATGCCGAGCCGCCAGCGCATGCCCAGGGAGTACTGGGAAACCCGTCGGTCGCGCACCCCGGTCAGCTGGACCTGGTCGAGCACCGCACCGATCCAGTCTTCGGAAACCCCGCGCAGCTTCGCGTGGATCCGCAGGTGCTCCTGCGCGTTCAAGTGCGGCCAGAGCCCGGGTGCCTCGACCAGCGCACCCACCTCGGTGAGCAGGCGCCGTTCCGACGGGCGTCCGAACAGCCGGATTTCACCGCTGGTCGGCCGCTGCAGGCCGAGCACGGTCTTCATCAGCGTGGTCTTGCCCGCGCCGTTGGGCCCGAGCAGCCCGTAGACTTCCCCCTGCCGTACCCGCAGGTCGACACCGTCGAGGGCCCGGTGGCTGCCGTAGTGCTTGTGCAGCGCGGAAATCTCGAGAGCGAACACGATCAGACCTCCTTGCGGCTCAGGTGCCGGCAGCCCACCAGCAGCAGTACGGCCAGCAACGCCACCGACAACCCGATGGCCACCGGGATCACACCGGCGTCCGCCAGCGGGCTGCCCGGCGGGAGCGCTATGCCGTTGGGGCTGATGCCGGCCACCGGCAGGATCACCCGCATGGGCCAGGCCACCGGAATGGCGAACCAGAACACCTTGTCCGCGGTCAGTGCCCCGGCGAGGAGCCCGGCCACGCCGACGGTGATGCCCGGGCCGAGGCCCCACAGCACAGTGAACAACAGGGCCAGCGCGGTGGTGGCCAACCCCGCGAGCCACGGGAGGTACGCCGCCGCGGCGATCGTGCCCACCACCGCGCCCAGCTGGCCGTTCAGCGCCGCACCGCCCGCGAGGACCACGAGGAGGACCGTGCTCGACACGAGGCTCAGCACGGCGAGCGCACCGAACTTCCCGATGAAGTACTGCCGGCGCGGTACCGCGTAGGACAGCAGCAGCCGCCAGGCGTCGCTGTCCGCGCGGACCGCGAGCGTGGCGGTGAGGCCGGCACTCATCGGCACGAGCGCACCCCAGAACTCCAGGGTCACCCGGCTGAACACACCCCAGGTCCGGCCGGAGCCGCCTTCGTCGGAGAACAGCGAGCCGAGGTAGAGCGGGACGGCGATCGCGATCGGCGCGAGGACCGTGTACCAAGGCAGGAATCCCCGCCGCATGCGCGCCAGTTCGGTGCCGACGACCGTCCACAGTGCCGGATGGTCCCGCAGCGCCGGTTTTTCGAGCGCGTCCGCGCCGGCAGTCATCGCTTCTCCACTTCGCCGATTTCGTTGACACCAGGTGAGTAGCGCCGCACGCGGCGGCGGTTCACGGCGATTTCCCGCGACTGCCACGAACACTGCCAGCCGGGGCCGGACCGCGCGAGCGCGTGGCATCGTCGGTGCGGTGGACTACCAGGTGGAACCGGTCGCCATGGTGCGCGCACCGTTGCTCCCGGCCGGCGCGTACCCGGCGGAGCCCGGCGGGCTCCGCCGGGCAATGGCCGATTCCCGGTTCCGGGAGGCGCTGTGGATTGCCAGCCCCTCCCTGGCCGCCGACGCCGACACCCTGTTCCGGACGGGCGGCACGCTGCCGCCGAAGCGCCGCCGCACGGTGGTGCGCGCGCTGACCCGCTACCTGATCCGGGCCACCAGCCGACCGACGCCGTTCGGGGCGTTCGCCGGGGTGGGCCTGACCGGCTGGGGCGACGAGCTCGACATCCGGCTGGGCGAGCCGCGGCGGACCGCGCGGCTGGACCACGGCGCCGTGCTGCGGCTGGCCGAAGCTTTCGAGCGGGATGACCGGGTGCTGGCCGAAGTGCCCGTCGTCGCCGATGTCACGATCCGGCACCGCGGTGATCGGATCGTCCTGACGCGCGCGGACGCCGAAGTCTCGCTGCGGTGCACAGCCCCGGTCGCCCGGGTACTGGTGTCGGCCGCGACGCCGGTGACGTTCCGGACGCTGTGCGACGAACTGGCCCGCGCCCACCCCGACGTCGACCGGGCGAAACTTCGCGGATTATTGACCTCGCTGGTGGCCCAAGGCGTGCTGCAGACGACGCTGCGGCCGCCGACGACCGCGCTCGACCCGCTGGCCCACCTTTGTTCGGTCCTGCCCACGGCGCACCGCCCGTCGGCTCTCGTCGGCGCGCTCGACCGCTACCGCGTGTCGCGCCTGGGCGACGGCGTGGAGCCGTTGCGGGAGCTCTACGACCGGTTCGGCGTGCGCACCCGGCAACACCACGTCCAGGTAGACCTCGGCTGGGAGGTGTCCGGCACCCTGCCCACCGATCTCGGCGACGAGCTGAGCGTCGCGCTGGACGCCGCGTTCCGGTTGTGCCCGGCCTACCCGGACCCACTGGCGGACTACGCGAAGGCGGTCGAGCGGCGCTACGGCGACCAGGCGGTCCCGCTGCTGGATCTGCTGGACGGCGCCGGCGGTCTCGGGCCGCCTGCGGGGTACACCCGGCCGGCGCCGCCGGGCGACCGGAAGACCGGGCCGGTCGTCCCGGAGAGCGTGCCGTTCCTGCGGGCCAAGGTGCACCGGGCCCTTCGCGACCGCGAGGTCGAGGTGGTGCTGACCGAGGCGGAGGTCGCCGCGCTGGCCGATCCGGACGGCCTGGCGCCGCCTTCGGCGGATCTGTTCGTGGCCGTGGCCGCACGGGCCGAAGGCTGGCTGGCCGTGCTGACCCCGGTCAACGGTGTGGCTCCCGGCGGCCGTTCGTTCGGGCGGTTCACCCACGTCGACGCCGGTTTCGCGGAGCCGGTCCGCGCGCTCGCCGCCCACGAGCGCGCGGCGTCGCCCGGGGTGCTGTTCGCCGATCTCGGTTATGCGCACCCCGACGGCCACCTCACCAACGTCGCCCTCGGCAGCGGCGGCCACCCGTACCGCGTCACGGCCGGGGGTGCACCGGGCGACCTGTCGCTGGCCGACCTGCTGGTCGAGGTGCGGGACGGGCGGCTGCGCCTGCGTTCGGCCCGTGACGGCCGACGGGTGTTGCTGCGCGCCGCCAACCTGCTCACCCCGGCGACCGCCCCGAATGCGGTGCGGTTCGCCAGCGAAGTGTCCGAGCACGGGTACTGGCGGTTCGGCGAGATCTGGGGCGATCTGGCGCACCTGCCGTTCCTGCCACGGGTGCGCATCGGCCGCGTTGTGCTCCAGCCGGCGCGATGGCAGCTGCCGGACACCGATTTTGCGGCTTGGCGCCGGGCGTGGCCGGTGCCCCGCCACGTCCACGCCGGGGTCGCGGACCACCGGCTGCTGCTCGATCTCGACCAGCCGGACCACCTGGCCGAGCTGGCGGCACAGCGGTCCCGGGGCTCGTGGTACGTGGAGGAGGCCATCCCCGGACCGGAGGAGGCCGCCTGCCAGGACGGCGCGGGACGGCCACACCACCTCGAAGTCGTGGTCTCCCTGCGTGCCGTGGCTCCGGCGCGCGTCCCGGCGGCCGATCCGCCCGTCCCGCTCGCGCCGCTGCACCACCCAGGCGAGGACGACCGCTGGTACTTCGAGCTCCGTGCTCCGGTCTCCCAGCACGACGAGGTGATCCGCGCGGTGGATGCGGTGCTCGGCGGGCCCTGGTGGTTCGAGCGGACCGCGGATCCCACGCCCGGACTGGGTATCTTGGTGCACGGGCCGGATCCGGCACCGCTCCTGCGGGAACTGGCCGTCCTGGCCCGGCGCGGCCTGGTCGGCGGGTACGCGCTGACCGCATACCGCGCCACCGGCACTGAGGACCTCAAGATCGCCGACAGCCGGTCGATGCTGGCCGTGCCGTCGGGCGGGCTGCCGCGCGTGGAACGGTGTGCGTTCACCGCGGACGTCACGTTGCGCGCGCTCGGCTTCACCACGGCGGAACTCGTGGACGTCTACGCGTCCGTCTGCCCCGCCGACGTGACGAAGCGCCGCCGGCTTCATCGCGAAGCGCACCGGCGGCGCTCGCGCCTGAGCGCGTTGCTCGGCGGCTCCGATCCCGGGTTGCGCGCCTGGGCCGCAACCGCCGAGGCCCGATTCGCCGAGCTGCCCAAGCCCGACGGCACCGCGTTCCTCATCGACCACGCCCGCCGATCCGGACTGTCCGCGCCGGAAATCGAGGCGCTCGGCCACGGCCTCCGGGACGTCACCGCCAGAGGCCTCGATGAGCAGTGAAGAACTCAGCCGATCGCTGCTCTCCTCGCTGGCCGAAGCGCGGCCCACCGGGCGGCCCGCAGGCATGGCGGACGGCCGCATCGGACTGGCGGTGGCGCTGGCCGAGCTGGCGGCGGCCGAACCAAACGCGGGCTGGGACCGGCACGCGCACGCCCACGTGCGCGCGGCGGTCGAGCACCCACCCGCCGGCCCGTCCTTGTTCGGCGGCCTCGCCGGGCTTTCCTTCGCGCTGCGGCTGCTCTCCCGCGACGGGACGAGGTACCGCACCGCCCTACGGGACGTGGACCGGCTGCTCGGCGAGCGGCTCGAGCTCGCCCTGCCCGGTTCGGCACCTCCGCACCGCTACGACCTGATCAGCGGCCTCACCGGAGTCGCGGCGGCGTGGCTGGACCGGACCGGTTCGCAGCTGCGGCAGCGGCTGCTCACCAGTGTCGTGGCCTGGAGCCGCGCTCCGATCGCGGAACCGGTCGACCTCGGGATGGCGCACGGCGTTGCCGGGCCACTCGCACTATTGGCGCTGGCGGCCGATCGCCCTCCCGGCGCCGCTGCGGCGGCCGCGGCTCTGGCCGGCCGGATCCGGGCCGGCGTCGTCGCGGACTGCTTCGGGTCCGATGTGGACCATCAGCTCCCGGTCAGCCGGGTCCGGCTGTCACCCGGCTGGTGCTACGGCGGGGCCGGGGCGGCCCGGGCGCTGCAGCTGGCCGGCAACGCCTTCGCCGTCCCGGAATGGCAGGCGCTCGCACTCGACCTCGCGCGGTCGGCGGCGAGGCGCCCGGGACGGCCGGACTGGGAGTGGACTCTCTGCCACGGCCGGGCCGGGCTGCTGCACCTGCTCGACCGGATCCACCGCGACCTGCCCGAGCCGGACCCGCTGCTCGGCCGCCGGATCGCGCGGCTGCGCACCGAAATCACCACCCGGTTCACGGCGAACCCGGGGACGGCGACCGGGTTCCTGCGCGGGACCGCCGGGGTCGGACTGGTGCTGCACGGCCTGGCCCCGGCGGTCCCCCAGCGCTGGGCGCGCCTGCTCCTCACGGGTTGATCAGGGGCAGAACACCGTCGGCCGCACCGTCGGGCAGCCGGGGGTGCACAGGATGTGCGTTCCGTCCACCAGAGGCTCCGTTTCCGTCGGGTGCTCCTCGACGTGCACGTCCAGGTCGAACAATTCGTCCTCGGTCGTTGCCGAAGTCATCGGTTCTCTCCTCCCACTCGGATGTCCGCCCGGCGCACCGCGACGCCGAGCTCCAGCCACCTCTCCACCTCGCCGGCCAGCGAGCCGGTCCGGTGGCCCAGCGAATCGAGTTCGCCGAGCACTTCGCCGGCGGGCCGCCCGTCGAGCATGGCCCACAGCGCGGCCGCCGGCTCGGACAGCACGTACCCCGAACGCGGTCCGGTGACGCCGATTCCGCCGCGGTACCGGACGAGCGAAAAGTACGGGCTGCGCACCGGGCCGGCGCCGTGCAGCACGCACGGCGGCAGTCCCGTGGCGACGTCGTCGGCCCCGTTGAGCACGGCGCGGGCGTTGAGGTGCCCGGCCAGCCAGAGCCGGCGGCGCACGATCCGGCGGCACTCCGCGGGGCCGGCCGCCGGCAGGCCGAACGCCTCGCGGTGTTCCAGCACCCAGGTCAGGCCTGGCTGCCGTGCCAGCCGGCGGAACAGGAACTTCGGCGCGAAATAGAGGTCGTCGAGCACGACCAGGGCGGCCTCGGCGGCGTTGCGCACGGCCTCTTCCGACGCGCACAGCGCCGTCAGCAGGTCCTCGGAGCGGAGCGCACCCACCGCGTCTTCGGTGAGGTTGCCCGCACGCACCGAAAAGAGCGCGAGCAGTACGCGGCGCAGGAGCTTCCGGTCGAGTGAGCTCAGCAGCGCGCGTCCGCGCGCGGTCACGCGCACCGGCTCCCCCAGCACCAGCTGCACCAAGGGCTTCCACCGGCTCGGCTCGTCGGCGAAAAGGGCGCGCCGGTCGGTCGGATCGGCCGCGGCGGCAGCGAGTTCGGCCGCGTACTGCGTGATCCGCGCGGGCGGGACCGAGGTGACGTCCAGCTCGGCGGACTCCGCGACCCAGGCAGGCAACTCGACCGGTTCGGCCGCGATCACCAGGACGTCCAGGTCCGAGTGAACGTTGCCGAGACCGGCGGCCTGGCTTCCGCTCAGCACCACGGCGAGCGGCACCCCGGCCGGCAGTTCGTCGCACAACCTGGTCACCCGGTCCCGGTCCTCCGGCCTGAAGCCGCCGGTCACGCCGGCACCGCCTCGACGAACCCCCGCCGCCGCAGCACGGTGAGCACCGCATCGACCGCTTCCGGGAGCGACCGCGACGACACGGTCAGCCAGCCGTGTTCCCGCGCGGCGGCGGCGTAACGCTCCTGTGCCTGCCGCTGGAACCGGACGAACGTCGCGCCGGGTTCGGCGCCGGTCAGGCCGTAATGTTCGGCGAAGCCGAACGTCCCGTTCTTCCGACGGAAGGCGTCTTCCGGGTCTCCGCTGAGGAACACGCCGAGGGACGGTTCGGCCCACCGGCCGAGCAACCTGCTCAGCTCCGCACCGACCGGGTCGGGGCCTGCCGTTCCGGCCTGGGCTCCGGCTTCGGCGAGCAGCAGGGCTTTGACCGCGATCTTGAGGCCGTGCCCGTCCTGGATCACCACTTCGCCCCGGGCCAGGGCGGGCTCGACGACCAGCTCCCTGGCCAGCAGCTGTGCGGCGGTTTCGAGCAGTGCGGCCGCGAGCAGCGGCCGCGTCCGGTTCCCCGTGACGCGCAATGAATCGAGCTCCCGCACCCGGCGGAGTCCTGCGTCACCGAAGTATTGCGAGTCCGCGCTGGGCAGCCGGTCCAGGGCCTCCGTCCCGACGTAGAGACACCGGATGAGCGCGCCGTAGAGCCCGCCGAGCAGGCGCGTGCCGGCGTCGGATTCGGCTGAGCGCAGGAAATCCTGCCACGAAACGACGGAGACTTCGCGGCCTTCCGCACGCAGCCGCCGGGCGAGCGCGGCGGCCAGCGTGGACTTGCCGACGCCGTCCATTCCGAGCAAGGAAATGTCGAATCCCCTGGGCACGATCCCGACAGTACGCGCCGATTACGGCGCTACCGACGCCGCCGGGAAAGCTGGCAGGTTCTGCCATCCGGCCGACGCGATCAGCGATTCGCGAAGAGGACCAGAACGGGCGGCAGTGCGGCCAGGACGAGGCCGGCCGCCAGATTCGTGCGCCGGTACTGCGCGAGCAGCGCGGCGAACTCGCGCAGGAACGCGCTCGGCACGAAGTAGGATGCGGTCCGCGCGCCGACCACGTTCAGCCGCAGCCCCAAGCGCCGGGACAGCACCGCCGTCCGGAACACGTGGTAGTTGTTGGTGACGGCCAGAACGGCACCGCCTCGGTCGTGGGCATCGAGTACGGCCACGCTGTAGCTGAGGTTCTGTTCGGTCGTGGTGGCCTTGTCCTCCACCAGGATCCGCTCCGCGGGAACCCCGGCCGCGCGGAGGTAGGCGCTCATCGCCACGGCCTCCGAAACCGTTTCACCAGGCCCCTGCCCGCCCGAGACGACGATCACCGGGTCGGGTCCGGACGCCTTGCGCAGGCACTCGACGGCCCGGTCGAGGCGGCTCGCCAGCAATGGCGGCACGCGGTCGCCGAGGAGCCCCGAGCCGAGCACGATGATCGCGTCCGCCCGCGTCCGGCGGCCGATCCGGCCGTACAGGGCGGAATACGCGAGCAGGGCCGCGAACAGGAAAGCGAAGTAGCCGGCGACGAGCAATAGCGAGAGCGCAGCCGCCACGAACCACGGCCCGTGCCCGACCGCGACGGTGGTCGTGGCCAGCGCGAAGACCCCGAACAGCGCGATGCCCGCCAGCAGGGACAGCAGGTTGGCGACGTTGTGGCTCTCGCGGCGCCACATCACCACGCCGTTCGCCATCAGCGCCCACGGCAGCACGAGCACGGCGGACGCCGCGAGCACGGCCACAACGAGGAACGCGACGGCCTGCGGCCAGCCGGCCCCGGACAGCCTGCCGAGCAGCCACAACCCGCCCAGGACGACGGCGATGCCGAGCCAGACGGCATTTCCCAGCCGCCGGGGTTCCCGCCGCACCCGGATACCGAAAACGAGCGCGGCCGCCGCTGCGGCGATTCCCAGAACCATGATCCTCCGTCGACGTGGGCAGGCGATCATTATGCCCTGTCGCGCAGATCCACCGCCGGAGGGCGGCCGAGAATGGTCGCCGAATGCGCGGCGTTATTTCCGGCGGCCCCGCCGGAACCGCGGCGGAGGTCAGATCCGGACGGACCGGGAACCGACCAGCATCGCTTTCCGGCCGGACATGCGGGACCGCAGCTCGGAACGCCCGGAGACCCCGAGCCGCTCATACAGCCGCCGGAGCCGGCGGTACATGGACCGCTCTGAGCAGTAGAACTGCTGCGCGATCGAGGAAATGCTGCTGGTGCCGCACAGCAGGTGCATCAACCTGCCGGTTTCCTCGGGGTCGAGGGTCTCCACGTCTCCCGGCTCGCCGGGGCCAGCAGGCGGATCGACAAGCTGCAGTCGCGAGCCGCACATGACAGGCCGGACAGCTCCGTCGCAGGCGGCGAAGACGGCACCGATCTGTTTGTCCGCCGGGAGCCGGATGTTCAGGACGCCGCTGGCGCCGTTGTCGATGGCACGGAAAGTCTGGTGCCCGTCGATGTCGCTGACGACGGCGATGATCGGCCGCAGGCAGTGTCCCCGCCGAAGCGAACGCACGACGGCGACGTCCGGTTCACTCGCCGCGGGCACCAGCACGGGTGTCCCGTCGGGCGGCATCACCGGCAATACCGCAGGATCGACGAATTCGAGCCGGATACCGGCCGCCGACCAGCCGTCACGATGGGCGTCCAGCGTGAGACACAATCCGGAGTGCGCTTTGATCACCAGCTCGCGCGACAGATCCACCACAGGCCCCCATCCTGTTAGGCGTCAACCAACCACTATCCAAGATAGCACTTCGTGTTCACACTCCAAGTGGCATCCGAGTGAACCAGGACGCGCTTTCACAATTACCGATCTTTTGCGACTCGGCGATGATGAGCGGTTCGCCTCACAGAATTCATTTTTGCACGATCAACCGTACTCATCGGACGAACCGGCCAGTCTCCGGTGATCGGGCACCTGTCCCGATCAACCCTTTCCACACAGGCCGAGGCCGGTGCTCAGCAATGCACCGAGGCTCACCTGGCCGCCTTGGCTGCCTTCCTTGCGCAGCGGGCCGATTCCGGGCACGCCGGCCTCTTCGGCTTTGTCGTTGAGCGCATAGGTTTTGCCGTCCGCACCGACGAACACGACCTGGTCGACACCGCGGCATTCAAGGGTGCCCCGGTCGACGGTCAACGGCCACAGATAACCGAAGTTGGCCTGGGTCACCGGTTGCCGGCCCGACGTCGGCGGCGGGAGCGGAACAGCAGTTGTCGACCCGGGATCGCGCACCCCCGCACCGCACGCGGCAAGGACAAGCGTCGAAGCGAGTACGCCGGCGGAACGCCGGCCGAAACGGGACATGATCGGCGACCTCATGATTTCGTCGGTTCGAAAGACTGCAGAAGGGCCACGTAACCGTCCTCCAGGGTGGGCGCCACGAGATCCGCACCCGGCGGCGGGGTGCCGACGAGGCGGTACACCGTGCCCGCAGGCCCGGACACCGCGTTCACCACGGTGCCGCCGGACGGGGGTGTTTCGCTCTGCAGCTGGAAAGTGCGATCCGTCGCCGCGTCGGTCAGGCCGGTAGTCGTGCCGTGGTAGCGCACGCGGCCTCGGTCTAGCACGCAGACGCGGGGACAGGTCTGGGCCACATCGTCGAGGATGTGGGTGGAGAGGATCATGATCCGGTCGCCGCCGAGTCCTGCCAGCAACGCGCGGAACCGCATGCGTTCCTGCGGGTCGAGCCCGGCGGTCGGTTCGTCGACGATGACCAGCCGCGGATCGCCGAGCAGTGCCTGGGCGATCCCGAGCCGGCGCTTCATTCCGCCCGAAAACCCGCCGATCCGGCGGTCCTGGTGCTCGTCGAGCCCGACCTGGCCGAGGAGGTCGTCGACCTGCGCGTGCCGGCGGCGCTTGTCGTCGACCCCTTTCAACAGCCCGAGGTAGTCGAGGAACTCCCGCGCGGTGAGGTCCGGATAGAGCGCCAGTTCCTGGGGCAGGTAGCCGAGCATGCGCTTCACCGCCGTCCGGCCCGACGTCGTCGCCAGGTCGTGTTCACCGACGAGAACCCGGCCCGATGTCGGGCGCAGGATGCCGGTGAGGACGCGCATCAGCGTGGTCTTGCCGGCGCCGTTGGGGCCGAGCAGACCGGTCATCCCCTGACCGATACGCAGGTCGACGCCCGCCAGAGCGGTCTGCCCGCGGCGGTAGACCTTGCCGAGGCCCTCGATCACGATGTTCACCGGAGCGCTCCGTCCTGGGTGGGGTGGCGGTCGGCCCGCCAGGCCGTCAGCAGCCTGGCCGCGAAGAAGAACACGGCCGCCGAGACGAGCACCAGAACGACGTTCAGCACGGCCGCGCCGCTTCCTGGCGCCGGGCTCAGCACGCCGTCCAGGCCGCGGCCGGCCCAGATCCGGCGCGCACCGAGCCACGCGACGGCGGGATAGCCGCCGAGCGGTGAGAGGACGGTGCCGGTCGGCGAGGGAACGGGCACGAACGACGGGGACAGCTGGGTGGCCCAGAACCAGAGCGCCACCACCAGCACCCGGGCGACGATGACGGGCATCAGCAGCCCGAGCAGGCCGGCGAACGTGGTCATCGCGACCGCGGCGGGCACCAGCACGGTGAGCACGCCGAGCACCGCGTACGCCAGCGGCGCCGCGGTCCCCGACCGGATGCTCACGGCGGCACCGATCACCACGACGACGGCGGAGACCGGCACGAGGGCCACGGCCAGTGCACCGGCGAGCACTCCGGCCAGCCGCGTGGTCCCGCCACCTGGCGTGGTGTCCAGGACTTCCGCGAGACCGGGCGCGCTGTGCTGGTTGAGCCGCCCGGCAAGGGCAACACCGAGGCCGGCGGTGGCGAAGGTGTTGACGACCAGCACGGTGGTCCCGATGCGCCCGGCCGGATCGTCCTGCCCGGCGACCGCGGGAGACGACAGGGCGAGCAGGACGGCCAGCGCAGTGAGCGGCAGCAGCGTGAGCCACAGGACACGGCCGCGGGCGGCCATGCGGGCCTCGTAACAGAAGGAACCCTGGACCGCGCACCACATCGCGGTCATTCCCGGCCTCCTTCGAGCAGCCCACGCCCGTCGGCCAGCAGCCTCGCCGCCGGAACTGCGACCAAGACGGCCAGCACCAGCAGTGCGAAGATCCGGACCGCCGGCGCCGCGAAAACCCGCTCGAAAACGAAAAGCTCACCGAACCACGCCGTGAGCACCACCGTGGACGCGCCGGCTACCGAGCGCATCCGGGCAGCCGACCACGTGCCGATGGCGGTGAGCAGGGCCGCGAAGGCGCACACCGTGCCGAAGCGGGTGAGCGCCGCCAGGTCCGGGAGCAGGGCCGCTGCGAGGGCCAGCGCCGCCAGCGCCGTGGCCGCGCCCAGCAGGGCGAGCCGGCGGGCGAAGGTCGTGCGCAGTGGTGTCGGGAGGCTCAGGTGGAGCTCGGCGGCCCGTTCCCCGCCGGCGATCGCGGCCGCCGCCAGGCCGGTGACCAGGGGCGGAACGGCCTGTGCGACCCATGTCCCGGTGAACCCGGCGCCGCGCAGCCCCAGCCCGGTGCCGAGCAGGAGGACGGCCAGCAGCGGCGGCGCGGCCAGGACGTGGCGCCCGGCCCGCTTCGCCTCGTACCGCCACAGCTCTGCGTTGTGCATGCCCGGTACGTAGCGGGCACCCGCCGAACGGTTCACGCGAGTTCCCGCCGTCGTTCCGGCACACGGAGCCGGCGAGCGGCCAGCACGAACAACAGCAGCACGAGCGCGAGCGTCCAGGGGGTCGTGCCCCAGATCTGCGAGGCCACCACGGCGACGCGCTCGGCGAGGCCGCCCCGCGCGAGGGTGGTCAGCGAGCCGAGGCACCACGCGGCCACACCGGCCGCCGCCCCCGCTCCCGACGACCAGCGGACCGCCCCCGAAACGGCGATGGCCGAAGCGAGAAGCGACTGCCCCAGCCAGCCGGTGACCAGGTCGAACACCCCGTTGCCGACACCCGCGGCGTGCACGGCGACCGAGCCGGCCAGCGCGAGCAGCAGGTCGGCGGCCAGCACCAGCACCAGCCGGGCGGTGAACACCGTCACCGGTGACGTCGGTACCGAGAACAGCAGCTCGCCACGCGGGTCGCCGCGGCGGGACACGGTGGCGAGCGAGCCGAGCAGCGCGACCAGGACGACCGCGGCCGCGAAGTACCGAGACGCGAGCTGGGCGTCCGGGGTGAGCAGCGCGATCACGACGGCCGCGGTCAGCCCGGCGAAACTCAGCGGAAGCAGCGACCGCGGCATCAGCCGCAACTGCCACCGGACCAGCAACCCGGTCGTGCGCCAGGAGCGCCGGTGGGCGGCGGGCGGCGGCACGGGCCGCAGCTGCGGCAGCAGCACGTCGAACGCGGGCGGCCGGGCATCCGGGGCCAGTGCGGCCGCGGCCTGGCGGGTTGCCGCGGTGAGGCCTTGCCAGGCGTCCCAGCGCCGGTGGCAGGCGGCGCACGCGGCGAGGTGACCGTCCGGCCGCGCGGCCCCGCGCAGTTCGTCGTCGGTGAGGTGGGTCATGGTGTACTCCTGCGGACCGGAGACGGGCTGAGCCGGGCGCTCAGCTGCCGACGTGCGTGCGACATCCTGCTTTTGACGGTGCCGACCGGAATACCCAGCGCGGCCGACACTTCCGGGTACGAAAGGTCTTCGGCGAGCACCAGCACGAGGACCTCGCGCAGGTGCTCCGGCAGTTCGGTGACGGCCGCGGCGAGCGCCGCCCGCTCGGCGCCGGCCAGCACCCGGTCTTCGACTCCGGGAGCGCCGTCGGGGACCGCGGCGGCTTCCTCGAGACCGACCTCAGCCACCGAGGCGCGCCGCAGCCGGTTGTGCGCCTGGCGCCGGGCGACGCCGTAGAGCCACCCCCGCACCGACGATTCGGCCCGGAAGCTGCCCGCCGACTGCCACACTGCCAGCCAGGTCTCCTGCAGGATCTCCTCGGCCACCCCGGCGTCGGACGTCAGCCGGCGCAGCAGGCGGAACATCCCGCCGCTGTGCCGTTCGTACAGGTCGCGAAGAGCACGCTGGTCGCCGCCTGCGACGGAGGACATGAGCTGCTCATCCGACCACACGTGAATATGTGTAGCAGCCGGCCGCCCCGTGGTTCACGACTCACACGATCGGATGAGCCGCCACCCCGGCTGCCCGACCGCCTCGTGACTGCCAGTTGTCCCGCGCAGCCTTGAGGCCGGTGTCCGCCTTCTGCGTTGCTTTACGTGACGGGCCTCGGCCAAGGACGCCCGTCCCCCAGGGGAAGTCTCGCCCGGTGCGCGGACCCGCGCACCGCATTCCGACCAAGGAGGAACCATGCCGACGATCGAAACCACGACTCCGGCGATCGGCGACGTCGACCTGTTCGACCTCGACCTGGAGGTCGGCGTCGAGAAGATGAGCGTCACGCCGGCGATCACCAGCATCTCGCTGTGCACCCCGGGCTGCACCAGCCCGGGCGGCGGCAGCAACTGCAGCTTCTGCTGCTGATCCCACCGGCGCCGGGCCGGGGACGCCCGGCCCGGCGCCCCCCCCGTAAGCCCGCACGTCAATCCCCGACCTCCCCATCCCGGGGAGCCCGAAGGAA